>JAPYPT010000191.1 GCA_029937535.1 Alphaproteobacteria bacterium
GGGCGCGGCGGCACGGATCTGTGCGGGGGGTCAGTCGCTTGGCGCCATGATGAACCTGCGTTTGGTGATGCCGGAGGTGCTGATCGATATCGCCGGACTGGCGGAGTTGAAATCCATTGCCCTGGCCAATGGCGCGATTGAAGTGGGCGCCGCCGTCACCCAGGCGGAATTGCTGGCCTGGCCCGATCTGGCGGCGTTTCAGCCGCTGTTAGCGCGCCTGCTGCCCTGGATCGGGCATTACCAGACCCGCCAGCGCGGTACGGTCTGCGGCTCCCTCGCCCATGGCGATCCGAGTTCGGAACTGCCCTTGGCCTTGGCATTGTTGCGGGGCGAGGTGCTGTTGGCCAGCCGGCGCGGCCGCCGGGTCGTCTCGGCGGAGGATTTTCAGCTCGGCATGATGGCCACGGATATTGGCGATGACGAAATGATCGTCGCGGCGCGGTTTCCCGTGGCCCCGGTCGGCGCGGCCTGCGCCTTTCATGAAGTCGCCCAGCGGCACGGTGATTTCGCCATTGTTGCCCTGGCCGCCGTGGGCAATGACCGTGGCGTCCGTCTGGCCGTGGGCGGCCTCGCCAACCGCCCCGGCGCGATCGATCTGAAGTGGCCGGTCGATGATGATGCCTTGAACGACTTCGCCTGGTCCCTGGGCGGGGTGGACGACCAACACGCCACGGCCCAATACCGGCGCCACCTGGTGCGCCGCCTAGGCCGGCGCGTGATAGACGAGGTTCATGATGCGCTACCTTGAAGCCGGCAAGCGCCATTCGGTGCAATTTACCCTGAACGGCCGCGCCGTCGAGGGGGAGGCCGAACCGCGCCTGTTGCTGAGCGATTTTCTGCGCCAGCATCTGGGCGCCTTCGGCACCCATGTGGGCTGCGAGCATGGCTCCTGCGGCGCCTGCACCGTCCGGGTAGATGGCAAGGCGGTGCGCTCCTGCCTGAGTTATGCGGTGCAGATGGAGGGCCGGGCAGTGGACACCGTGGAAGGGCTGGCCAGCGCGGAGGGTTTGAATGCCCTGCAGGCCGCCCTGCAAAAACATCATGGCCTGCAATGCGGCTTTTGCACGCCGGGCATTTTGATGTCCCTGAGCCAGCTTCACGAGGAGGAGCCGGCGGCGGACGAGGCCCGTATCCGTGACGTCCTCTCGGGCCATATTTGCCGCTGCACGGGCTATCATGGCATCGTTCAGGCGGCCTTGGAGGTCTTTGGGAAAAGCTGATGTTTGATTTGGGACGCACATTGCTGGCCAGCGTTCGCCGCATGCCCGACGCGGTGGCGATTTCCGACCTCGACAAAATTCTGACCTACCAGGCCTGGCAGGACGACATTCTGCGCGCCGTCACGGGCCTGAACGGCCTTGGCCTGAAAAAAGGCGACCATTTCGTGACGGTGTTGCAAAACCGCCATGAAGCCGCGACCCTGCACATGGCGGCGCAGATCGGCGGTCTGGTCATCACGCCATTGAACTGGCGGGCCAGCCGAGAGGAACTGGATTATGTCCTCAACGATGCCGGGGCCAAGGCCGTTGTGTTCGAGGATGCGACCGCCGATATTGTCGAGACCGCCATTACCTCCCTTAACGTGGATCGGGACTGGCGGGGCCTGATCGCCGCCGCACCGGCCGATCCGGTTTCCCGCGCCGTGGTCGCGGATAAATCCTTGATGCTCTACACCTCCGGCACCACGGGGCGGGGCAAGGGCGTGCCGCGGACCCAGGGCGCCGAGCGCGCCGCCGCGATGGCCCATGTGGCGCAGAACCAATATGGCCGCGGCGAGATTACCCTGGGCGTGATGCCGCTGTATCACACCATGGGTGTTCGTTCCTTGCTGGCCTCGGTTTTGATCAATGGCCATTTTGTCTGTCAGCGCCGCTATGACCCCAGGGAAGCCCTGTCCCTGATCGCCGAATATGGGGTCACCAATCTGTATCTGGTGCCCACCCTGTATCATGACCTTTTGGCCTCGCCGTTTTTCGACGGCGTGGATACATCATCCGTGCGCAAGCTCGGTTTCGCCGGCCAGGCCATGACCGATGGTCTGTTGCAGGACCTCGAAGCTGCCTTCAAGCCGGAGTTGTTCGTCAATCACTACGGATCGTCCGAGATCTATACATTCACCATAGAGCCCAATGCGGCGGCCAAACCGGGGTCCGCGGGCAAGGCGGGTTTGAACCAGGAAATCCGGATTATTTCGTTGGATGCGGATGGACCGGATGACGTGATTGAGGGACAAGAGGAAGGCCAGATCATTGCTGCTCTTGATGGCGATGAATCCTTCGATGGCTATTGGAACCGCCCCGACGCGGATGAAAAGTCCCTGCATGACGGCTGGTACTACACGGGCGATATTGGCTACCGGGACGGGGACGGCGATATCTTCGTCACCGGCCGGGTCGATGACATGATCATCTCGGGCGGCGAGAACATCCTGCCGGTGGAAATTGAAAGCGTGTTGTCCCTGCACCCGAATGTTGGCGAGGTCGCCGTTGTCGGCCTGCCCGATCCGCGCTGGGGTCAGGTGGTGACCGCTTTTATCGTGCGCCGGGATGACGTGGGGGAGGACGAGTTGGATGCCTGGTGCCTAGATTCGGAGTTACCCCCCTTCAAACGGCCGCGCGGATATGTCTTTATCCGGGACGTGCCGAAATCGCCGGTCGGCAAAATCCTGCGCCGATTGCTGCTGGCGGGTGAATATACTTTGCAATCGTAGTCAGGGAGTAAACCGCATATGTCCAATTCCTTTGAGAGCCAGCGGGCCAAGATTTTGCAAGACCTTGATGGCTTCAGGGTCGAAATCGATGCGGCGCGGGAGCGGGCCGATATTATTCTCGACCGCCCGCCCCTGAACGTGATCGAGATGCGCCAGCGCGACCAACTGCGCCTGGTGTTCGAGGAACTGGATGCCGATGCGCGGGTGCGGGTCATCGTGCTGCGGGCGGAAGGTAAACATTTCAGTTCGGGCGGCAACATCGCGGGCTTCCTGGCCGCCTCGCCGGAACATGTCTCTGAACTGGCCAACAACATCGCCGCGCCCGCGCGCTGTCACAAGCCCGTGGTGGCGCAAATTCGCGGCTACAGCTTCGGCGTTGGGTTCGAACTGCCCCTGGCCTGTGATTTCCGCATCTGTTCGGAAACGGCACAGTTTGCACTGCCGGAACAGCGCATCGGCCAGATCCCCGGATCGGGCGGCGGCATTCGCCTGCTGCACATGATCGGCATACAACGGACCAAGGACATGACCTTCCGCTCCCGCCGCGTCTCGGGCGCCGAGGCCAAGGACTGGGGTTTCGTCCTCGATTGCGTTCCCGACGACAAGTTGGAAGAGACCGTGGATGCCTTCGTCGATGAATTGCGGGAATTTTCGCCCTTGGCGCAGCGGACCATCAAGGGCGTGCTGAACGCGGCGCAGAATACCACCCTGGAGGCGGGCATCGAGATCGAGGGCAACGCCTATGGCCGCCTGCGCACCTCGGAAGATTTCAAGGAAGGCGTGGAAGCCTTTCACGGCAAGCGCAAGGCCGTCTTCAAGGGCCTGTAGGGCGTGAAACCCCCCGCCTTCGAATATCTGGCGCCGGCCTCCCTGGACGAGGCGGTCGCCGCCCTGGCGGGGCAGGACGCCAAAATTCTCGCCGGCGGGCAAAGCCTGGTGCCCATGTTGAATTTCCGCCTGCTGGCGCCGCCCCTGTTGGTGGATATCACCCGTATTCCCGGCCTGGACTATATCGAGGACTGGGACGGTGGCCTGCGCATCGGCGCCCTGACCCGGCATTATACGCTGGAGACATCGCCGCTGGTGAAGGCGCGGTTTCCCGTGCTCCACGCCGCCATGGCCCATGTGGCCCATCTGGCGATCCGCAACCGGGGCACCATCGGCGGCAGTCTGTGCCATGGCGATCCGGCGGCGGAACTGCCCGGTCTGGCGTTGCTGCTGGATGCGCATTTGAAGACCACGAAACGGACTATTCCCGTGGCTGAATTCTACCAGGGCGCCCTGGCCACGGCCCTGGGAGAGGACGAAATTTTGACCGAAATCATGCTGCCCGCACTGCCCACCGGGACGGGTTGGGGGTTCGAGGAGTTCGCCCGCCGCGCCGGTGATTTCGCCCTCACCGCCGTTGGGGTGACCGTCGGCGCGGAAGCGCGGATCGTCGTGATCGGCGCCCATGAAACGCCCATGAGATTGCCTGCGGCGGAGGCGCTGTTCACCGACCGGGCCGATATCGCGGCGGTGGCGGAAGCCGCCCGTGACGAGGTTACGCCCAACAGCGATCTGCATGCCTCGGCCGATTACCGCCGCCATCTGGTCGAAGTGCTGACCCGGCGGGCCCTGACGGCGGCGTGGGAGCGGGCCGCGTGATCAAGGTCACGGTCAATGGTACGGCATATGAACGGGAGGTGGAGCCGCGCCTGTTGCTGGCTGATTTTCTGCGTCATGAACTGGGGCTGACCGGCACCCATGTGGGTTGCGAGCAGGGCGTTTGCGGCGCCTGCACCGTCATTCTGAACGGTGACAGCGTGCGCGCGTGTCTGTGTTTCGCCGTGCAGGCGGACGGGGCTGAGATCGAGACGGTGGAGGGGCTGGGCACGGTCGAAAACCTCAATCCCCTGCAACAGGCATTTCAAAAACATCACGCCCTGCAATGCGGATTTTGCACGCCGGGCATGTTGATGACCGGCGTGGATTTACTGCGCAAATACCCCCTCGCCACGGATGGGGAGATCCGCGAGGGGCTATCGGGCAATCTGTGCCGGTGCACGGGTTATGAACATATCGTCCAGGCGATCCGCTCGGTGGTTGGTGACTGGAACAAACATGGGATGGACTCTAAATGAGTTTTGCGATCGCTTCTTTTGGGTCGTCATTGCCGGGCTTGACCCGGCAATCCATGGCGCCGTCGGGCTCGTTATCGCCGACGGAGCACCTGGATGCCCGGATCAAGTCCGGGCATGACAAGGAGCTTTTGCGGCAAGCACAGTTGGCCAAGTTTCACGGTTCGAGAGGACGACACGCCGTCCAGCCTTTTGCCCCGGTTGCGATGTTTGAAAATGGACGTTGACGCGCGGCCCAAGATCATCGGCGCCCGTGTACAGAGGGTGGAAGACCCCGCCTTGCTGACCGGGCAGGGCCGGTTCATTGACGACATCAATCTATCGGGCATGCTGCACATCGCCTTTTGCCGCAGCGACCATGCCCACGCCCGTATCGTGGAGATCGATACGTCCGAGGCCACGGCCATGCCGGGCGTGGCGGCGGTCTTCACCGCCGCTGATATCGCGGGAACGTTTCAGCCGATCCGCGCGACCTCCCGCATGGCGGATTATCACGACACGGAGCTGGCGGTGCTGGCGGCCGGGAAAGTCCGCTATGTGGGCGAGGCGATCGCCGCCGTTGTCGCGGACAGCCGCTATCTGGCCGAGGACGCCGCCGCATGTATTTCAGTGACGTACGAGCCGCTGGGGGATGCCATCGACCCGGTGGCGGCACTTGAGGACGGTAGCCCGCTGCTGCATGAAGAGGCGGGCACCAACGTCATCGTTTCCCGCACCTTTCATCGTGGCGACGTGGAGGCGGCCATGGAGGATGCGGCCATCCGCGTGGCCGAAACCTTCCGCATGCACCGCAAGACACCGACGGCCATGGAAAACCGGGGCTATCTGGCCGATTATGATCCCGGCCGCCGCGCCCTGACCCTGCATTCCACCACCCAAGTGCCCGGCATCGTCCGCGACGCCCTGGTGGAGATGCTGGATATCCCCGGCAACCGGTTGCGGGTGGTGGCGCCCGATGTTGGCGGTGGGTTTGGCGGCAAGGCATCCCTATACGCCGAGGAGGTTCTGGTTTGCCTCGTTGCCCGGCGCCTGGGCCGGCCGGTGAAATGGCTGTCCGACCGCCTGGAAGATCTGATGACCACCACCCAGGCCTTTGACGAGATCGTCGAGGCGGAACTGGCCTGTGACGGGGAGGGGCATATCCTGGCCCTGCGGGCCGATTGTATCGGCGATGTGGGGGCCTATTCGGTATATCCGTGGACGGCGGCCATTGAGCCGGTGCAGGTGGTCTCCTTCCTGCCCGGACCGTACAGGGTCGCGAACTATTGGGCCCGCGCCCGGGCGGTGGCCACGTCCAAGGCGCCGACGGGGGCCTACCGCGGGGTCGGCCGGCCGATTTCCGCCTTTGTCATGGAACGCCTGATGGACATGGCGGCGGCCAGGCTGGGGCTGGACCCGCTGGAGATGCGCCGGCGCAACATGGTGCGGGCGGAGGAATTTCCCTACAAATCGGCCTCCGGCATCGTTTGGGACCGCTGCGGTTTCATGGAATGCCTCGACACCGTGGCGCGGGACTATGACGCCCTGCGCCGCCAGCAGGCCGAGGGCCGGGCCCAGGGCCGGTGGATCGGCATCGGCCTCGCCTCCTACGCCGAGTTGACCGGTCTTGGCAGCCGTATTTCCGTGGCGCCGGGCATGCCGGTCAACACGGGCACGGAGACGGCGACCATTCGCATCGATTCCACCGGCGCGGTGACCGCGCAGTTCGGTATTGCCTCCCACGGCCAGGGTCTGGAAACCACCCTGGCCCAGGTTATTGCCGAGGAATTGGGCGTGCGCGTCGAGGATGTGGAGGTGATCCATGGCGACAGTGCGGGGATGGCCCACGGCACCGGCACCTTCGCCTCCCGCAGTACCGTGTTGGCGGGCGGCGCCGCGATCGTTTCGGCCCGCACCGTACGCGAACAGGTGTTGAAGGCCGCCGCCCATATGTTCGAAACGGACATCGGCGATCTGGATGCCGCGGCGGGCCGGATTTTCGTAAAGGGCACGGATAGATCCATGAGCTTTCGCGATCTGGCCAAGGCGCTGTATTCGGAAATGGGCCGCTTCCCCAAGGAACTGCGGGAGGAGATCGAGTTGCAGGCCACGCGGATGTACGATCCCTACTTCGGCACCACCTCGCCCGCCAGCCATCTGACAATGGTGGAAGTGGACCCGGAAACCTACCGGGTGACAATCCTGCACTATGGCGCGGCGGATGATTGTGGCCGGGTGATCAATCCCCTGATCGCCGATGGCCAGGTGCATGGCGGCATTGCCCAGGGTATCGGCGCCGCCCTGATGGAAGAAGTCGTGTTCGACGATGCTGGACAAATCCAAACCGCCTCCCTGATGGATTACGTGATCCCCACGGCGGCGGAAATTCCAACCATGAGCGTGCAGCACGTGCAAACCGTGTTGCCCGATAATTTGGGCGGTTTCCGCGGCATGGGAGAGGGCGGCACCATCGGTGCGCCGGCCGCCCTGGCCAACGCCATCACCGACGCCATCGGCCTGGGCGTCAAGGTTCTGCCCATGACGCCGGAGCGATTGTTCCGCTTGATCAAGAATAAACAGGAGTAAGACGACATGGATTTTGGCTTGAAAGGCAAGGTGGCCCTGGTCACCGGCGGGGCGCGGGACGTGGGGCGGGAGATTGTTCTCGGCCTGGCCAACGAAGGCGCCGCCGTCGCAATCAATTATCGCGGCTCGGAGGCGGCTGCTGCTGCCCTGGTGGCGGAGATCGAAGGTCAAGGCGGCCAGGCCAAGGCCTATGGCGCGGATGTCACGGATTATGCTGCCGTGTGTGCCATGACCGAACAAATGATCGCTGATTTTGGCCGCCTGGATGTATTGGTGAACAATGCCGGCTACGTCACGCCCCAGCGTTTCGTCAAAACCACGCCGGCCGATTGGCATGCCCAGATCGATGTGGGGCTGTATGGCGTGATCCATTGCTGTCACGCCGCCGTGCCGCATTTGGCGGCGTCGGGCGATGGCCGGATTATTTCCCTGGCCGGGGATTCCGCCCGCGTCGGCGAAAAAGGCCTGTCCATCACCGCCGCTGCCCGTGGCGGCGTGCTGTCCCTGACCAAGTCGCTCGCCAAGGAATTGGGTGGCGACGGCATCACGGTCAACGCGGTGGCGCTTGGATTAGTTGAAACCGGGCATAGCGACAAGGATTGGCTGGAAACCAACATGGCCAAGATCGTGCGGAATTATCCTTCCGGCCGGATCGGCCAGCCCGAGGATGTTGCCCCGACGGTGGTATTTCTTGCATCATCGGGGGCTAGTTGGGTAACCGGCCAGATCATATCTATTAGTGGCGGCTACAGCATGGTCGGTTAAGATAAATTCGACGTCGGAGATAACAACACAGGGAGTTGCCAAAATGACTGAGTTTGTAAATCCAAAGTCCAGTTTCAAACCCCAAGGCGCCTATAGCCACAGTGTGCGGGTGCCCGCCGGCGCCGAATGGCTGGTGATCGCCGGCCAAGTCGGCCTAGACGGCAAGGGCAAGCTGCAGGCAGGCGCCCGCAAACAGACGGAGCAGGCCTTTCGCAATATCCTGGCCTGCCTGAAGGAAAACGGCATGACCAAAAAGCATTTGGTCAAATTCACCGTCTTCCTCACCGATCCGCGCAGCATCGATGATTACCGCGCGGCGCGCAAAAAGGTCATCGGCGATGCCACCCTGCCGGCCTCGACCCTGTTGATCATCGACGGCCTGGCCTCGCCAGACATGCTGGTCGAGATCGAGGCGACAGCCGCCAAGGCGTAAGTACGAATGCCGTCGTAACGTGAGGCATCCATGACCGACATCGACACCGGCCTGAACGTCTGGCAGATGACCACTAATCATAACCGGATGATCGAGCTGCAGGCCGATCGTTCGCCAGTGCGGGATGGGCCGGTGGAGGTGGCGTTTTACGGTAGTTCGGCCTTTCGCATCACCTCGCCCAAGGGGGTCAGCGTGATGATCGATCCTTGGCGCAATCATCCCTCGCGCACGTGGGATTGGTACTTCAAGGATTTTCCCCTGACGGCGGTGGACATCGGTGTTTCCACCCATGCCCATTTCGATCATGACGCCCTGCACCGCCTGGACGCCCATGTTCTGCTGGACCGCCTGATTGGTATGTATAGCTTTGGCGACATGACCATCTATGGCCTGGCGGACAAGCATGCGGTGGATTCGAGTTGCGCCCTCTATGACTTCAAAAAAGTCCATAAGCATCTCCACGGCACCGAGGTGGAACCGCCCGACAATCCCCGCTCCTGGGATCATTGCCTGATCGTGGTCGAAACCGGCGGCCTGCGCATTGTCCATTGGGGCGACAACCGCCACGACCCGCCCGACGATATCTGGCGGGCCCTGGGCAATATCGATATCGCCCTCCTGCCCGTGGATGCTTCCCAGCACGTCATGGGTTATGTGCATGTGGAGGCGATCACCGAACGCCTTAAGCCGCGCATCGTGGTGCCCCATCATTATTACATCTGGGATGTTCTGCAGCGGCAAAGCACTTTGCAGACGGCGGAGGCCTGGGTGGCGGAACGAGAGGTGGTCGAACGTATCGACGGCCCGAAACGGGTCTACCGCATTGAGGAATTGGATAAACTGGAGGGCGCGGTGCATTATTTCGGCGAGCATGTGAACTTCGACAAGGCCGCCTGGATGGCGGAAGTTTAGGGCCAGGGATGGATTCTTCGATCGTCCTGCTCAGCGTCTTCGGCATTTTTATTCCGGCCCTGATGCTGCCAGGGCCGGATTTTGCCGGCGTGGTGCGCTCTTCCATGACCGGGGGCGCTAGGGCCGGGCTGTGGACCACGCTGGGGGTCTCGATCTGCCTCGGCCTCTATGCCGCCCTGAGCCTGCTGGGCCTGTCGGCGGTGCTGGTGCAATACCAATGGCTGGCCTGGCTGGTGCGAATTCTAGGCGCGTCCTATCTGATCTATCTCGGCCTGCGTCTGATCTTCGCCAAACAGGCAGCGCTGGAAATTTCTTCCGCCGATGGCCTGAGCGGCCATGCCTTTCGCTTCGGTTTTTTGGTGACCCTTACCAATCCCAAGGCCATGGTCCTCTTCACTTCCGTCTTCGCCACATCCGTGACGGCGGAAACACCAACCTGGCTACTGGCCCTGATGATCGCCCTGGTCTTCGCCGCTTCCCTGACTTGGTACAGCCTGGTCAGCCTGTTCATGTCGTCGGCCCCGGTGATGCGCCGATTTTCCCGCGCCCGCCACTGGATTGAACGGGCCGCGGGCGCGGTCTTCATCGCCATCGGCGGCCGCATACTGAGTGATGGGCGGAACCCGGTCTTTTAGATCTATCTCAATTTGGCTCTATTCCGGCCAGCCGGCCTCTTGCAGCGCGGCGATGTAGCGTTCCAGATAGACCTGATCTTTTAGATAGTAATAAGCCGACCGTACGAATGAAACACTGGCAGTTGGAAACAATTCCATTTGTTCATGGGCCCACCGGCGTGCGGTGTCCAGGTCGCCTTCAAACACGGCAGCGACCGTCAGATGATTCCGGGCCAGATAGTGGGCCCGGACATCATCAACTTGAGAGGCGAGTACGCCATTGGCCAGCGGCTTGACCTCCTCCGTCCGGCCCAGCATGAGAAGAGCCATCGACAAGTTG
>JAPYPT010000469.1 GCA_029937535.1 Alphaproteobacteria bacterium
GGAGGGGGAGCGGGCGGCCCGGCGATTCAACGTTCGTTGAAAATACTCTGGCCGCCATATTGCGCCGATCGCGCGGGGCGTCAAGGCAGGAAGCCCCATCGGGTGGCGGGTTCGGGGGCCTGGGCGCGATGGCTCAGCGCCCGTTCGAGGGCCTGGATCAGCCTGGGCCGGGTCGCGGCCGGTTCGATGATATCGTCGATCTTCATCTGTTCGGCGGCTGGATAGGCGCCGCACAGGGCGCCCAATTCGGCTTCCAGGCGGGCCTGTTCGGCGGCCGGGTCGTCGGCGCTTTCCAGCACCCCTCGGTAGGCGGCCTGAATGCCGCTATCGAGAGGTATGGCGTTGAAATCGGCGCTGGGCCAGGCCAGGGTTGTCGATTGGCCCGCGCCCAGGCCGCCCATGGCGGCGGCGCCATAGCCGAAGCCCTTGTGAATGGTCAGCGACAGCAGGGGAACGCGGGCAAAGGCAAAACTGTGCGCAATGGTCATCCCGGCCCGAAGCGCGCCCTCCGCCTCCGATTGCGGGCCGGTCATGACGCCAGGCGTGTCCATCAGAAAGATGATTGGCAGGTGAAAGGCATTGCACAGGTCCATGAAATGGCGGTGCTTGGCGCCCGCGGCGGCCGTAATGGCGCCGGCCATGACCTTTGGCTGGTTGGCGATGATGCCGACCGCGTGGCCCGCCATGCGCGCCAGCCCGGTAATCATCATTCTGGCAAAATCCGGCTTGACGGCAAAAAAGCTATCCCGGTCCACGATGCTGTCGATGATTTTCATCATGTCGTAGGGCCGCCGCCGGTTGGCGGGCAGGACATCGCCCAAATCCTCGTCCCGGCGGTCCGGGCTGTCGGTGGTGGGCGCGCGGGCTGGGTATTGATAGGCATTGGTGGGCATATAGGAGAGATAACGGCGGATCTGGCGAATGGCGTCCCCATCGTCCGTGGCTTTGTTGTCGGCCACGCCGGACACCCGGCAATGCAGATCGGCGCCGCCCAGTTCTTCCTTGGTCACATCCTGGCCCGTGCCCATCTTGACCAGGGGCGGCCCGCCCGCGGCCAGCATGCCCGTACCCTCCACCATGACAATGAACTCCATCATCGCCGCCAGCAGGGAGCTATCGCCCGCGCACGGCCCCATGACGCCGGCCACCTGCGGCGTGACGCCGGACAGTTTGGCCACCGCCATGAAATGATGCATGGGCGCGAGGCCCTGGCCGATGAACTCGTCCGTGCGCGCGCCGGCGCCATCGAACAGCCAGACCACGGGCACCTTGTCGCGCTGGGACAATTCGATAATGCGGTTCTTCTTGGCGAAATTATTGATCCCGAGGGAGCCGCCCAGCACGGTGAAATCCTCTGCCACCACCGCCGCCGGCCGCCCCTCGATTTTGCCGAACCCGGTAATGACGCCGTCGGCGGGCGTGTGCTTGTTGGGAATGGTGGTGACGGGCGTGTGCACGTGGGTCGCCAGTTGCCCAATCTCCTCGAAGGTGCCGTCGTCGAACAATAAACCGACCCGTTCCCGCGCCGTCAGTTTGCCCTGGTTATGCTGGCGGGCCACGCGATCGGCGCCGCCCAGCTCCAGACTGGTGGCCTGGCGACGGCGCAGTTCCTCGATCAGATCTTTCATGCCATGGCTTCCTTTCACGCCTACAGTTGTTTTGTTATGGGCATGGTGCCTGCCGGCCGCGCCGGGGGCAAGATGGCATGAAAAACCGCCTTGTCAGAGACCCTATGGCGGGCTACCTCTTTACCTATCTGAACCGTAATACCAAGTAACAGTGATAGAGACCCATATAGATCATTTCAGAGGCCCCTCGGGTAGGAGTGGGACCGCTGGCGGTACCAGTACCGTCAAGGTTTCATGACGCCACCGAGGGGCCTCTGAAACGACCGTATTCGGCGCCTTTTGAAGGCTTTCGGCGGCGTCGCGCGCTGCTTGTGGTACCAG
>JAPYPT010000192.1 GCA_029937535.1 Alphaproteobacteria bacterium
AGATCATGGTTTCGTGGGCATTGGTGAAGCGCTTGCCGCGAAAATTCGGCATGGGATTGCTCTTGCGCCAGATGACGTCGTTCAGGATCCAGAAGCCCAAATTCTGCAGGATGGCCCCGACACGGAAAATATTGTGATAGCTGCCGATCACCCACAATCCGCCCTTGGGCTTTAAAACCCGGCGCGCTTGGCTCAACCAGGCGGTGGTGAATTCATCGTAGCTGGCGAAATCCTCGAACCGGTCCCAATCGTTGTCCACGCCTTCGACGCGGCTGTTGTTGGGGCGGTGCAAATCTCCGCTCAACTGTAAATTATAGGGTGGGTCGGCGAAAACCAGATCCACGGAGGCAGCCGGCATGGCGGCCATCAACTGGATGCTGTCGCCCAGATGGATGCTGTTGCGCGCTATTTTGCTGTGCTTGGTCATGATGGCGGCGCATCCTGATGGAGTGCGAATCGCCCGTCAACTGGTTTTTTAACGTGGAGTCAGCCGCTTACGGGATTTTCCAGAAGCTTGCGGATAGGTGCGAAGCTGCGCCGGTGCACCTCCGTTGGACCCAGCCGGGCCAAGGCCGCCCTGTGTTCCGCCGTGCCATAACCGGCGTTCCGCTCCCACCCGAAGCCGGGAAAACGTTCCGCCAGGGCCGTCATCTCCCGGTCCCGGGTCACCTTGGCGACGATGGAAGCGGCCGCGATCGACAGACAGCGGGCATCCCCCCTGACCAGGCACTCGACGGCGCAGGGCAGATCCGGGGCGCGGTTGCCATCGACCAGGGCAAGGCCGGGCTGTTCGGACAGATCATCGACGGCGCGGGACATGGCCAGCATGGTCGCCGCCAAAATGTTGAGGCGGTCGATCTCGCCGACATCCGCCCGGCCCACGCCAATCACGGCAACATCCGCCAGTTGCCGGAACAACGCCTCTCTGCGGTCCTTGGACAGGGTTTTGGAATCCGCCAGGCCGGCCGGGATATGGCCCGGCGCCAGGATCACCGCCGCTGCCACCACGGGGCCGGCCCAGGGCCCCCGTCCGGCCTCGTCAATGCCGCAAACCGGGACCAGGCCCCGGGCCGTCGCGGCCGTTTCGTGCGCGTAGTCCGCCTGAAGGCTATTTTTGGTCATCACCGTCGGCTGTACCCTCGCCGTCACCTTCCATGCGGGCATCATCGCCGCCGCCCTCGGGCGTCTCGTCATGGGGCATCATGTTCTTGGCCGATTTACTCATGTGCAGGGTAAATCGCCGGGTATAAAGCGACATGTTCGCGACAGCCTTGGTTTCCGGCGCAAACAGGTTTCCGAGGTATTCCCGCAAGGACACAACATTGGTGCCCACCAGACGCTCCAAGCGGCGGCTGAACAACAACCACAGGGGCGACAGCATCAGGCTTAGGGCGATCACCGAGACGGCGATGCGTCCGGCGGTGTCCAGCACCAGGCCCGCCGCCACCCCCGCCGCCACCAGCACGAAGGAGAATTCGCCGATCTGGCCGATGGAGACGCCGACAATCCAGGCCCGGGGCCAGGGCTCCCGCAAGATCCGCAGGACGGCCACGTTCATAATGGTTTTCAGGACCGTGACCACCAGCAGGATGGACATTACTTCCGCCAGATTGTCCCAAATGAAGCCCATGTCCAGCAGCAGCCCGATGGAAACGAAAAACACCATCAACAAGACGCTTTGTATGGGCCGGGCCGCCGCCAGCAAGGGCGCCCGGGCGGTGGAATTGCCGATCCACAGGCCCGCGAGAAAGGCGCCATAGGCAGGCGAAAGGCCCAATAGCGCGGATATCAGCGCCGCGCCGAAGCAATAGGCCAGTGCCGTGATCGCCGCCAGTTCCACATTGCCGTGGATGGCATGGGCGAAGGGCACACCAACCCGGCTTCGCCCCGTCAGCAGCACGATCATTCCCGCCAGCAGCGCCACCGCCGCGAACAGTTTGACATAGCCGATGAGGGGAATACCCGTGCCGCCCGCGAGGCCATCGACGATCAACAGCATGGGCACGATGGCCAGATCCTGGGCGATCAGCACACCGATCGCCGTGCGCCCCACGGCGGTGCGCAACTCGCCAATATCCTCCAACAACTTAATCGCCACCGCGGTCGAGGATAGCGCGACGACAAAACCCATGACGATGGCGGTCTCGACACTGCGATCGAAAAACTGCGCCAGGAACAGCATAGCGCCAATGGATAAAACGATCTGCGCGCCGGCGCCCAAAACCGCCAGGCGCAGGACCCGGCGAAAGGCCCGCAGGGACAACTCCATGCCGATCACGAACAACAGCAGCAGCACGCCCAGTTCAGCCAGGGTCTCGATCGGGCCCCGGTCCGGGAACAAGCCAAAGCCCGATGGCCCCAGAACCACGCCGGCGAAGATATAGCCGACAATGGCCGGCTGGCGCAGACGTTGCAGCACCAAGCCCAGGACCAGAGCGCAAACCGCCAACAAGGCTATTTCAAATAAACTGTCCGTATGCATCTGTTTCCCAGAGCATTTCCGAGTAGGAAATGCTCTGATTCTTAATATTAGAGCAATTTTTCCAATCACTTGGAATCGCTGCGCGAATCACATTAGATCGGAATTGCTCTAGTCTAGCACGGCCCCGGCGAACAATAGAATATTGAGGGGATGTAATACCGCATATAACGCGGAAAAATTGTCCTGGAATTCATTCCAGCCAATTTTTGCACCCTTGGCGCGCAGTCGGCCATGGATTTGCCGCAGGCTCCGTTGTCCATCAATCAGCGCGATAATGGCCGCGGCCCCCTCCGGAACCTCGAACTGCCGCTCGACCCCGCCCAAGGTGGCGGTTAAACGAGGCGAGACGGACAGGCCCGCCGCCAATCGCTCCGCCGTCATTTCGCGCAGCGCCGGCACCATGGAAGGCGCCAGGCCCGACGCCGCGCCGCGCTGTTCATCGCCCTGCCGCACGGCATAAAAGACATGGGTCTTCATGGCGCCGGACAATTCCTCGGCCAAGGCCCAACGCGCCGGTTGCTCCAGGCCGGCGGCGCGCTCGATCAGTTCCGGGTCATCCAGATAATGCGCCGGTTGATAGGCGCCCATGGGCAAAAACCCCGAAATCGCCAGGCCCGCGCCGGCCAACAGATCCACGATCCCGCCTACCAGATAGGCCCGGTCGCGGCTGTGCAGCAGCAGGTCGTGGAAGCCCGCATCGTCGCCCGCCAGATGGTCGGCCAGATAGTCATTGCGCTTCAGCCAATTGCCGGCCGGCATGGCATCGACCAGACGCCGGGCCAGGGCCAGGCGCTCAACCGCCGGTCCGCCCAGCCCCAACCGGGCAATGGCCCGTTGCGCGGGATAGACCCCGGTGCGGCCAAGTTCGCCATAGAGCATCAGGCCCAGGCCGCCCCCCGCCGCCAGCACGGAGACCAGGGCCGCCAGGCCGGCCGCGGGCTCGGCCAGATGGTGCAGCACGCCGCAGCAATCTATGTAATCGAACGGCGCCCAGCCCATTTCGGGTAAATCCAGCAAAGAGCCCCGATGGAAAGAAATATTGTTTAGGCCGCGCGTAACGGCACGCGCCTCCGCCACCGCCAACGAGGTCGCCGACATATCCAGATAGGTGACCGTGCCCATCCCCCGGTCGGCCAATTGCTGGGCCAGCATGATGGCGCCGTCGCCGGTGCCACCGCCCGCCACCAGGGCGCGCAAATCACCGGCCCGGCCGCCGGCCAGGATAAAATGTTCGATCTCCAGAATATGACTGGGCGAACCCGTGATCAGGCGGTGGACCTCGTCCGAAGGGTCGCGGGATGGATAGGGGTAGGCCTCGTATTGATCCCGAACAGTGTCGTCGCCAGACATCCCCCACCCACCACTAGTCCACTACCACTAGTCAATCACCACCACGGCCTTGCCCACGACCTTGCGTTCGACCAGCACGTTCAAGGCCGCCGGCACTTCCGCCAAGGGGAAGCGGTGGGAAATGTTGGGCCGCAATTTACCCTCGCGCAGCCACTGGAACATGATGTCCATGTTTTTGCGGTGCAGGTCGGGGTTGCGTTCCGTCCAGGCGCCCCAGAACACGCCGACGATGGAGCAGTTCTTCAACAGGGCCAGATTGGCCGGCGCCGACGGGATCCGCCCGGAGGCAAAGCCGATAACCAGCAGACGGCCATCCCAATTGATGCAGCGCAGGGATTCATCGAACACGTCGCCGCCCACCGGATCATAGATCACGTCGGCGCCCGCGCTGCCGCAGATCTCCTTCACCCGGTCCTTGAACGGGCCCTTGTTGTAATTGATGACATGATCGGCGCCATGTTCGGTGACAACTTGCAGCTTTTCATCGCTACTGCCCGTGCCGATCACCTTGGCGCCCATGGCCTTGCCGATTTCCACGGCCGAAATACCGACTCCGCCCGCCGCGCCATGAACCAACAGCCATTCGTCTTTCAGCAGTTTGCCCATTTGCATCAGGGCATAGGCGGAGGTGCCATACGTCAGCACAAAGGCCGAGCCCAGTTCGTAATCAATATCGTCGGGCAGATGCAGGCATTTGATGGCCTTGGCATTGACCTCTTCGGCAAAGGCGCCGTGGCCGGTCAGGGCAATGACCCTGTCGCCGGGTTTGAACTCGGTCACGCCGGGGCCCAACTCCAGCACATCGCCGGCGCATTCCGAACCGGGCGAAAAGGGATGTTCCGGCTTAAACTGATATTTACCCTCGGTGATCAGGATATCGGGAAAATTGACGCCGGCGCAGCGAACGCGGATCCGAATTTCGCCCTCGCCGGGTGGCGGAAGTTCATGCTCCTCCAGTACCAGACTTTCAATTGGGCCATTCGCCTTACACAACATCGCTTTCATCTATGTCTTCCCCACGGTTCAGAGCTGCAATATTTTTCTGCCGGAGCATTTCCGAATTGGAAATGCTCGGATTCTTAAGAATAGAGCAGTTTTTCCAATCACTTAGAATCACTTTGTGATTCACATTGGATCGGAACTGCTCTACCGAATTAACACAAAGCATGGGCGTTTGTCGCCATAGGCGTTATTCTTAAGATCTGGCAGCGGAAAGAGGATTTATGCGCGGTTATTTTGGCATTGGCGTGGAGCGTTTGAGCAAGCCCATGAATGCGGGCAATTTGTTCCGCTCGGCCCAGGCCTTCGGCGCCGGGTTCCTCTTTACCGTCGCCGGCAACTATGCCCAGCGCAAGGCCTACTCGGATACCTCGCAATCGACGCACCAGTTGCCATTTTACGAATTCGACGCCGTGGACGGCATGCTGTTGCCCGACCGCTGCCAGTTGGTGGGCATCGAGTTGATTGACGGCGCGGTGGAGTTGCCGACTTTCAAACATCCGCTCCAGGCGGCCTATGTCCTGGGGCCGGAGCGGGGCAGCCTGACGCCGGAAATGCTGGCGCGCTGCGACCATGTGATCAAAATTCCCACCGCCTTTTGCATCAATGTCGCCACCGCGGGCGCCATTGTGATGTATGACCGCATCGTCAGTCTCGGCCGCTTCGGTCAACGGGCCACGTTCAGCCGCAATCCGGGCACCCCGGCGGCGGCCCATGTTAAAGGGGCGCAGAAATTCCGCACCTAGTGGTGCGAACCAAACAGAAGAATCTCTCTGTTTGGTGTCTTGCGCACCACTAGTCTTAAAAATTTGGTGGTCTGACCAAAGCAGCACCTACTCTGAGAAGAACCTAGGGTTTCTATCGACGAAGGTTGGGTTTATGTTGTCGCCATGAAAAAATTCACGCTGATGCTGACCGCCGCCGCGGTCCTGCTTGCCGCACCCTTCGCCGCACAGGCCAAGGGGCCGAAGTCGTTGCTGAAGAGCCCCGGCGTCTGGGGCGCTTTCTCGTTGAAGGAAGGCAAGGGGCAGGCTTGTTACCTAGCCGGGCAACCCAAGGACAGCAAACCGGCCGGCGTTAAGCGCGGCCCGATTTGGTTGTTGGTGACCCACCGGCCCTATAAGAAGATCAAGGGCGAAGTGGGGGTCTATGTGGGTTACCCGCTCAAGCCCGGCAGCAGCGCCACAATCGATGTGGATGGCAAGATATTCAAACTCTACACCGTGGATGACACGGCTTGGGTCGAGGACGCCAAGACAGAGTCGAAATTGATCGCCGCCATGCGGGCGGGACAAAAAATGGTCATCCGCGGGACCTCGAAGCGGGGTACGAAGACCACCGACAGCTATTCCCTGAAGGGCTTTACCCGGGCCCACAAGGCCATCAACCGGACCTGCAAGGTAAAATGACCGACGCCGTCAATATGGCAACCGATGCGGCGGTCGATGTAGCAACCGCGGACGAGGTGAAACTAGCCACCCCGGCGCCAAGCCTGGTCGGCCTGACGCGCCCCGAATTGTCGGCGGTGGTGGCTGGCCTGGAGGTGCCGGAGCGGCAGCGGAACATGCGGGTCGGACAGCTTTGGCGCTGGATGTACAATCGTGGCGCAACCGGTTTTGAAGAGATGAGCGATCTGGGCAAGGAACTTCGCCACCGCCTGTGCGAAAGCCACAGCGTCGCCCGCCCCGCCATTGCCACCACCCAGCGGTCCACGGACGGCACCATAAAATGGCTGTTGCGTCTGTCCGACGGCAACGAGATCGAGATGGTCTATATCCCCGACCAGGACCGGGACGGCAAGGATTACGGCGCGCTGTGCATGTCCAGCCAGGTCGGCTGCACGCTGAATTGCCGTTTTTGCCATACCGGCACCATGCCCATGGTGCGCAACCTTACGCCTGGGGAAATACTCGGCCAGTTCATGCTGGCCCGCGACTGCCTGGATGATTGGCCCACCGATGACGGCCAACGCAGGATTTCCACCATCGTGATGATGGGCATGGGAGAGCCGTTGTTGAATTACGACAACGTGGCCCAGGCCCTGAATATTATCATGGACAACGCCGGCATCGCCCTCTCGCGCCGGGGCATAACCTTGTCCACTGCCGGTGTGGTGCCGGCGATGGAACGTTGCGGGCGCGAATTGCGCGTTAATTTGGCGGTGTCATTGCACGCGGTCAGGGACGAGGTGCGCGACATTCTGGTGCCCTTGAACCGGCGCTATCCCATTGCGGAATTGATGCAGGCCTGCCGCGACTACCCCTCCGCCAACAACGCGCGGCGTATTACCTTCGAATATGTCATGCTGCAAGAGGTCAACGACAGCCTGGAGGATGCCCGCGAACTGGTCCGCCTACTGGCCGGCCTGCCCGCCAAGATCAATTTGATACCGTTCAACCCCTGGCCCGGCGCACCCTACGAATGCAGTTCCAACAACCGCATTCACCGCTTCGCCAAGCTGCTGAACGATGCGGGCTATTCGGCCCCGATCCGCACGCCCAGAGGCCGCGATATCATGGCCGCCTGCGGCCAGTTGAAATCAGCCAGTGAAAAAACGGCGGCGAGGCGTTAGCGCATTTTCAATGCAGCCAAGCCGCCCGCTCCTCCTCTCGGCCACCCCCACCGTATATTTGGGATAATAATCCCAGTGGGTGGCCGGGAGGGGGAGCGGGCGGCTTGGAATTTCGATGAATATCGAAAACGGTCTAACGCGTAACCCCGGCTCTCCGAAACGTATCCATAACCTGTCCGCGGCGGTTTTCCCGCGCCAGATCCAGCGCCGTGCGGCCGGTAAAGTCCGTCAGGCCATGATCGGCGCCCGCCGCCAACAGGGCGGCGACGGCAAAATCGCTGCCGGCCCCGGCCGCGCGCATAAGGGCTGTTTCACCTTGCTTGTTGGCTTGGTCGATCGCGGTGCCGGCGTCCAGCAAGGCATTGATGACGTCTTCATGATCGTTCAGCGCCGCATTGATCAGGGCGGAGTTGCCTTCATCATCGGCTAGATTGGTGATCGCGCCATGGGCCAGCAATAACTCCACCACGTCCGTGGCGCCGATCCGGGCCGAAATAATCAACGCGGTCAGGCGTTGCCCGCCACGTATATTGACCGAGGAGCCGCCAAGAATGGCCTTTTCCGCATCGGAAAGGTTGCCACGTTCCGCGGCATCGTACAGCGGATCAGCACCGAAAACTTGTGCTTCGGCGATGCCTGGCAGGAAAAGCAGCATCAGCAAAAACATCACCGTCCGCGGCATGGTTTTCAAAGTCCGCACGAAAAAAACCCCCTATTCCGAACCGGCCGGTCCAAACCCGTGCCAATCCATCCAAGCCCAGAGCATAGCCGATTGTGTTAGGCTACCGCCATGGTAGGCAAAAGAAACATATTGGCGGCATGCCTGGTGCTCGGGTTGGCCGCGCCCTGCCCCGTATCCGCGCAGGGCAGTGACCGCTTTGTCGCCGGCGTCACGGATGTACCGTTGATGCCGGGTTTGCGCGCCATACCCGAGACCACCTTGGTCTTTGACAAACCCGATGGACGCCTCGTCAGGGCGGCGGCCCGGGGGGATGGCGATCAGGCGGCTCTGTGGACGTTCTATGACGAGACATTGCCGCAGTTGGGCTGGCGCCGCCTGGGCCGGGGGCATTTCTTCAGAGACGGCGAGAACCTGCGCATAAGTGTCGAAAAAAATGACTCCATACTGATCGTACGCTTTGCTATTGCGCCTGGAAGCGAGTAGGACGGCAGCCTTCGAAACGTTCGGAAATTCGTCATTACAGTGAGGAGATCGGGTCATGGCATATGACAATATTCTGGTGGAGACCAAGGGCGGCGTGGGCATTATCACCCTGGACCGGCCGGAGGCCTTGAACGCCCTGAATTCAGCGCTGGTTGGCGACGTGGGACAAGCGCTCGACACCTTCGAGGCGGATGAGAACATCGGTTGCATTATTCTGACCGGCAGCACCAAGGCGTTCGCGGCCGGAGCCGATATCACCGAAATGGCGCCTAAAACCTATATGGACGTCTACCGCGAGGATTTTATCACCGCCAATTGGGAGCGGGTCAGCAAATGCCGCAAACCGATCATCGCCGCCGTGGCCGGCTTTGCCCTGGGCGGCGGTTGCGAAATGGCCATGATGTGCGACATCATCATCGCCGCCGATAACGCGAAGTTCGGCCAGCCGGAAATCAACCTCGGCATTATACCCGGCGCCGGCGGGACCCAGCGGCTCACCCGCTTCGTCGGCAAGTCAAAGGCAATGGAAATGGTCCTGACCGGCCATATGATGACGGCGGAAGACGCCGAACGGGCCGGGCTGGTCAGCCGCGTCGTGCCCCTCGACGATCTGATGGACGAGACCCTGGCGATGGCGGAGAAAATCTGCAAATTGTCCCAGCCCATGGTGATGATCGCCAAGGAATGCGTCAACCGCTCCTATGAAACCACCCTCGCCGAAGGCATCCGATTCGAGCGCCGAATGTTCCATTCCACATTTTCCACCGAGGACAAATCCGAAGGCATGGCCGCCTTCATGGAGAAGCGTGCCGCGCAGTTCAAGCATCGTTGAGGTGGACGGCGATCTCTTGATTTGCAGCCGGTGGGCCGATTGATTATGACTCCCCTGTGTCTGGAGCAGCGACGCCGGACATTGAAGTAAAGTGTTCACGTCCGTGGGAGGCCGGCAAACGCCATGAAGCTGCTATCGGGAAACAGTAACCGACCCTTGTCCGAAGCCATCGCCGCCTATCTGGCAACACCGCTGACCAACGCGGATGTGCGCCGCTTTTCCGACATGGAAGTTTTCGTGGAGATCCATGAAAATGTGCGGGGCGAAGACGTCTTCATCATCCAGTCCACCTCCCTGCCGGCGAACGACAATCTGATGGAGCTGTTGGTCTGTATCGATGCCCTGCGCCGCGCCTCGGCCCGGCGCATAACGGCCGTGCTGCCCTATTTCGGATACGCCCGCCAGGATCGCAAACCGGGACCGCGCACGCCGATTTCGGCAAAGCTGGTCGCCAACCTGATCACAACCGCCGGCGCCGACAGGGTCCTGACCTTGGATTTGCATGCCGGACAGATCCAGGGCTTTTTTGATATTCCAACCGACAACCTTTTTGCCGGACCTGTCTTTACCCGGGAAATCGCCGAGCAGTACGGCGACGAAAAATTGGTTATGGTTTCACCCGATACGGGCGGCGTGGTGCGCACCCGGGCCCTGGCGAAACGGCTGGACGCCGATTTGGCAATCGTCGATAAGCGGCGCGAGAAAGCCGGCATGTCGGAAGTGATGAATATCATCGGCGAAGTGGACGGCCGCACCTGTGTTCTGGTCGATGATATCGTGGATTCCGCCGGCACCCTGTGTAATGCGGCCGATGCCTTGAAAGAGTCCGGCGCGACGCGGGTCTTTGCCTATGTCACCCACGGCGTGCTGTCGGGCGGCGCCGTGGCGCGGGTAACGTCGTCCGGCTTGGAACACCTCACGGTCACCGATTCCATCGCCCCGACCCAGGCCATGGCGACGGCCCATAATATCCGCACCATCTCCATCGCATCCCTGTTGGGCGAAGCGATCCGCCGCATCAGCGAGGAAACCTCCGTTTCCTCGCTGT
>JAPYPT010000193.1 GCA_029937535.1 Alphaproteobacteria bacterium
GCCAACTATCTTGCAAATTCAGGATATGGGTCATACTAAATTGAAAACGCTCTAACGGAATTTCGGTATTCGCCCATAGGTCATGCCCCGCCGACAAGTCAACGATCGCAGGCTTTACAACTTATCCAACGCAATCCGGGTTGAATAGCGTGGCGCTGTTCGGGCAAGCCGGGCTATTGCCAGTGGGCACCGAAAAATTTCCCATGCTTGAGGGTTGACGCGGCCCGTCGGGAACTAAAGCGATTTTTCGCTTTCAATACAATTTTATGACGGTGGCGGTTGATCGCGTGTTAGCCTTCACAATCCGGCCTGTGCGCCACGCGGTGTAGCCGACATAAAGACGGGATGTCAAACCTCGCCATGGATACCAGACACAATTCACGAAATAAGATCAAGAACTGGTATCACGAAATTCCCTTTCATTCTGTCCTCATTGCTCTTTATATATGTCTTTATTCATATGACCTGAATAAAAATGAGGTATTTTTCCGTAATGTAATACCATCCATTATATTTTCTGTCATTACAGCGATTATACTTGTAGCGATAATTTGGATAGTTCTAAAAAATTCCCGGTTGGCGGGCATAATATCTTCACTAATCATTGTGTACATCGTCTTTTATGGTCATTTCTATGACTATATTTACGACGCCAAGAGTGGATTGATTGATAATTATGTTTTCCTGCCTCTTTGGGTAAGCTCTTTTCTAATTGTATTCCTATTTGTATTTATCTTTCGTTCGCGTTTAAAGATTTTGACGGTATTTTTAAATATTTTCACGCTGGTACTTGTTCTGATGCCGATCGGCTCGTTGATTTTGAATGCGGCGGGAGAGATCGGCCGGTTTACTTACGCGGCGGCGCCAAAGATGGTCCCAAAAACGGCCCTCGCGGTCACGGCGCCGAACCGCAGCGAGTACCCGGAAATATTCTATCTGATATTTGACCGATATGCCGGAAACCGGACACTCAATGAGGTCTATAAATATAACAACGGCGCGTTTCTCGACCATCTTAGCAAACTTGGCTTCTATATTGTCGATCGCAGTCGGGCAAATTATACCGTAACCATGCAGTCCTTGGCCTCGAGCCTGAACTTACGGCATTTGACCTATCTCTCTGAACGTATCGGGACAGGATCTAGCGACGAGAAGCCGGTGCTCTCATTATTGCAAGACCATGAAGTCGCCCGCTTTCTTAAGGCCCGCGGCTATCGCTTTATCCATCTGGGCTCATGGTGGGAGCCGACCAGGAAGAACCTACGCGCCGACGAAATTTTCACGGCAATATTGGCTTCGCCTTGGGCCAATCTCAAATTGAACGAGTTCGAATCGCTTCTTGTAGAACCACTGCTGCCAACGCGTTTGCTTGCATTATTTCGACCTCAGTCAAATAGCAAACACCGGCGCCAATTCTTTCGGGTGCGGAGAAAATTTGAGAAACTTGCTGCCCGCCATGACCGCGTGGCGCCACGTTTTGTGTTCGCCCATATTTTGTTGCCGCATAGTCCCTTCGTATTCTTTGCCGATGGCCGCTACAAAACGGCCGCCGAAGCCGAAGCCATGAGCAGAAATGAGAACTATATTGATCAGCTGAAATATGCGAACCGGAAAATTAAGGAATTGGTTCACCGGCTGCTCGAAAGGAAACCACAACCGATCATCATTATTCAATCGGACGAGGGGCCTTTTCCCGCCAGGTATGTGGCGGATCGATTGTTTTTCGACTGGAGCGAGGCGACGGCGGAAGAACTGAGACAGAAATTCGGCATACTAAACGTCATCTATTTCCCCGACCGGGCGTATGGCCGGCTCTACGAAGCTGTCACGCCCGTAAATACGTTTCGAATAGTCTTCAATAAATACTTTGGGCAGAATTTCCCCCTACTGCCCGACACGAGTTACTCGCATTTTTCCTACCAAGATCTCTATTCGTTTTTTGACGTAACCGAGACTGTGGAATAGCGATAATGCGCATAAATTTTGTCATCCAATGTTGCTAGAGCATGTTCTTTTTAAACATGCTCGGACTCTTAAGAGAAGAGCAATTGAACCAATCACTTGGGTCGCTATCGCGCAAGCGGAGCAAAACACCGGGCGGATCACAAGTGAAGTCTGCCGCCACACACTTCCATTGTCATACCCGCGCAGGCGGGTATCCAGATTTATCCATGTTTTCAGATAGTTATGATTTGTCCCTGGATGCCCGCCTACGCGGGCATGACGATTTGATGGACGTCGAAGTTCGACAAAATCTCTCATTGCCCGGTGTTTCGCCCCGCTTACGCGATAGCTCACCCGATTAATTGAAAATTGCTCTATCGCCATGGCGCTGTTCAGGGCGCGGGTGAACGGGTCATGGCAGGGACGAAATGACCCGGACGGTCCCGGAATAGATCTAAGTTATCCCCGACTGGCCGATGGCGAGGAACTTCTCGCGGCGGTGCTGGCGGGTGAAGCCGCCGTCCTTGCCATCGAATTCGGCCAGCGCCTTGGCGATGGCGTCACCCAGCGCGGCAATGGTGGAGGCGGGATTGCGATGCGCGCCACCAACCGATTCAGCAACCACATGATCCACCACCTTCAATTCGGTCAGATCCTGCGCCGTAATTTTCATGGCGTCGGCGGCATCCTGAGCGCGCTCGGCGGAGCGCCAGAGAATGGAGGCGCAACCCTCCGGCGAGATCACCGCATAGACGGCATGCTCAAGCATGATAACCGTATTGCCCGTGGCCAAGGCCACGGCG
This sequence comes from Alphaproteobacteria bacterium, assembly GCA_029937535.1. GTDB lineage: Bacteria > Pseudomonadota > Alphaproteobacteria. The sequence continues at coordinate 2,748 of JAPYPT010000193.1, forward strand.
CCGCCCGAGCCGCCCTCGCCCACCAGACAGGCGATCAGGGGCACGCGGATATCGAGACAGGTTTCCGTCGAACGGGCAATCGCCTCGGCCTGGCCACGTTCCTCCGCACCGACGCCGGGATAGGCCCCTTGGGTATCCACCAGGGTGATAATGGGTAAATGAAAGCGGTCGGCAAGACGCATCAGGCGCGCCGCTTTTCGGTAGCCCTCGGGCCGGGCCATGCCAAAATTATGGCGCACCCGGCTTTGCATGTCGCTACCCTTTTCATGGCCGATGACCATCACGGAGCGGCCCCGGAAGCGGCCAATGCCGCCTGTTATGGCCTTGTCATCGGAATAGGCACGGTCGCCGGACAGCGGCGTGAAATCCTCGATCAGACCATCGATGTAATCGTTGAACTGCGGCCGGTTGGGGTGACGGGCCACCTGCACCTTTTGCCACGGCGTCAGCTTGCCATAGGTTTCCCGCAGCAGTTCCTCGGCCTTGCTTTGCAGCAGGGTCACCTCATCCTCGATATCCGCGCCGCCTTCCTGTTCGCCGTCGAGTTGGCGCAAATCGTGAATGCGCGCCTCCAGCTCGGCGATCGGTTTCTCGAAATCAAGGAAGCTGATCATGGGGTTCGAATTGCCAGGTTTATCCGTCAAGTTGGTCCGCTGGGTCAGTCCGTCAGTTTAGCCGGTTAGAGCACTTCCGAATAGGAAATGCTCCGATTCTTAAGATTAGCGCATGTCGCGTTCAATTGAACGCGACATGCGCTAAAACCTTTAAGATGGAGCAACTTATCCGTATTCAATTGAATCCAATTGAATACGGGTTGCTCTAGAGCAATTTTTCCAGTCACTTAGATTCGCTTCGCGATTCACATTAGAGCATGTTCTCCTTAAACATGCTCGGATTCTTAAGAAAAGAGCAATTGAACCAACTACTTGGATCGCAAGAGCGAATCCAGTTAGTTGAAAATTGCTCTAGATCGGAATTGCTCTAGATGCCCCGTTCAATCGGCCAGGGGGTGCGCCGTCTTGACCAGTTCCTGCAAGCGCTCTTGCAGAATATGGGTATAAATCTGCGTGGTGGAAATATCCGCATGGCCCAGCATTTGCTGCACCGCCCGCAGATCGGCGCCATTGGCCAAAAGATGCGAGGCAAATGCGTGGCGCAGGGAATGAGGCGAGACCTTCGCCGCATCGATCTGCGCCGCCTTGGCCAATTCCTTGACCAGTTGTGAAAATCGCTGCCGGGTCAAATGCCCGCCCTTGGAGCGGGATGGGAACAGCCAGCCATCATCCGCTGGCCGGCGCACGAAGCGAGACCGCACTGTATCGTATTTTTCCAGAGCCTTCATTGCCGGCTCGCTCAACGGCACCATGCGTTCCCGGCCGCCCTTGCCCTTGACCACGATAAAGGCCCGGTCCGCGTGCACCGCCGGATAGGGCAGCATCAACAGCTCCGAAACGCGCAGCCCCGTGGCATATAACAGCTCCATCATGGCAACGAGGCGAATGCCTTCCGGGCCTTTATACGTTCGCGCCGCCGTCAAAAGTTGCTCAACCTCCGCCTCCGTCAGTACTTTCGGCAGGGGCCTGACCCGGCGCGGGCTGTCAATAGCGGTCGAGGGATTATCGCTGCGCATGCCCTCGGCATGCAGGAAACGGTAAAACTGCCGCAGGGCGGAAAGACGACGGGCCGCCGTCGACGGCGCCATGCCTTCGCGTTCCAAATAGGCCAGATAGCTGCGAATGTCCGCCGCGTCCGCGCCCGCGATGGCGGAGCCGTTGAATTCAGTGAAATGGCGCAGATCGCGGCCATAGGATTCCAGCGTGTTCTGGGCGGCGCCCCGTTCGACTGCCAGCATCTCGAGAAAATTATCGACGTATTGTAATGATTGGGACAACGCAACACTCACATCAGTTTTGAAAAAAACAACTAAAAACCCGTACCCAACAACCCTTCCAGCGCCGCGGCGCCCGCATCATCCGCCAGTCCAACCTGACGCAGGGCGGCAACAATCCGCCCCAGGGTCACGATATCGCCCGCCGCCGGTCCCCCGTCGCCAAGCAGCAGCAAAGACAGCAGCACCACCTCGCCCCTGCGCCCAGCCACCGCGGCCCGTTCCAGGCCTAGCAACATTAATGGTGGCGACGGCGACGATTGCAGCGAAGCTTGCTCAACATCCCCCCCCGATACCGCAAACAACGGCAACCAAAGGTCCCCCGGAACATTCCTGCCCAGGGCGGTCAGCAAGCCGAACAACCTGATGGCGCGTTGGTACCTTTCCACGCCGGCATTTGCAACCTCTCCCTGCCACCAGCCGGCCAAAACTTTTTCCATTATTGGATCCAGCCCCGGATCGGCGCGCTCCCCCGCCCCGACGTAAAACAGGGGTGCAAGGGTCAGCATGGCCGCCGCGGCGTCCACCTGACCCGCGCGGGCAGGTTCGACTACCGCCATCAACCAGGCGCGAGCGGCTTTTCGATCCCCCACCGCGAGCAGCGCGCGGCCGGCGGACGCGGCAAACCAAGCCAGTTCGGCATGCGGTTGGATGGCGCGGGTTTGGGCCAGGTTGACCCGGACGGCGGTCAAATAGCGGCCACTGCGCCGGCCGTTGTGCCAGGCCGCCATCAGGGCCCGGGCACGGCCCGACACCTGGTCATCAATCTGCGTAACCTGATACAGAATAGCGGCGGCGGAGGGGCCGGGTTGGGTTTTCGCCAAGGCAATGGCATCGGCGGACTGTTCGGCGGAAAACGGCACACTGGCATAGACCCGGCGCAGGACATCCGTGGTCAATATGCCCATGGATTCCGCCCGTTCGGCAGCCTCCAGTCGCAAGGGCAGGGATGCATTGGGCGAGGTCGCGATCGCCCGAACCACCGCCGGCGATGCGCCTTGCAGCGCATCCTCCGGCACCGCCCGGCGCGCCGTCCGCAACATGGCCAAGTGCAACGGCTCGGCACGGGCCATCTGCGCCAAGGGCTCCCCCTCGCCGCTACTCAATCCCGCCAACAGGGTGAAATATGTTTCGTCCTCGACACCATTTTCATAGAGCAGTTGTTCGTACAATTCGACTTGAGCGGTTTGGCCATCCAATGCCAGACAAAAAGCCACGATCTTCTGCCAGATCATTTCATCGCCGCCGCTACTGTTGTCACTGCCCAGATAGTTGCGGGCCAAGCGGCAGGCTTGGCGCACATTGCCGTTGAGCAATTCCGCCTCGACACGGACGCGGGCATAGACCGGGTTGGACATCGTCAATGGGGAAAACTGCAACAAACGCGCAACGGCATCCGAATCGCCCGCGGCTGCAAGTCGTTCGATACGCGCCGCGACCAATGCCCTGCCATCTCTATCCTGGGCATGATCCTGGGCCTTGCCGCCGCCGTCGCTCCCAACAACACCGTCGTCGGGCGGTAGCGCGGTCGATATCAGCAAGCGCCGGCGCAACGTCTGCATGACGGGCGAGGCGGTCGCCACGGGCAGGCGTGGCAACAACGCCATGACCAATGCAAGAGGCGTTCCCACCCACATATCATGGCCAAACCCGCCCTCCGCCGCGGTCAACAAACCAATGGCTGAGACCTTGGCCAACCCCAGGTTCCGAACCTGAATGCCATTTGCAGGGTCGTCGTCCGCGGCCTTGCCTTTAGCGGCGTCCAGGGTTTTCTGTTTCGTGGCGGCAGCCGCCTTGGGCTTGGGTTTTGCCGGCCGCACCGAACGCAGGGACCGGGGCGCTTGCACCTTGCGCCGGGCGCGTTCTTCCATCTGTTGCGGCGTCAATGCCTGTCCGGTCTTGGGATCAAGCCGCAGCTCCAATTGTCTCGGTTGCCGTCCGCTCCCCCGCCGGGGCGCCGCGACTTCGGGGCCCTTGATGAAGCTTGGACGTTTGCTAACCGGCGCCGGTCCCACGGTGACGCTGGGCAGTTCCTTCATTTCCGTCCGCGTTGGGCTCTGCGCGTGAGCGCCCCCATGCCAGATCACGGGCGACAGCAATAATGCCACCAGGACTGACGGCCAAAGAGAGCAATTTTCAATTAAACGGTGTCGCACAAGACCTATTTGGCGCGACATGGGTAATTGGTTCAATTGCTTTATCCTTAAGAGTCCGGGCACATTGTTTTAGAAAATACGCTAGCGGGGGAAACGGTCATCGGCCAAAACCTTGTGCACGGGTGCGCTGGGGGCCGGGATCTCCCACGCGGCCAAAAAAGCTACGCCGCCCGCCAGCAAAATCACCACGAAGGCGATAAGGATCAGTGAAATTTTATTCATCGGAATTTGTTAGCCGGTTCGATAATTGTACGATATTCCATAATTGGTGCGGCGAAAGAGGACAGCGCAACGGTTGTTTGTTAGACTGTGAATGTGGCAAAACTTAGTCCATACAGGCGCCAACTTATATATTGCGCGCCCGCCTTGCAACGACACCGGATCCTGGACTGGACACGGGACCGGACCATGATGTCCGAGACATCCAGCGTCCGTGACCGGAGTCTTCATGGAAATGGCCGCCGACATCACCATGTACATTTGTCATGAGTGAAGCAATTGACCTTGAATTAAGCCGTGGCGTTGTCCTTGTCGGCTTGATGGGAGCAGGCAAATCTTCCGTTGGCCGGCGTCTGGCCAAACGTCTGGGTCTGGCATTTTTCGATGCCGATCAGGAAATTGAAAGAGCGGCGGATAGCAGCATCGGCGAAATTTTCGCCCGCCACGGCGAAGAGGCATTCCGGGCCGGTGAACGGCGTGTTATCGCCCGCCTGTTGGACGGCCCGCCCCATATTTTGGCCACCGGAGGAGGCGCGTTCATGGACCCGGAGACCCGCGCCGCCATTCGCCAACAGGGTATATCGGTCTGGCTGCGGGCGGATTTGGATGTTTTATTGGAGCGGGTCCTACGCCGCGACAACCGGCCGCTGTTGAAACAGGGCGACCCGCGGGAGATTTTGAGCCGCCTGATGACGGAACGCGATCCGACCTATGCACTGGCCGATATCACGGTCACGTCCGGTCTGGGCCCGCACGAAGACGTTGTGGAACACATCGTCGCGGCGCTTCGGGACCACGTTTCCACCGGCGCCGGGGAATCGGGCCGATGACGGGAGGCGGCGAAACAGCCACGGTGCGGGTCGCATTGGCCAACCGTTCCTACGATATTGTTATCGGCGATGACCTATTGGCCAATGCCGGGACCTATCTGGCGCCGCTCCTGACACGGCCGCGCGTGGTCATCGTCAGCGACGAAACCGTGGCCGGGCTGTATTTGGCGCCGCTACGGGCATCCCTGGAGGCCAACGGCATACGAAACGACGCCATTATCGTACCCCCTGGCGAAGGCTCGAAGAATTTCGCGCAACTGCAATCGTTGCTGGACCGCCTGTTGGATTTGCGGATTGAACGGCAGGATACGATTTTGGCCCTGGGCGGCGGCGTGGTCGGTGATCTGGCGGGGTTTGCCGCCGCCATTCTGCGGCGGGGCGTGGATTTCATCCAACTCCCCACCACCTTGCTGGCGCAGGTCGACAGCTCGGTCGGCGGCAAAACGGCCATCAATGCCGCACAAGGCAAAAATCTAATTGGCGCCTTTTATCAGCCCCGCCTGGTGCTGGCGGACATCACCGCCCTGGCCAGCTTGCCGGAGCGTGAATTGCGGGCGGGCTATGGCGAGGTGGTGAAGTACGGCCTGATTGACGATTTCAGCTTTTTTGAGTGGCTGGAAGAGCATGGCGGCGCGGTCCTGTCGGGCGATCGGGAGGCGCTGGGCCATGCAGTCGCGGTGTCCTGCCGCGCCAAGGCGGCTATTGTTGCCCGCGACGAACGGGAGAGTGGTGACAGGGCGCTGCTAAACCTAGGCCACACCTTTGCCCATGCGCTGGAGGCCGAGGCTGGTTACGATGGCCGTCTGCTGCATGGCGAGGCGGTTGCGGTCGGTTTGAGCATGGCTTTCGACCTCTCGAGCAGGATGGAGCTGTGTTCGCGCCAAGAGACAGAGCGGCTACGGCGCCATCTTGTCGCCATGGGGTTGCCCACCGGGGTGGAGCAAATCGGCCTGCCGGGGCTGACACCGGAGGTGATGTTGCATCATATGCGTCAAGACAAGAAGGTCACCGACGGCCGCCTGACATTCGTGCTGGCGCGCGGCATCGGGCGGGCCTTCGTCGAAAGGGATGTGGCCGAGGACACGGTGATGGCCATGTTGGCTGCCGCGTTGACCACCCATCCCGCTGAACAAATATAATAAGGGGCGATCGCGCCATGGATGGCGAGTTATTGTTTTCCATAGTCGGAGTTTTGGTGCTGCTGGTGCTGTCAGCCCTGTTTTCCGGCACTGAAACAGCCCTGACAGCCGTTTCCCGGGCCCGGATGCATCAATTGGAACGCCGCGGCGTCAGCCGCGCCGTTCGCGTCAATCGTCTGATTGCCAGGCCCGAACGTCTGATTGGCGCCATCCTGCTGGGCAACAATCTGGTCAACATTCTGGCCTCGGCCCTGGCCACGTCCATTCTGATTGCGCTGTTCGGCAAGGTCGGCGTGGCCTACGCGACGGCGCTCATGACGGCCCTCGTGGTGATCTTCGCGGAGGTGCTGCCCAAGACCTACGCCTTGAACCGGCCCAATCGCACGGCCCTGGCGGCAGCCCCGATCATCAGACCGATCGTCTCGGCCTTGGGCCCGGCGGCGGATTTGATCCAGGTCTTGGTCAGGGCAATATTGGCGCTGTTCGATGTGCGGATGCGCGGCCGGGACGACGTGGCCAATGCTTCCGAGGAGTTGCGCGGCGCCCTGGCGCTGCATGCCCGTGACGGCGCCATGATGAAAAGCGACCGTGATATGCTGGACGGCATCCTGGATCTTTCCGATGTGGAAGTTTCGGAAATCATGGTCCACCGCAAGAACATGGTCATGATGGATGCCGACCGCCCGGCCCGCGAGATTGCCGAGGAATTGTTGGCCACGCCCTACAGCCGAGTGCCTTTGTGGCGGGACGATATCGATAACATCGTCGGCATACTGCATGCCAAGGACCTGCTGCGGGCGATCAGCGCGGGGCAGACAAATGCCGCGGCGGTGCCCAGTTTGCAAAGTCTGTGCCGGGAACCCTGGTTCGTGCCCGAGACCACTTCATTGATCGAACAATTGAACGCCTTCCGCGCCCGGCGGGAACATTTTGCCCTGGTGGTCGATGAATACGGCGCCCTGATGGGCATGGTGACGTTGGAGGACATTCTGGAGGAGATCGTCGGCGATATCAGCGACGAGCACGACGTCAGCCGTTCCATTGCCGTGCGGCGCGAGGCGGGCGGTAGCTATATGGTCGAGGGCCTGGTCACGGTGCGGGACCTGAACCGGGATTTCGATTGGGAACTGCCCGAGGAGGATGCCGCCACTATTGCCGGTCTGGTCATTCACATCGCCCGCCGCATACCCGATATCGGAGAGCGCTTCGAGCTGAATGAATTTTCATTTGAAGTGTTACGGCGCTTGCGCAACCAGATCACGGCGGTGCGCATTCACCCACCCCGCTAGCGCATGTCGCGTTCAATTGAACGCGAGGCCATGCGCTAAAACCTTTAAGA
>JAPYPT010000194.1 GCA_029937535.1 Alphaproteobacteria bacterium
TGCCCGGCCCCCAGCGCCTCTTCCAAGATTGCCAGCGCCCTGACGTTTAGCGGTTCCGCCTCCCCATAGCGGCCTTGGGCGCTATACATCACCCCCAAATTATCAAGCGAGATAGCAAAGCTGGGGTGCTTTGGGCCCAACGCCTTTTCCATGATCCTCAGCGCACGAAGGTAGAGCGGCTCGGCCTCGCCGTACCGGTGCTGGAGATCCAGCAGCAACGCCAAGTTATTGAGTGTGGCGCCAACAGAAATATGCTCCGGGCCCAGCACCTTTTCCTTGATCGTCAGCGCGCGTTTGTAAAGTCCTTCCGCCTCGGCGTATCGGCCTTGAAGCTCATGCACCGTCGCCAGGTTATTGATCAAAATGGCCGTCGTTTTGTGCTCCGGGCCCAATTCGGCTTCGCTCAGTTCAATCGCCTTCCTGGCATGAACCTCGGCTTCCCCATAGCGGCCGCGGGCATAGTGTTGTTTGTATTGTTCATAGACAGCGGTCAATTCACCCGACTCTTCCTTCGTCGTTGTCGGCAGTACGAATAAAACGGCCAGGCCGGCCACCACTAAGGCGAGAGCTAAGCCGGCCCCCCAAAAAACCTTCATGAACGATCTTTGATTTTGCTCCATATCGGCCATCCGTGGGCGTTAACGCGCGATTTCAAATTATTGGCGCGTACTCATCCAAAACAAGCAAAGATATTATTGATCATACGTTGTTGCCGATAGATTGGGTAAACTTCATAGCGTCAGTTCGACCCGCTTGGCTTCGTCCCGCTATTATGGCTACACTCGGCCCATGTCCGAAAAGGCCAAACATGGATCGCCACCGCTCATGGCTGATGGTGGGATAAAGCGCGTCATTGTGGTGACGCTTTCTGGTCTTCTGTCCGGTCTCATTTGCGCCGCGCACCCCTTTCCAGACTCGATCCCGCAGGGCGTCACCGTGGGCATCACATTCGGCATCATTATAGGCGCGGCCTTGTGGTGGATGCGCCTTGTCCGCCCCTTGCAGGTGTTGCTCTTTATCGCGGCCAGCGAAGGTTGCTGGCTGATCGCCTATCATTTCGCCAAGGACGTAACGTACGATCTGATCGGCGAGCATTGGTACAGGATGCTGTTGGTCGGCATACTCTCCGGCATTCTGGGCGCGGGCAGTCTGGGCCTGTGCTGCCGGTATCTGTTCACCTTCTATCCCTCATGGCGCCTGCTTCTTGGGACCGCCATTCTTGGCGGTGCAACGGGCGCCGTCATGATGTTTGAAATCGAATTTCTGCTGTTCCCCCTCTGGCAGGCGGGCTTCGCCCTGTGCCTCGGCATCGGGATATCATCTACCGCGCGTTTGAAGGCAGATCAAAATTAGCCTGGTATCGAGTTGACCCCACAGATGCGCTAATGTGAGCGCAGAAATCCGCATTTGGAGATGAACATGAGCGAAGACACCTATGCCGCCCTTTGGCCGAGGGGCGAAAAAACCGTCGAAATCGCGCCCCTGGCCCCGCGCCTGGATACCTTGGAGGGCAAGACCGTCGCCTTCCTGTGGGATTATCTATTCCGCGGCGACGAGATTTTCCCCATTCTGGAAAGCGAACTTTCCGCCGCCTATCCGAATATGAATTTCGTCGGTTACACCACCTTCGGCTCCACCCATGGCGCCTCGGAAGGTCAGATTATTGCTGATCTGCCCACCACTCTTGCCGAGAATAAGGTCGACGCCGTTATTTCCGGCATGGGCTGTTGAGGCAGCTGTACGCCCGCCGTGTTGCGGGCCTCAGCCGCTGTCGAAGCCGCCGGTGTTCCCTCCTCCTCCCTGGTCTGCGATGGTTTTATAGGCCAGGGCGCGACCACGGCGGTGGGCCTGGGCCTGCCGAACCTGCCCATGGCCCCGGTGCCGGGGCACGTGGATACCCAAACCGATAACGAGCTGCGGGACAATCTCACCTCCGTCACCCTAAAGGCGGTGATCGAGAACCTGACTTCCGCCCCTCCCGCCGCCGTGATGATCCCCGAGCCGGGACCGCAAGATGTGGTCATGGACGGCAGTTTCGAGGAGATCAACCGCTTCTTCTATGAAAATGGCTGGTCCGACGGGTTGCCCATCGTGCCGCCGACGCGGGCAAAGATCGAAAGCTTCCTGGCCTTCACCGATCTGCCCGCCGCGCATGAAATCGGCAAAATGGCGCCCGACAATCGCCAGGCGACGGTTTGGAACGTGGCGGTGAACGGCGTCATGGCCGGCTGCCGGCCGCAATATATGCCGGTGCTGGTCGCCCTGGCCGAAGCGATGGCCGACCCGGGCTATGGCGTCGAACATTCCGGCAATACGCCCGGCGCCGAAACCCTGATCACCATCAACGGCCCCATCATCAAGGAGCTTGATTTCAACTACGAGCAAGGCGCCCTGCGTGACGGCTTTCAGGCCAACACCTCCATTGGCCGCTGGTGGCGTCTGTATCTGCGCAATGTCGCGGGCTTCCTGCCCCATCAGACCGACAAGGGCACTTTCGGCAATACCTGGCGCGTGGTTTTGGCCGAGAACGAGGATGTGCTCTCCCGCATCGGCTGGCCGCCTCATGCGGCGGACTTCGGCCATGCCAGGGGCGACAACGTGGTCACCATATCACGGTTCACGGGCGGTGATGTCATCGCCTCGGTGTTCGGACAGAAGCCCGAGGATATGCTGCCCTACCTGGCGGACGCCTTGATCAGCCAGACCGGCTGGCAGTTGATCTTCACCGTGGGCCTGGCGGACGGCAGCTACAATCCTCTCTTGGTGCTCTCACCCATCCTGGCCGAGACCATGGCCAAGGCCGGCTGGTCCAAGGACGACGTGCGCCAGTGGCTGTTCGAGAACGCCCGCATTCCCGCTTCCAAGTTCGAGCAGTATACTGTCGAGTTCACCAACTTTTATTCCGGTGGCCGCTCCATGTATGAACTGGCGCAACTGGGCAAGGCGAACGCGTTGTATGGCCTCTCCAAGGATCCCGACCGTCTGGTCCCCATCGTCTGCGATCCAATGGATATCCAGATTGCCGTCAGCGGCGACCCAGGGCGCACCAACGCCCAGGTGTTCTCCCACAACGGTATCTTGGGCTTTCCCACGGCACGAGCCATCCGGTTGCCCAATGACTGGCAGAATAAGCTGGCAGGGGCGGGGTGAGCGAGGAGCAATCCCTCTGGGTTCTGCTGCCCACCGGCCAGCGGGCGTCAGGCGAATGGATTGACGATACCCTGCACGCCCGGGCCGGGGAACAGGGCCTCCTCGACCGCCTGACCCAAGTCGCCGCCTTCCCCCGCCAGCGGGTCGAGGTTGTGAAGGGTGCGGACGCGGACGGCCAGGTGAACGAAATGTTCTATCGCCGGGGCTGGACCGACGGCCTGCCAATCGTGCCGCCCACCATGGCCCGGGTGGACGCCATGGTGCGCGCCGGCGGTCGGCCGCGCAATATGGTGCTGGGCGAGGCCGACCCGCTGAAGGGCGTGGTGAGCGTTGAAAAGGTCGCCATCAACGCCGTCATGGCGGGCTGCGAAACCGCCCATATGCCCGTCGTCCTGGCCGCCGCCGAGGCGCTGTTGGAGGCGGAATTTAGTCTGCGCGGCGTGCAGACCACGGACGAGAATGTGACACCCTTGTTGATGCTGTCCGGCCGCGCGGCGAAAACCCTGCATATGAATAGCCGCTTCGGCGCCCTGGGGCCGGGCTGGCGGGCCAACGCCGCCATTGGCCGGGCCGTGCGTTTGATCATGCATAATCTGGGCGGCGGCTGGCCGGCGGCGGTGGCCTTCGCCGGCCTGGGGCAACCCGGGCGCTACACTCTGTGCCTGGCCGAGGATGACGAATTCAACCCTTGGGAAAGCCTGCGCGAGGAACTGGGTTTCGCGGTGGAGGACAATGTCCTTGTGGTCCAGCGGGCCGAAAGCGTGGTCAACGTAACCGGCGGCCTGGATGACCTGGCGACCGTGATGGCGTCGGCTACCTCGTCCTTTTCCCGCCTGCATGGGGGCAAGGTGGCGGTCATCCTGGCGCCGTACGTGGCCAAATCCCTGGCCGAACAGGGCCAATCCAAGGCTGACGTGAAAGCCTATCTGCATGCCAACAGCCAGGCGCCGGCGGACGTATTTAAGAAATCCTGGCTGCCCGCCCGCCTGGCCGGAAAGACCAAATGGCCCCGTTGGGTCAGGGACGGCGTGGCCAAGGGCTGGGTGCCGGCGGTGGAAAGCCCCGATGATATCACCGTCATTGTCGCGGGCGGCGATATTCCCATTCCCCAATGCGCCTATATGCCGACCTGGGGCTTTCCGCCCTGCCGTATCGCCAAGAAATTCGAGATGCCAGGAATCTAAATGCCGAGAGCCCCCCGTACCACACATCAAGTCATCGTCATCGGCGCCGGCATCGCCGGCATGGCGGCGGCCACGGAAGCGGCCCGCTGCGGCCTGAAAACCGCGCTGTTCGATGACGGCATGCTGGGCGGCTTGATCATCAACGTCGGCGCCGTTCATGGCCATCCGGGCGCGGACGGCACGACGGGCGCGGATCTGGTCAACACCATGCTGGGCGAGGTCATGGCGGCGGGGGCCGATTACCAGCCCGGCGCGGTTACCGAACTCGCCCGCGAAGCCACCCACTGGCGCCTGCCGGACGCCACCGCACCCCATGTCATCCTTGCCACGGGCGCGGAACTGCGCACGTTGGATATACCGGGTGAGGCCGAGTTGGCCGGACGCGGGGTATCACAATGCGCCTTTTGCGACGGCGGTTTGTATCGCGGCCAGGACGTCGCCGTTGTCGGCGGCGGCGATGCCGCTTTCCAGGAAGCGTTGCACCTGGCGGAACTTTGCGCCAGCGTCACCATGATCCTGCGCGGGCGCAAACCACGGGCCCGCCCGGTTTTTGTCCGCCAGGCCGCCGACCTGGAGAACATGCATTTCCGCTGGCAAACCGAGGTACGGGAGATTATCGGCACTGATGGCGGCGTGGAAGCCGTCCGCCTGCATGATCATGACAGTGGCGGGGAAGAAAACCTGGAAATCCGCGCGATTTTCCCCTTCATCGGCCTGGCGCCGCGTACCGGGCTGGTGACGGCGGGGCGGGATGACAGCGGCGGCCTGATCGTCGATGAAAATCTGGCGACGGACCAACCGGGGCTGTATGCCGTGGGCGCGGTCCGCGCCGGCCATGGCGGCCAGATCGCCCACGCCATCGCCGATGGCAAGCGCGCCGCCCAAGCCGTCTGGCGCGCCGGACTATAGCGTCCCTTCAGGCGCCCCAGACCGCGCGGTAAACCCGCATCCAGTTCAGACCCAGGACCTTGCGGATGTCTTCTTCCGAAAATCCGCGTTCGACAAGACGTGCCGTCAAGCGGGGCAGAGTTTGCGGCGTTTCGATGCCGGCCGGGTATTTGTAGGGCGGCGGCGGGTATTCCGAGGGCCGCCAATGACCCTCGGCGACCAGTTGCTCGTACTGGGCCATTGCCGTGGCGTCGTCCGCAACGGGATGTTGACCCTGGTAATAATCAATCCCCAACCCGACGTGATCGATACCGACTAGGTCCGCCTTATAGGCAATGTCGTCGATAAATTGATCCAGGGTTGGTTGCCCGTCCCAGGTCAGAAAAGAGGGGAAACCCACCGTGCCGACGACACCGCCGCTGGCGGCAATGGCCTTGATCAGTTCATCCTCAATATTGCGGGCGTTGTCCTGCACGGACCTGGCGTTAGCGTGCGAGATGATCACCGGTTCGGTTGATGCCCCGACCGCGTCCATGGAGGTGCGATGGCCGGTATGGGCGCAATCGACGATCATCCGGAGTGTATTCAGCCGCTTAGTCATACGCAGGCCAAAGTGACTTAAACCGGAATCCGTCCGCTCACCCGACCCATCGCCAACCAGATTTTTCGTGTTGTAGCAAAGCTGGACAATGCGCAGCCCGGCCATCTGGTAGGCCTCAAGCAGGTCGAGTTCATCCTCGATCAGCGCCGTCCCCTGACAATGCAGGATCAGACCAAGTTTGCCCGTCCGCTTGGCCTGCTCAATGTCTTCCGCCTTGAGCACCAAGAGCGCATCGTCATGCTCTCTGACATAGCGCCGCCAACCGCCAATCGCCGCGAAGCCGCCACGCGCATTGCCGCTCATGCCGCTCATGCCACTGATGGTCGGGGCGATGGCGGTGACGCCGCCCTGGCGCCACCAATCGATATATTCCAGCGAGCGGGCCAGGGGACAGGTCGCATCGATCACGATCGCATCGGCGTGAAGTTCATCAGGCTGCATGAGGCTAGCCCGGTCCCGGCTCGTTGATATTATCTAGGGGATAGATCGGCCGGCGCACGTTTTTATATTTCAACAAGCTGTTGTCGGACGTGGTCACGCCAACACCGTCGAGGGTGACGGTGTGCTTGGCAATGGGCGCGAAACCGGCCCGGTAATGGATGCGGGATTTCAACAAAATATAGCGTTTGTAAGCCGGGTCGATGCCGACGGAGAGGAAAACCCCCTGATCCCAGGGTTCGTGATGGCGGGAGACGATGACGATCTGCATTCGGCCCGTATCAAGCACCGCTGTCGGCCCCATTTGCACCACCAAGCCGTGGTACATGGGGCCCCGCACGGTCCATTCCCCATCGCTCAACACCTTGACCTTGCCGGTCACCGTCAACGGTTCGCCGACACGATCGATGGAGGGCATATCGGTCTTGCCGCCCAATTGAATGGTCACCGTGGCGCCGATGCCGGCCTGCATCATGTGTTGCACGGCGACCGGGTCCCACAGGCCACCAACGGCGACATCTTCCAAATCCTGGCGGATCACTTCCTCGATCACGGTCATGACGTCCTGATTACCGCCCGAACCGGTATTGTCGGAATGGTCCAGCAATATGACCGGCCCGTCGATGATGGATTTTGCCCGGGCCACGGCATCCGTGAGGGGTTCGTGTTTGTAGAGATGATCGCCCCGCTGTTCCCACATCTCGGCCCGCAGGCGCTCCACCACGGCCTGGGCGGCGGGCCGGTTGCCGTCGGCGATGGTGACGCATGAGATGCCCGCGTCCTGGATATCGGCCAGGGCAAAGCCGCCGAACACCGTCGCCGCCATGACCTCGCCCGAGGCCTCCGCCTCCCGCGTCATGCGGATCAGGCTTTTGAACGGCTCGTCGTCGGTGCCCTGGCGCAAGGTCTGGCTCAACACCGGCACCCGGCCCCAGGCCATGACCGGATCAGCCTCGCCGCGCAGCTTGGCCAGCAGGATCTCGCCCACGGTGGTGCCGACCTCGTACATATCCGTGTGGGGGTAGGTTTTATAGCCGATCAAGGCATCGCAATTATCCACCATGGCCTGGGTCAAATTGGCATGCAGGTCGCAGGTGACGCAGATCGGTGTGTGCGGGGCGGCGGCGCGGACCGCCCGTAACAGGGCGCCTTCGCCGTCCTCGGTGCTTGCCGTCACCATGGCGCCGTGCAGATCCAGCATGATGGCATCGCAGCCCTTGGCGACAGCCTCCAAAATGCTGTCCGACATCCGGTTGTAGGCATCATCGCTGACCGGTCCGGACGGCATGGCCTCCGCCGCGACGGGGGAGATGATCTCGGCGTCCGCCGCGCGGCTTAACTTGATATAAGCGGCAAGGGTCATGTTGGTGGGTTCGTAGGCGCGGATTACATCTTCGCCGAAACAGGCGCTCCATTCCTCGAACCGGGACCAGGGCGTGGGCACGGGCGAAAATGTGTTGGTTTCGTGCTTCATCATGGCCATGACGACGCGCATGACGGCCCCTCCCCAATCGATAAAATTTCAACCGCGAAACAATAGTTTCAACCATAGTACAAAAGGACGTCCCGATCCGGTTAATGGGGACACCCACTACATGTAGGGCTGCCGCACACACCCTTCCCGCGGCAGCAATCTGCCGGGAACAGACATTGTATTGACCAATATAGTGTTGAAATTGTGCGTTATTACACTTCTATTTTAAAACCAATATCAATTTCAGAAGCCGGAATTCCCCCTTTAATGCCCCAGCTATCGGCGGGAGGTTCCGCAAGGACAATGCGTGTCTCGGATTTGGGGACGCCAACGGACTGCAGATTTTCGACAATCTTCTTGAAAAGCGCACGTTTGGCATTCGACGATCTTTTGGCGATGCCCAAAATCTCGACCCGCGTATAACGTTCGGAACGTCCATGCGAGACAAGGCGCCGGCCTTCGTCGTACAGATCGAGGACGACGTCGCGGTCCGACTCGGGAATCTTGAATGCAGAGACCAATGCGGATTGCACGGCTTCCATCAATTCGATTTCCAGTCCTTCGGCCCACTTCCCGGTTGTAATTCTCACGCAAGGCATGGCTTCTAACCTTATTAGGTGTAATTCCGAGTTGTTTGCAAAAAGTACAGCAAGTGAATCAAAAGACCTTAACTTCGAAAGGAGCGCCAGAATAGCCCTTAGTTTTCCAACGGATGGACTGACCTGAGCCCTTAAACCTCCTCCAATTTTGAGTAGTGTCCGTCCTTATGGCGCGGGCGGCCGGTCCGGAAGCATATGACCGGACGCTCTACCGACGCGGTCCGTGGATAGAAGAATCCGACAAGCATCATATGGGCCGGGGCAATTGGATTGCCGAGAAACCTTGGCCGACGCCAACCGAATAAGATGTTAAGCAGATCTGGGGGGCTGGCATTGTTGTGACCCGAACGCGTGGCAGGTAATGGCTTCAACCCGAAGCCGCCCCGTCCTTAAACTGTCGCGTCCAATCAACCGAGTCTATGGGAGTGACACCACGACACGCGCTCCAGAATGCCCGGATCTTATCCACCATATCCTACCGTTCGGTGTTTAGACCAGTTCGGTTCAAAGCTTGTCTAACACCGCCATCAGTTTTTCCGCGAACTGCTGAGGTGAATACGGTTTGCGAATATAGGCGCTGACATCCAACTCCCCCGCTGCCTTGACTGCATCCACGTCTGAATTGCCTGTAACCATTATGAATGGCATGTGGGGATCGATCGCGCGGACTTTTTGCAACAGCTCCAGACCGGTCATGCCGGGCATGTGCCAGTCGCAGATGATAAGATCGACCCGGGCACCGGAGTACTCCAGATACTCCCGAGCTTCCCGGCCATCAGCGGCCGCATGGACTTGATGCACGCCTAGTCCGGATAGAAACATTATTGTGAGATCCCTGGCATGGGGTGTGTCATCCACGACCAGGACCCGCAAATTTTTCATTGCTATTGCCATTCAGCTAGCCCGGTTCCATCTAAATAAAGGCTGCGGAGTTCATGCTCCTCATTGTACCCCGTATCGTTTTTCAAGCGCATTAATAGCCTTGGTCATGGCTTCGTCGATATTCGGCGCCATTTCAAGCGCGATTGCCCCGTGCCCTTCGCCACAGGCAGCCTCTAAATCGGCGGCAACGGCTTGAACTTGGCACATGCCTAGGCTGCCACTGGTGCTTTTCATAACATGCGCCAGTTCTCCAACCTCATCCAACGCACCATTTTCCACCGCGAACTTCAGGCTTTGAAGACATTCCCGGGCGCCCTGAACCTGAGCATCGATCAGCTCCCTGAATTGTTCAGCCGGCAGAAAATTCTCCCAGTCATCTAGGACCTTACTATCCAGGATCGAATCCATGGCTTCTTCAGCCGTGGCTTCGCCGTCATCAATATTTCCCCCATCCCGGTCCCGTTCTTCATGACGTGGTGGGCCGGGGCGCGGTTGGTCCTTCCGCACGCCCCATTTGTTTATCGCGGCAATTAATTTATTCCGATCCAGTGGTTTAGAGACATAGTCGCTCATGCCTGCCGCAAGAAATCTTTCCCTGTCACCCTTCATGGCATTGGCCGTTAATGCGATGATCGGTATCCGCCCCCGTTCACCTTGCATTCCGCGGATCAGCCTGGTCGCCTCAAGGCCGGACATCACGGGCATATTGACGTCCATCAAAATCAAGTCAAACGGCATGGTTTCAACGGCCTTAATTGCCTCGACGCCGTTCCACGCAATGTCGGTACGGTGTCCGATTTTTTGTAGCGTCCTGGTCGCCAGCAGCTGATTTACATGATTGTCCTCTACAATCAGAATTTTCAGCCGGGGCATGGTGTCAACTTCATGCCGCGCCAAGGGCAAGACCGGGGATATATCAGATAAATCAATGGCCTTTGATTGCCTGCCAAACCGGCCTGTAAACCAAACGGTGGTGCCTTCGCCGACGACGCTGTGCATACCAATCTCGCCGTCAATTATTTCCACCAGTTGTTTACAGATTGCCAGCCCCAATCCAGTGCCGCCAAAGTCGCGCGTGGTTGACGCGTCCGCCT
>JAPYPT010000195.1 GCA_029937535.1 Alphaproteobacteria bacterium
GAAACGACCGAATTCGGCGCTTTACGAAGGCTTTCGGCGGCGTCGCGCGCAGCTTATGGTACCAGTACCACGGCGCAACGCGCTCCTACCCGAAAGCCTTCGTAATGCGTCTATATGGGTCTCTATCACCGCACCTTGGTATTGGCTAT
Organism: Alphaproteobacteria bacterium; assembly: GCA_029937535.1. Taxonomy (GTDB): domain Bacteria; phylum Pseudomonadota; class Alphaproteobacteria. Next base: position 150 of record JAPYPT010000195.1, read on the forward strand.
GTATAACGCCTCTTGACCGGCTTCAAGTCAGCGCGGCGCATTACCTTTCGAAGCCAGCAATTCATGTATGCGTTCGGCGACTTTCGCGGCATCGTCCGCCGGCTCGTATTGCCATTGTTCCAGGACGCCTTGAAAGGGCCGGGTATAACCGGCGGCTTGCATGCTGGCGTGAAATTCATTGAATTTCCGGTTGCCGCCGGGCAAATGCACGATGTGTACCGGTTTGCCCGTGGCGCAGGCCTCGGTGACCATGTTTACCGAATCGCAGGTCACGATAATCCGGTCGGCCAGGCCCAGATAGCCGAAGTAGGGATTGTCGCCCTGGAAATCCCAGACCACCGCCGGCAACCCCGCCAAGGCCTGGCGCAAGGCCTTGATGTTGTCAGCACCGGTCCGCCGGGACGGGGTTACGGCCAGTCCGACGCCATGGTCCTGGCACAGCATGCGCAGTTGGCTGGCCAGGTTGGTGATGACCTCCGGGGTTAGGCGATAGCAGGAATTGCTGCCGCCGATCAGGACCGCCACCAGGGGCCGGGGCAGATGCGCCAGTGATGGGGCAAAGGTTTCCGCCGCCGCCGCCAAACCATCGGCGGTAATGCGGTGCAACGAGGCCTCGGTCTCGATCACATTGGGGCCTTGCAAATGATCATGACGGGGCGGGGCGACCAGATCAAAGGCGCTGATCCGGGTTTGCGGATTTTGGATATGCACGATGGTGCTGGCGCCGCCGCTTTCGCGCTTCACCAACAGGGCATAGGGCACGGCGCGGCGGCCGCAGGAAATCACCAAATCCGGCCAAGGCGCTGCGATCCCATGGCTGTCATCGTTAAGTGCGGCCAAGGGCCACGGCCACCAACCGGGCGGCAGCCAGGTCCAGGGCGGACGTGGTTGGACCCGCTTGACCACATATGGCAGAGCCACGGCCTCGGCCAGGGCGATCGCCTGGTTCTCCATGCCGGCATGCCCCGGCGTCAGGACCCAACATATGGGACCATGGGTCTCGGGAGTGGTGGTTGTTGTAATATTCGGTGACAAGATGGAACCAGTTTGAAATATTGTTGCGTGTGTAATATTGTTGCGCAGGTGAACGCTAGGTCTTAGAGCAATTTTCAATTAATTGCAGTCGCTATCGCGACCCGAGTGATTGGTTCAATTGCTCTATTCTTAAGAGTCCGAGCATGTTTTAAAAAAACATGCTCTAGTGATCGCGAAGTCCCCATAACCTGAATAAAGGATAGCCTCCCCGTGGCAAAGGTAAAGCTGGACGCCATCGACCGCCATATCCTTGAGGAAATGCGCGATGACGGCCGCATCACCAATGTGGAGCTGGCCCGGCGCGTGGGCATCTCCGCTCCGCCTTGTTTACGCCGTGTCCGGGCTTTGGAACAGGCCGGGTTGATCCGGGGTTATCATGCCGATTTGAATGCCGAGGAATTGGGTTATGGCTTGACCGTGTTTGCCTGGATCGGCCTGGACAGCCAACACGAAGACGATCTATCGGCTTTTGAACGGCGCATGTCCGCTCTGCCAATGATCCGGGAATGCCACATGCTGACCGGCGAAGCGGATTTTATCTTGAAGGTGGTGGCGCAAGATTGGGACGCCTGGCAGAACTTCCTCACGGCGGAGTTGATCGCGGCGCCGAATGTCGCCTCGGTCAAAACCGCTCCGGTTCTCAGGCGGTCAAAAGTTGAATTCGGCGTGCCGCTGGACGGTCTGGGCGATGGGTGAGAGTTTTTGCCCGAAACTTGTTTTGCAATCTCACAAGGCTATATCAATTTGTTGAATTGTAATAATTATATATCTTTTTAATAGCCCGATATAGTGTGCCTTCTTGGGAACTGGAAAATTGAGGAATATTTGTGCTGCGCACGGATTTTTTCATGGTTGGCGGCGCGGTGACCGTCACGGATTGCATTGTTTTTAAAATCCTATCGAGAAAATTTCGCCACGGGCGATCAAGCTGATCTTTTTCAGATATCGATAGTGCGAAAACCAGCAATTGGATAATACGCCCTATGTCAGTTACTGCTGGAGACACTATTTCGAAAGGCCGGATCGCCCGTCGTCTGATCCTGGCGTTGGTGTTATTCAGTTCGCTAATCACGGCAATGACCACCGCGATCCAATTGTTCGTCGAATACCGCCGTGGCGTTAGCAGTATCGAGCGGGGCTTTTCGTTGGTCGAAACCGGGTATCTGGACGGCCTGACCAACAGCATGTGGTCGTTCGATGACGCCCAGATCACTATCTTGTTGTCGGGCATGGTCAAATTGCCCGACATGGAATTTGTTTCCATCCGCGTCGATGGCGTGGAAAATTGGTCCGTTGGCCAGCGAACTTCGAAGAATGTTCTGTCGGCCGACTTTCCCATGCAAGTCAAATACCGCGCCGAAGTATGGACCATTGGCGTCCTGACCGTCGTTGCCAGCCTATCAGCGATTTTGGACCGTCTGTGGCAGGATTTCATCGTCATTTTGGTGAGCAACGCGGTGAAAACATTTTTGGTCGTTGGTTTTGTTTTTGCTGTCTTTCATCGCATGGTAACCCACCGCCTTGGCCAATTGGTGAATGCGATAAAGGGATTGGACTTGGAATCGGAGACCACGGCCGGTTTGCCCACCCGGGATGGAGACGCACAAAATAACCCGGACGAAATTGATGAAATCGGCATAGCCTTGCGCGACATGCATGACGGTCTCGCGGCCTCCCATCAATCCGTTCGGGAACAGGAGCGGCAACTCCGCGTGGTTACGGATAATCTACCCGGCTCGATGACCCATATCGGCACGGACCTCCGCTATCAGTTCATCAACAAAGGTGCCGAGGAATGGCTGGGCCGTCCGGCCTCGGAAATCATCGGCGAGTTGGTGCCCGACATTCTGGGAGCGGCCACATACGATCAATTGCGGCCCCATATCGATGCGGTATTGGCGGGTAAGCCGCAGGAGTTCGAGGCGAAGGTCGCCTACCCCGACGGCCTGCCGCGGGAAATGGAAATTGCCTACGTACCGCATGTGGCTTTGGATGGCGCGGTCATTGGGTATTTCGCCCTCGCCCTGGATGTCAGCGAACGACATGCCCTGGAAGAACGCTTGCGGCAAAGCCAAAAGATGGAAGCCGTGGGCCAGCTAACAGGTGGCATATCGCATGAATTCAATAATCTGCTGCAGGTCGTTTCCGGAAACTTGGAGTTGCTCGAAACCGAAGGCCGGTCAGACGAAGACGCGAAAAAACGTTTCGATGCAATTTACAGAAATGTCAGCCGTGGCGCGGAATTGACCGATCGGCTCCTGTCATTCTCCCGGCGTCAACCGTTGGCTCCCAAGTCCGTGGACATTGGCGCAGTTTTGACGGAAATGCAGGGCATGTTGCGCCAGACCCTTGGCGAAACCATTCGCGTCGAAGTCAAATACACAGGCGATATCGGAACGGCCAGCGTTGATCCAGGCCAACTGGAAAATGCCCTGTTAAACCTAGCCTTGAATGCCCGGGATGCCATGGCGGGTGGCGGTCGCATCGTGCTGTCCGCCGACAATATCACCCTCGATGATGAGGTCGCCTCAAGGCATGAGGGCGGGATGGCGGGTGACTATATTGTGATATCCGTGCAGGACGACGGCGGCGGTATGTCAGAGGAGGCTATTACACATGCTTTCGAGCCTTTTTTTACAACAAAGGTGGTAGGCAAGGGTACGGGGCTTGGTTTGAGCATGGTATACGGATTTGCCCAACAATCTGGTGGATTTGCAGCGATTGATAGTGAATTTGGAAGCGGCACGACGATCCGGTTGTACCTGCCCCGTGTGAAAATGGTCGAGGCACCGGAAACAGCCCGCAGCGCTGGCCCGGTCCGTACCGGCCCCGCCGCTGTTTCCGGCGGCAATACGGTCCTTTTGGTGGAAGACGATGCCGATGTACGGGCCTCTCTGGCCGATCAGATTTCCGGATTGGGCTATCACGTCATTGAAGCATCCGATGGCGTGGAAGCGTTGTCGCAATTTGAAATATCGCCGCGGGTTGATCTATTATTGACCGATGTGGTGATGCCGGGCGGTCTCAATGGTTTGGATCTGGCCCGTCAATTGCGCGAACTACAACCTGATTTGCATGTCATCTACACCACGGGCTACAGCGACGATATCGTCGCCCAGTCCGGGCAAATGGAAGATGGTACATCACTGCTGCACAAACCCTATGACGGCAAGGCCTTGGCACGGGCCTTGGCGCTATCATTTGGCATTGAGGGGCCTTGATAGGTACCGGCCCCAATCAAGACAAACCGACCACGGGTATCAGCGCGCCATGGATTGCCCTTGCCTCCCCGGAACAAAGGAACATGATGACCGAGGCCAGGTCAGAGGGCGCCACCCAAAGGGCTGGATCGGCGTCGGGCATATCGGCGCGGTTGACGGGGGTATCGATGATCGAGGGCATGACGCAATTCACATTTATGGATTTATCACGCAGTTCGCCGGCCATGGATTCGGTTATGCGCATGACCGTGCTTTTCGACGCGCAGTAGCCGCCCATTCCCGGCACGCCCTTTAGGGCGGCATTGGCGCCGATGGTGACGATTTTCCCCGTGCCCCGTTCGATCATATGAGGGACCGCGGCGGCGGCTGAATTCAACAAGGTCCGAACGTTGAGATTGTGCATCAAATCCCAATTTTCCGCCGGCGTTTCGTGGACCGTCTCGCCCATATGAAAGCCTCCCGCGATGGCGCATAGCGCATCGATACCACCGTATTTGGATTGAATTTCGCCGAACGATGCCGTCAGGGCATCGCGGTCCAGCAAATCGACGGCAACTTTTATCAGACGCGGATCGCTATCGGGAAACCTGCCGTCGAGAAACGCCTGGGTCGCATCCACCAAAATGACCCGGGCGCCCGCTTCATGAAAGGCCATCGCCACGGTAGAACCCAAATTGCCGGCCGCGCCGGTGATGACGATCGTTTGGTTTTCGAAGGTCAATGGACCTCTCCCATCGTTTGTTTGTTTCTTTTAGTTGGTTCGTAGTTTGAATGTCAGCGGCAGGCTTTCCAAGCCACGGGTGACAAAATCGTCACGCCACTTCAGCTCCGTCGCGACCAGGGTGAATTCATCAAACCGGCTTAGCAGCACGCGGAAGGCCTCCTGCCCCTCGATCCGGGCCAGGGGCGCGCCGATGCACATATGAATGCCAAAGCCGAAGGCGAGGTGGGGATTTTGTTGCCGGGTGATGTCAACGTCATGGGCATTCGTGAACATGGATTGATCCCGGTGGGAGGCGCCCAGCAGGGCGAAGACCCGTTCGCCGGCGGTAATCGTCTCACCGCCCAGCTTGATATCTTCCTTGGCGATACGCACCACGGTTTGCACCGGGCCCTGGTAGCGCAGGAACTCTTCGATGGCGCCGGGCAGCAGGCTGAAGTCGTCCCGCAAGCGGGCCATTTGTTCAGGGTTCTGTAACAGCGCCACCATGCCATTGGTGATCAGATTGGTCGTGGTTTCGTGGCCGGCGAACAAAAACAGGATCATCATCGAAACGATTTCATCGTCCGTCAACGGCGTGCCAGGTGTATCGCCGTCGGCGCCGCCCACGCCATCGTAGGCGATCATCCGGCTCAACATATCATCCCTGGGCCGGGCCCTGTGTTCGGCAATGACCTGGCGGTAAAAAGCTTCGATTTCCACCAGGGCGGAATGGGCGCGGCTGTATTTGTCGGGCGTGTCACGGGCCGAAAAGACAAATTTGGCAATATCGCCCGACCAGGCGGTCAATTGCCCCACTATTGCCGTGTCCACGCCGATCAGGGTGGCGATAACCCTGGCCGGCAGGGGATTGGCGAAGGCAGCGATGAAATCCACCGTTTCGCCCGCCCGTTCGGACATTTCGTCGGCGACCTGTCCGGCGATGTCAATGACCGCACCCCGCAGCGTCTCCATCTCGCGCGGTTTGAAAGGTTGCTGGAGGACCTGGCGCAGGCGGGTATGGGCCGGCGGGTCCTTGAATACCATCCAGCCGCCCAGGACGCGGCTCAATTCCCTGATCTTGTGGGCATCGGCGCCCTCCGCCATGTGATCGGCGAAGGGCGACATTTTTTCCACTGAAAACCGCGGGTCGGTCAGCACCAGCTTGACGTTGTCATAGTCCGCCACGACCCAGGATTTCAGGCTTGCGCTGTAGTGCACGGGCCGCCGGGCCAGCATGGCCGCGAAGATGGGCGCCGGATCATTGATGGCTTCCCGTGTCTTCAGATCAAATTCCACGTTCATTTGGCCACTTCCCGAAACTCAGTCACGCGCTTTCGCCAAAGGGGCATAATTGCCTTTATGGACACCGCATTCGGGACAGGTCCAATCGCCGGGCAGATCAGCAAAGGGCGTGCCCGGCGCAATGCCATCTTCCGGTGCGCCGAGGCGAGGGTCATAGACATGACCGCATGATAGGCATTCCCAAGGGCTTTGCGATACCTTCGTCATGCCGGCCCCCGAAATAATGCAAAATCAGGCTGCAGTATCCGACATTCCCCGTGCCAAGGCCAAATGGGATATTCCTCCGGTCAACGATTTGTTCATAGCTATGGCCGATGATCGGTGCATGACAATGGAAAATCATATCGCGGGACAGGTCCCGCCGGCTCTGTGTAAATCCATGCGTTACTTGATGCTGGCGTTGGGGTTGGTGTGCACGGCCCTGGGTATTGTCGGCATAATTCTGCCCGTCATGCCGGGCACCGTGTTCTTGTTGATCGCCGTCTGGGCCTTTTCCCGGTCATCCGAGAAGCTGCACCTGTGGCTGTATTACCACCCCCGCTTTGGCCAAACCATCCGGGCCTGGCACCAATACCGGGTGATACCCTTCAGAGCCAAGGTTCTGGCGGTCACCATGATGGCGGGATCATTTGCCTACGTCGCCACGACCGTGAACCACAACTGGATCGTTCCGGTACTTGTGGGGGCTACCTTGGCGCCGGTCGCGATTTGGATCGCCACCCGGCCAAGTCAGGCGCGCGGCAGCGCCTAAATTAAAGGTACTGCACCTTTAACAGCTCATAGAACTTTCCGCCCGACGGTGTCGAAACCTCGACCTCGTCGCCCACCTGTTTGCCAATCAGGGCCCGGGCCAGGGGCGAGCCGACAGAGAGCCGTTTCGCCTTGATGTCGGCCTCATCTTCACCGACGATCTGGAACTTCATTTCGGAATCGTCGTCTTCATCAACCACCGTCACCGTTGCGCCGAACTTCACCGTTTTGCCCGACAAGGTCGAGGTATCGATGATCTGCGCCCGGCTGACCTTGCTGCCAAGGTCAGCGACCCGGCTTTCAATGAAAGCCTGACGCTCCTTGGCGGCATGATACTCCGCGTTCTCGGACAGATCGCCGTGGGCGCGGGCCTCTTCCAAGGCCTGGATGACGGCGGGCCGTTCGACCCCCTTCAACCGTTTCAATTCCTCTTCCATGCGGGTAAAACCCGTACGGGTCATGGGCACCTTTTCCATTTGCCGGTCGTCAGCCTCTTATTATCAGAATTGTGATGGTCGGTTCATTTGCACCGACCTACAAGGGGAGATTAGAAGTAAGATTGCAAAGGGGCAACATCAAGTCCCATTCGTTTTAAATATCCGATCGCCTGCATGGCCGACTTAGCACCGGAAATCGTTGTATAATAGGGTATGCGATGGGTCAGCGCGGCCCGGCGCAAGGTAAAGCTGTCGGCGATTGCTTGGGCGCCCTCGGTCGTATTGAAGATCAGGGCGATACCGCCGTTGGTGATTTCGTCGACAATATGGGGTCTTCCCTCCAGCACTTTATTGACCTGACGCACGGCGATGCTGGCTTCGCGCAGATAGTTCGCGGTACCAGCCGTTGCCATGATTTCGAAGCCCAATTGGACCAGTTCGCGGGCCAACGCGGCCGCCGCCGGTTTGTCCCGATCCTTCACGGAAATAAAGACAATGCCGTCATTTGGCAGCTCCGTACCGGCGGCAATCTGCGATTTCGCGAAGGCGGCGGCGAACGAGCTGTCCAGCCCCATGACCTCGCCGGTGGATTTCATCTCCGGCCCCAGCAGCACATCGACACCGGGGAAACGGGCGAAGGGAAAGACCGCTTCCTTCACCGCGACATGTTCGTGATGGCCAAGGTTCAGCTTAAAATCCGCCAGCTTCTCTCCCGCCATGACGCGTGCCGCCAGCTTGGCGATGGGTTGACCGATCGCCTTGGCGACAAAGGGAACGGTGCGGGAGGCGCGGGGATTCACTTCAAGAATAAAAATCTCATCCCCCTGCACGGCGAATTGCACGTTCATGAGACCGACGACGGATAGGCCGTGGGCCAGGGCCTCGGCCTGGCGGCTTATTTCCGCGACGATGTCGTCGCTTAGGGAGTAGGGGGGGAGGGAGCAGGCCGAATCACCCGAATGAATGCCGGCCTCCTCAATGTGCTCCATGATACCCGCCACGACGACATCCTCGCCATCGGCCAGCGCGTCCAGGTCAACTTCTATGGCATCCTGCAGGTATCCATCCACCAGCACCGGGCTATCGCCCGAGACCTTGACCGCCTCGCGCATATAACGGTCCAGTTGCGCCTTATCCCGGACGATTTCCATGGCCCTGCCGCCCAAGACGTATGACGGCCGCACAACGACGGGAAAGCCGATCCGATCCGCCACCGCGTGGGCTTCCTCCGGCGATGTGGCGATGCCATTGGGGGGCTGCCTAAGGCCGAGGCGTTGCAATAACTCCTGAAACCGCTGCCGGTCTTCAGCCAGATCGATGGCGTCGGGAGAGGTGCCCAGGATCGGTGCGCCGGCCGCTTCCAGTTCCGCCGCCAGCTTCAACGGCGTCTGTCCGCCAAACTGCACGATCAGGCCCTTCAGGCTGCCGTTACTCTGTTCCAGTTGGACGATTTCCAGCACATCTTCCGCTGTCAGAGGCTCGAAATAAAGCCGGTCGGACGTGTCATAGTCGGTGGAGACGGTTTCGGGATTGCAGTTCACCATGATCGCTTCATAGCCCGCCTCGCGCAGGGCAAAGACGGCGTGAACGCAGCAATAGTCGAACTCGATACCTTGGCCGATACGGTTCGGGCCGCCGCCCAGGATCATGATTTTTTCCCGGTCGCTGGGACGGGCCTCGCATTCCGCGGGTTCGTTCAGCCCTTCATAGGTTGAATACATGTAGGGCGTATGGCTTTCGAACTCGGCGGCGCAGGTGTCGATCCGTTTGTAGACCGGGCGCACGCCCAGGGTTTGCCGGTGGGCGGTAACCTCGGCTTGGCTCCGCCCCGACAATTTAGCAAGACGCTGATCGGAAAATCCTTGCGCTTTCAGGGCCCGCATCTCTCTCGCCTGGTCCGGCAGGCCATTTTCGGCAACGGCATTTTCCACCTCGACCAGATCGGCGATCTGGCCCACGAACCACGGATCGATGCGGGTGATCCGCTCTATCTCCCCACGGTCCAGTCCGTGGCGCAGGGCCTGGGCGACCACCAGCAGTCGATCCGGCGCCGGCTGCCCGAGGGCCTTGCGCAAGGCATCGACCTTGTCGCCCTCCACCCCGGGGATGGTGATTTCATCCAAGCCGGAAAGCCCTGTTTCCATGGAGCGCAAAGCCTTTTGCAAGCTTTCGGCAAAAGTTCTGCCGACCGACATCGCCTCACCCACGGATTTCATGGAGGTGGTCAAAAGAGCTTCGGTCGTGGGAAATTTTTCGAACGTGAACCGGGGTATCTTCGTCACCACATAATCGATCGTCGGCTCGAACGAGGCGGGGATGACGCCGCCCGTTATATCGTTGTCCAATTCGTCCAGGGTATAACCCACGGCCAGGCGGGCGGCGACCTTGGCGATGGGAAAACCGGTCGCCTTCGAGGCCAGGGCGGAGGAGCGCGAGACCCGCGGATTCATCTCGATCACGACCAGCTGGCCATTTTCCGGATTCAGGGCGAATTGCACGTTCGAGCCACCGGTATCAACGCCGATTTCGCGCAGACAGGCGATCGAGGCGTTGCGCAGAATTTGATATTCCTTGTCGGTCAGGGTCAGGGCCGGGGCCACGGTCACGCTGTCGCCGGTATGGATGCCCATGGGGTCCACGTTTTCGATGGAGCAGACGATGATGCAGTTGTCGGCATGGTCGCGCACCACCTCCATCTCGTAT
>JAPYPT010000470.1 GCA_029937535.1 Alphaproteobacteria bacterium
CTAGTTTTTCATCTGCCATTAAATTAATGCCTTTTTTAAATAATTTTTTAATATTGTAACTTGGATCTACTAAACTAGTTTCTTTGGTAACTATACTTTCTGGTTCTTTTTTATCTAATTTTGCTTCTATTTTTTTACTTTTTTTACCAAACAACTTGTTAATTTTTTGTTTTTATCTAGATAAATACCATTTTAATTGAGATTATTTTTTATAATTTTGGCATTTTAGTTAGATTTTGCGATCCAAATCCTGAAATACTTCAAATATTAACAAATCACTATGTCCTCTCAACCACGAATTGAAATACAAGGACAGTCACCATTTAAACAATCTGGAGTTTATGAAGCTCAAATCTCACTAATTGATGTTAAACCATCTGATAATGAAATTCGCACAAAAACTTTTTCTCCTTTATGGAAAGGAAATTTTCATCTTAGAGTTAAAGATGGTGTTTTTTCTGAAGTAGTTGGTGATTCTAAAAACCCTCTTCCTAAATCTATCAATGACATAAATATTATTTGGGTTGTTGTAAATGATTTATTCTCTTCACTATATTCCGTTTTTGATGTTAGATTACGAAAATCATCTGAACCCTCTACTAAGCCTTCTGTCAAAAAAGAAAAAAACGAACCATCCACTAATAATATAAAATCTAAACCCTCTTCAAAAAACACTTTCAATTTTAATTCTAAGGGTACTACTGGTGAATTTGGTGACAAAGGCCCATCTGGTGACAAGGGTATTGCTGGTACATCTGGTGACAAAGGCCCACCTGGACAACAAGGTCCACTTGGCGGTAAAGGCCCACCTGGTCCACAAGGTACATCTGGTGACAAAGGTGCTACTGGCGACAAAGGTTCACAAGGTGACAAAGGACTTTCTGGTGACAAAGGACTTTCTGGTGACAAAGGAATTACTGGTGACAAAGGTGACAAAGGTGACAAGGGCACTATTGGTGCATTTGGTGACAAAGGTGACCGAGGCCCAACTGGTACATCTGGTGACAAAGGACTTTCTGGATTAAAAGGAACTCTTGGACCCTCTGGTGAAAAAGGTCCAACTGGTACATCTGGTGACAAAGGACTTTCTGGAATTCGAGGCCCACCTGGTACATCTGGTGACAAAGGCCCACAAGGTATATCTGGTGACAAAGGACTAACTGGTCCTGTTGGAGTTCCAGGATCTAAAGGTCCAACTGGTACATCTGGAGTTCAGGGAGAAAAAGGAATTCATGGCCAACCTGGTCCACTTGGAGAACGAGGTACCATTGGACCCTCTGGTGACAAAGGCCCACTTGGTATCCCTGGACACTCTGGTGACAAAGGCCTAACTGGCCCTGAAGGCTCACTTGGTGACAAAGGTCCACAAGGTCCACAAGGTCCTGCAGGTGCTAAGGGATTAACTGGAGTTCCAGGTCCACAAGGTAACAAAGGCGACAAAGGTCCACTTGGCCCACTTGGTGACAAAGGTAACACTGGTCCGTCTGGAATGCCTGGTGACAAAGGTCCACAAGGCCCACAAGGTACTCAAGGTGAGCGAGGCACTACTGGTACATCTGGTGACAAAGGTCCACAAGGCCCACAAGGAATTCAAGGCCCACAAGGTGAACGTGGTCCTACAGGACCTATTGGCTCTATTGGTGAATCAGGCCCACTTGGAGGACAAGGTCCTGTTGGTCCATCTGGTCCAAGAGGTCCGCCTGGCCCTCCTGGTGACAAAGGCCAATCTGGTGGAATGTCTTCTGAACAAAAAGCAATTTTTAAAGAACTTTTAGAAATTTTGACCACCAAAGATATCATTAACACTGAAGAACAAATTAAATTGTTGAGTTATTTGTACTAACTATTTTCTAAAACTATTTTCTAAAACTATTTTCTAAAACTATTTTCTAAAACTATTTTCTAAAAC
>JAPYPT010000196.1 GCA_029937535.1 Alphaproteobacteria bacterium
TGTTCCGGCGACCAGGATGAAGCGGGCCGGGACCAGCGAAAATTCGACCAGGCCGTCGGTCACCTCGCCGATCTGATAGCTGTATTGCGCCTCTCCGACGGCTTGCCAGCACATCAGACCGAAGAACAGCAGCGCCGCGAGATCAGCCACGATGTCCATCGCCGTCTTGCCCCGCGCGGACATGCGTGTGTAAAGCAGTTCGACGCGAATGTGGGAGCGGCGGATCTGGGCATAGGCCAGGGCGCCGAATACGATCAGCACCATCGTGCTTTCGGTCAGCTCCCGCGTGCCCGCGATCGGTTGGCCAAAGCCCTGGGTCCCGATCACGTCACCGGTTCCCAGAAAGACCGCCATGAGCATGCCTGCTCCCCCGATCAGCAGCACGATGAGCGCCAGCCGTTCGAGAATTCGACCTATAGCATTCATGAAATTCGGCCTTCAAACAAACTTCAATCGCCCGGCCGGCCGCCGTTGTCCGGCGGCTGCCGGGCGATCGTTGGTTTGGTCGGAGTGGTCAGTTGGCCATCCAGGCGCGCCAGCTCTTGGCGACCTGCGCGGCCTCGTCACCCTTGCCGCGTTTCTTCATGCCCTCGACCCAGCCGGACAGAAGATCGGGGGCCATGGCCCGCCACTTGTCCATCTCCTTGAACGGCTTGAATACGCCGCCGGCCGCCACGATCTTGGCCTTGGCGGCGTTCTCGTGACCGTCGACAAAGGCAACATATTTGGCCTGGATCTCGGCCGCCGCCGCCGTGAAGACGGCTTGGATGTCCTTCGGCAGCTTGTCCCAGGTTTTGTTTCCCACCACCAACAGATGACCGGCGATCACCATGACGGGACCACAACTATACTTGCCGGGTTCATAGAGACGGTTGGAGAGAATGTTGCCGGCGTTCAGGAAGGAATAGTCGAGCGAGCCGCGTTGCAGCGCTTCGTAGACCTGGGTCACGCCGACCGAGACCGGCACCGCGCCGACGGCGCCATGGATCTTCGGCACGTCACCACCGAAGCTGCGGATCTTCTTGCCCTTCAGGCCCGCGATCGTATCGCAGCTTGGGTCCTTGCCGGTCAGGTAGTAGACGCCAAGCGGCTGGTGGAACAGGAAATGGACGTTTTGCGTATCCAGTTCCTGCTTGAACGAGGGCAGTTCCTTGAAAGAACGCATGGAGATCGCGATCGCCTGCTTCGGATTACTAAACACGAAGGGAATTTGGAACGCCTTGTAGAACGGTAGTTGCTTGGCATAGTAGCCCGGAACAATCGCCGCCATGTCGATGGCGCCGCGCCCGACCAATGCCAGAAGCTCGCCGCCCTTGCCAAGGCCGCCGGAGAAGGTCATGTCGATCTTGACGCGGCCGTTGGTGTCAGCCTCGACCTTCTTTGCGAAGTCCTTCTCGAGCTGCAGGAACGGGCTATTGGATAGATAGTGACCCCAACGCAAGGTGAACTCTGGAGCCGCGTTGGCGGCCCCGGCCGTCATCGAAAGCACGGCGGCGGCCAGCGCGCCCTTCAGCAAGGTACGTTTTCTAATATTCATTTCTTCCTCCCAGTGGTTTCAAACCCGCTCGTCGAATTGTTCGTCGAACGGTTCCGTTAGTCGGCCCCGCGCCGCGTGAGCGCGCGCCATCTAGACGACATTGTTTACCCAAATTTGGCACGGCACATATTTCGATTCTCTCAGCGCCTTCATCGTATCGACCGGTTGCCCAGGTGGATTGGGAACCTCTTGGCGTTTTTGATGCTCGACCGTGGTTGGATGGTCGCCATTTTTGCCCGCACGCTACCTGCTGTCAACGCGCAATGGTGCAGCCGCTGTCGGATTCAAATACGCCCACGGTTGTGGATCGGGAACTGCCATCAGTATTGCCTATGTTGAGAACGCTTAGCGGACGGTCACTACCCGAAAGGGGATGGGAAGCGGCGGCGTCCGTCGGCGTCATGGCGCATTCAGCTTGCCGGCACAAATCTAACCCGTCAGCCCGCCGCAGATTGAAAATCTCGTATCATCGGTGCAACAGGCAAGAAAAGGGCCCGCCGATCGCGGCGGGCCCAATTGGGTTTTTGATTTAGGCGCGGCTCTCAGGCCATTGTCTTCCGAAGATTGGCATCCAGTGCATCCAGGAACTGGGTCGTGGTCAGCCATTTCGCGTCGGGGCCAATGAGGATCGCCAGATCCTTGGTCATGTCGCCGGATTCGACGGTGTCGACGCAGACCTTTTCCAGGGTCTCGGCGAAATTCGTCACGTCCGGCGTGTTGTCCATGCGGCCGCGGTGTTTCAGGCCGCCGGTCCAGGCGAAGATGGAGGCGATGGGGTTGGTCGAGGTCTCATTACCTTTTTGATGCTCCCGGTAATGGCGGGTGACGGTGCCGTGGGCGGCTTCCGCCTCCACCGTCTTGCCGTCGGGCGTCATCAGGATCGAGGTCATCAGACCTAGCGAGCCAAAGCCCTGGGCCACGGTATCGGACTGCACGTCACCGTCATAGTTCTTGCAGGCCCAGATAAACTCGCCTTGCCATTTGAGCGCACAGGCCACCATGTCATCGATTAGGCGATGTTCGTAAGTGAGGCCCAGGTCCTTGTACTGATCGGCATACTCGGCCTCGAAGATCTCCTGGAACAGATCCTTGAAGCGGCCGTCATAGGCTTTCAGGATGGTGTTCTTGGTGGACATATAGACCGGCCATTTACGCTGGATGCCGTAGCTGAGGCAGGCGCGGGCGAAATCGCGGATCGAGTCGTCCAGATTGTACATGGCCATGGCGACGCCGCCGCCCGGGAAATCGAACACTTCCCGCTCGATCACTTCGCCGCCGTCCTCGGGCTCGAACTTCATGGTCAGCTTGCCCTTGCCCGGCACCACGAAATCGGTGGCGCGGTATTGATCGCCAAAGGCATGACGGCCGATGACGATGGGGTGGGTCCAGCCCGGCACCAGGCGGGGCACGTTCTGGCAGATGATGGGCTCGCGGAACACGGTGCCGCCCAAAATGTTGCGGATCGTGCCGTTGGGCGAACGCCACATGGACTTCAGGCCGAATTCCTCGACCCGCTCCTCGTCCGGCGTGATGGTGGCGCATTTGACGCCGACGCCATATTCCTTGATCGCCTCGGCGCAATCGATGGTGATCTGATCGTCGGTTTCGTCGCGCTTTTCGATGCCCAGATCGTAATATTTCAGGTCAATATCCAGATAGGGCAGTATCAGTTTCTCTTTGATAAAAGCCCAGATAATGCGTGTCATTTCGTCTCCGTCGAGTTCGACGACGGGAGTCTTCACCTTGATCTTGCTCATTTACCTAACCTCTATGGCGGCTTGATCCACCCAATGAATTTTATTCTGGCGGAACATATCCACCCAATGGGCCAAGGTCAAAGGTTCTCACAACCTTTCGGGATGGCCGGGCCCGGAGATGGGCGGCGCGGCGGCAAGGGCGGCGAAGACCTCGTCCACGCTTTCGGCCAGGCTGTAATAGTCCGCGATGCCCGGATCGGCGAACCCGCCCGCCACCACCGCCTCGAAAAGCGCCTGCAAGGGTTGCCAGAAGCCGTCCTGATCGAGAATGACCAGGGGTTTATCGTGCAGGCGCAATTGCCGCCAGGTCATGATCTCCAAGGTTTCGTCCAGGGTGCCGATACCGCCCGGCAAGGCCACGAAGCCATCCGATAACTCGAACATCAACTGCTTGCGGCTATGCATGGTATCGACCACGTGCATTTCGGTCAGTCCCTCGTGGCCCACTTCCCAATCCTTCAAATGTTTTGGAATGACGCCCACTACCGCGCCGCCCGCATCCAACACCGCATCCGCCACCGCGCCCATCAAGCCCACATGGCCGCCGCCATAGACCAGACGCATGCCGCGTCTCGCGATTTCTTGACCCAGTTGGACCGCCGTGTCGCGGTAAGCTCGGCTGTGGCCAAATCGAGAGCCGCAAAAAACACAGAGGGAGGAGATCTCCGCCATGGTATTTCCAATTCTTCGTTGCCTGCCGGTTGTTTTGTTCGCCTTGTTCGCGGCCTCGCCCGGTTCTGCCGGGCCGGCCGATGTCGTGGGCGTGAAAGTGAAGAAAAGTGCTCCCGGCGTCTATAGTTTTGCCGTCACGGTTAGGCATTTGGATAAAGGTTGGAAGCATTACGCCGATGCCTGGGAGGTTATCGGGCCCAAGGGAGAAGTGCTGGGAACACGGGTTCTGGCCCATCCCCATGAGAACGAGCAGCCCTTTACCCGATCTCTTTCCGGCGTGAAAATTCCCGATGGGGTCACCACGGTCCGCCTTCGCGCCCGCGACAAGGTGCATGGATTTGGCGGTGCGGAGTTCGAGGTGGAGGTGCCCCGTTAGATCGAATCGGGCTGGTGTCGCCGTCTCGAACGAATTCCCCATGGGATTGCCCGCGACGGGGGGAAAGACTACTTTGTTGACCTCTGGTGCGGAGATACGGCGTGCGCAACACAATAATCATAGCGGCGATGGTGATCCTGTTGGGCGCCCTGCTGGCGTTTCTGACCATGGGGAACGAAGACACCGTGCCGCCGCCCCTGGCGCAAAAGACCGTGCCGTCAAAGACCGTCGTGTCAAAGACCGTGGCGTCAAAGACCGAAGCGCAACCGACCGGCACGCCCGAAAAGGCCACCGCCAATCCTGTTGTGTTGGATGCCGGTGCGAAGCTCTCGGCCCCAACACTAAACAAAACGCCGGACCTGCCTCGAAAAGAGACGGCCGAGGCGCCGGGCGCCCGGGAAAAAGCGGTTGTCCCCAGGGAAAAACCGCCCTCCTTTGACATCGTCCGAATTGCCAAGGACCGCACGGCGGTGGTGGCCGGACGGGCGCCGCCCGGCGCCGTGGTGCAGCTAATCATGGACGGCAAGGTTTTAGCCGAGGCGCCGGCTTCCCATCGTGGCGAATGGGTGGCCGTGATCGATAAACCGTTGCCGCCCGGGGATAGGGAACTGGACCTGCTCGCGACCCTGCCTGACGGACGCAAGCTGGCCTCCGAGGCAGTTGTGGCGCTTATCGTACCAGGGATAAAGCCGGCGCCGCCGCCGATAAAATCCGCCATGAAGACTGCCCCGGTCACCAAGGCGGCCCCCATCACCAAGGCCGCACGGACAATAACCAAAGATCAAGAAATTGCCGGCGGCAAGATAGCGGCCGCCGCGCCCGTTGCAAAAGCCGTGCCGGAGACTGAGAAACCGCCGGCGACATTGGCCATATTGCTGCCCAAAAGTGGCGATGCGCCGGCCAGGCTATTGCAGAAGCCCGAGCCCAAGGGCCGCTCCGCCACGGACCGGTTAAGTGTCGATACGGTCGAATACGATATCAAGGGCAAACTGGTCGTTACGGGCAGCGCGCCCAAGGAGGCCACGGTGCGGACCTATGTGGACAACAAGCCCGTGGGCGTGGCGCAAGCGGATAAGGACAAGGGCTGGCAGCTGAAGCCCAAGGAAGAGGTCGCGCCTGGCGCCCATACCTTGCGGGTGGATCAGGTGAATAAGGAAGGCCGTGTGGTCAGCCGGGTCGAACTACCCTTCGTGCGCGTGGCCAAGGCGGAAGTTCTGGCGACCAAGGCGGCCCGCTACAGGGTGATTGTGCAACCGGGCAACAGCCTGTGGCGCATCGCCCGTCGGGTCTATGGTTCGGGCACCCGTTTCACCGTGATCTATCAGGCCAATGACGATCAGATCCGTGACCCGGACACGATCTTCCCCGGCCAGGTCTTTGACCTGCCCACGAAGAATTAGGTCAACGGATCTTTACGCCATGCCCCAAGGCACGCAACGAAGACTGGCGGCAATCGTCTCGACGGATGTGGTCGGCTATTCGCGGCTCATGGGTGCGGATGAGATTGGTACCCTGGAGGCGCTGCGCCAGCACCGCACGGCCTTGATCGACGGCAAAATCGATGAACATGGCGGACGCATCGTCAAGACCATGGGCGATGGCCTGTTGCTGGAGTTTCCCTCCGTCGTGGATGCGGTGCAAAGCATGCTCGAAATTCAAGCCGGCATGGCGGATCGCAATGAGGGCGTCGCGGAAAGCAGCCGGATTGTCCTCCGTATTGGCATCAACCTTGGCGATATCATCATCGATGGGGACGATATTCATGGCGATGGCGTAAATGTCGCCGCCCGCTTGCAAGCCCTTGCCACGCCGGGCGGCATCACCATTTCCGATACGGTCAATGGCCAGATCCAAAACCGGCTTGATGCCGTCTTTTCAGATGATGGGGACCATAGCCTCAAGAATATCGCCACGCCAATCCGTGTCTGGCGCTGGATGCCTGATGGTACGGATTCTGCGATAGCTATAGCCCCAACCAATACGGAGAAGCCCTCGATCGCCGTGTTGCCATTCAACAATATGTCTGGCGATCCGGAGCAGGAGTATTTTTCCGACGGTATTACCGAAGACATCATCACCGATCTTTCCAAGGCCTCGCAGCTGTTCGTCATCGCCCGCAATTCCTCCTTTGCCTATAAGGGGAAGAGTCCCGACATCCGGCAGGTCTGCCGGGAACTGGGAGTGCGATATATCCTGGAAGGCAGCGTGCGCCGGGCCGGAAACCGGGTGCGCATCAACGCTCAGCTTATCAATGGCGATGATGGGGGCCATCTGTGGGCCGAACGTTATGACCGGGAGATGGAAGATATATTCGCGGTGCAGGACGAAGTAACCCATGAGATTGTCGCTGCCCTGCAGGTGGAATTGACCCCGGCCGAGGAGGGCCGCCGGGGGGACCGGGGTAAGGTCAATCCGGAAGCATTCGACTACCTTTATCGTGGTCGTGCCGCTCTGTTTAGATTTAGGGCGGATGATTTGGTTGAAGGCCGCCGGATGTTGGAAAAGGCGGCCGAATTGGACCCAGGACTGGCACAAGCCTACGCAATGCTATCGGTTCTCCATGGCACTGAATATGTCAATGGCTGGAACGGCGCCGACGGCTCGCATCTGGATCGGGCGCTTGCGTTGGCCGAGCAGGCGATAGGGATCGATGCCGATGACCCATCCGGTTATTTTGCCCATTCGTTGTGCCTGACCTGGAAACGTGAGCTGGACCGCGCGGAACGTGCCGCCGAGCGGGCCATAGAATTGGACCCGAACTACGCTTACGGCTATTCCGCCCTCGGGCAGGCCTTGGATTTTGCGGGCTCGCACGGGCGTGCGGCGGAGATGTTTCAACAAGCTTTCCGGCTCGATCCTCAGGTGGATATGATGCTGCATTTTCAGGGACGGGCGCAAATGGCCTTGGGGTTGTATGACGAGGCGGAAGCCAATTTCAAAATCCGGATCGGGCGCAGTCCCGAAACGGATACGACGAGGGCCTATCTGGCGGCATTGTATGGACAGACGGGACGAGGAGAAGAGGCGCGGCGCATTTGGCGCGAGCTGATGGAGATTAATCCCGAATTCGATGTGGAACGAACACGCGCCACGCTGCCCTATCGGGACGCGGCGTTTTTCGATCGATTTTTTGGTGGCCTGGCAAAGGCCGGACTGCCGGATTAGGAATTCATCATGCAAGGAAAATCGCGATTTCTCACCTGCGCCGGACGCGAGATCCATTTCATGGAATGGGGCGATGCCGGCGCCCCGCCCCTGATCATGTGGCACGGTCTGGCGCGGACGGGACGGGATTTCGATACGCTGGCCGCCGCCATGGCGCGAGATTACCGGGTCATTTGTCCGGACACCCTGGGCCGGGGGCTCAGCCAATGGGCCGTGGAGCGGGACGAAGAGTATTGCTATAGCTTTTACGGCGAAACGGCGCTGTCGCTGTTCGATCAATTGGGTATCGGGGGGATGCGTTGGATCGGCACCTCCATGGGCGGCTCTTTGGGTATGAGCCTGGCGACGGGGGTCTTGAAAGGGCGTATCAGTCACCTGGTGATCAACGATATTGGCCCGGAACTGCCCTTGGCGGCGGCGGAACGGATTGAAGACTATGTGGGAAACCCACCTGTTTTCGAAACTATCGCCGAGTTGGAGCAATGGTACCGCACGGTTTATATTCCTTTCGGGGATAATCCCGAAAGTTACTGGCGGACCATGGTTGAAACCTCCCAGCGGCGCATGGATGACGGCCGGGTGACGGTGCATTACGATCCGGCGATCGTAACCCAATTTACCCTGCACGGATCCGATTTGGATTTGTGGGATGCCTATGACACGATCGACTGCCCCACCCTTTTGCTGCGCGGGGAAAATTCAGACGTGCTGCCCATGGCCGTTGCGACGGCCATGACCGAACGTGGCCCCAAGGCAAAAATGGAAGAAATTCCCGGCTTCGGTCATGCCCCTACCTTGGGTACGGCGCGGGAATATGATGTGATCAACAAGTTTTTGAAGACATAGTTGGATTGGAGTGAGAGATGACAAGAATGCCCGCAATCAGCCTGGCCGCCGTGCCCGGCCGCCGCAAGGCGACACTGGAGTTGGCCGGGGAAATCGAACGCCGGGGCTTCACGGGCATCTATTGTCCTTCGACCGTGGCCAACGTGACGCTCTGTGCCGCGCTGGCTCAATGCACCAATGAAATTCCCTTCGGTACCTCGATCGCGCCGATTTATGCCCGCACGGTGTTGGACTATGCCCAGACCATATCCTTCATTCACGAGGTTTCGGGCGGGCGGTTCCGCTTCGGTATCGGGGTCAGTCATGGCCCCTCGCTCAAGCGCATGAAAGTCACCGCCGGCAAGCCGTTGTCCGATACCCGTGAATTCGTCGAGGATTTGAAGGCGGTCGAGCGCGTGGGCGAGCTGCCCCCCATCATCCTGGCCACCATGCGCCGCAAGATGATAGCCCTGGCCGGAGAGATCGGCGACGGCATGGTCTTCGCCAACGCCTCCCGCAGTTTCATGGCGAAGTCTCTGGCCGCCTTGCCGGAGGATAAGCGCAACAGCGATGATTTCTATATCGGCAACATGATCCCGACCTGCATCGATGACGACGTGGAAGCCTGTAAGGCCGTCAACCGCCGTACCTTGACCTCGTATGCGCAACTGCCGAACTACCGGAATTATTGGAAAGAGTCCGGCTACGAGGAAGAAATGGCCGGGGTCGAGGCCGCCATGGCCGCCGGCGAGCCGGAAAAAGTCGCCGATCACTTGAGCGATAAATGGCTGGCCGATAATACCTTGTTCGGCACTGTCTCCCAGGTGCGCGAGGGCCTGGAAGCCTGGTTCGATGCCGGCATCCACTCACCCATCCTGGTGCCGTCGTCCGCCAACGGCAACCAGTTGGTCGCCTTCCAGGAGATTTTCGCCGCCTTCAGTTAGGCGAACTTGTGGTTTTTCGGGAAGCCTTTCGGGGCCAGGCGCCCGGCTTGGCTGCGTTTGCCGAGCCACATGTCCAGGTCCATTTCCGTGCGCGTCCGCCCGCCCGCCTGGCGCCAGGTCAGGCCATCGGCCAAATTCATGGTTTTGGCGTCCGCCATGCCGCCTTCCTTGTAGCGCTGCAGCACGACGCCACGGCCTCGGTTCATTTCCGGCAGTTCGGAAAGGGGGAATATCAACAGTTTGTGGTTGTCGCCGACCACGGCCAGATGATCGCCGCTGACCGTGGCGCAGACGGCGGCCTCCACATCGCCCGAGACGTTGAGGACCTGCCGCCCGCCACGGGTTTGCGCGATGGTTGCCGCCTCCTTCACGATGAAGCCGCGGCCGTCGCTTGAGGCGACCAGCAGTGTACGCTCACCATCGTGCACCATCAGATCGACGATTTCCTGGTCGTTGGCCAGGTCCAACAGCAGACGCACCGGTTCGCCATTGCCCCGCCCGCCCGGCAGCTTGTCGCAGGCCAGGGTATAGAAACGGCCATTGGTGGCGAATAGCAGTATTTTATCCGTGGACTGGGCGTGCAACCAGAAGCGGCCCTTGTCGCCGTCCATGTAGCGGACGTCGTGGCCCTCTTCCACGTGGCCGCGCAGGGCGCGCAGCCAGCCCTTGTCGGAACAGACCACGGTGATGGGTTCCTTTTCCACCATGGCCTCTATCGGCACCAACTCGCCCGTGGGGGCATCGGCGAAGGTGCTGCGGCGGGGCCCCAGCGCGGGGTCATCGCCGAAATTCTTGCGCATCTCCCGGACTTCATCGGTGATCGCGGCCCAGCGCTTGTCTTCGGAACCCAGCAGGGCCTCCAGCGCCTTGGCCTCCTCCTGCAAGGCCTTGTCC
>JAPYPT010000197.1 GCA_029937535.1 Alphaproteobacteria bacterium
TGGGATATCCGTGCGGTGGACGAGCACGATGATCGCCGGGTCCGTGCGGGGGAAATGCAGCCGGCCGCAGCTTTTGGTAAGACAGCGCCGCGCATGGCCGGCCCGTTCAGCGGCCGTCGCGCCGCCACAGCGGCCGCAATGGAGATGATCCACATGCCAAACCGACATCCCCCTGCCGAACGCCAGCAAAGCCGCCATTTGGTCGGACAGGTTCATGGCCACGTCGCGCAGGTCATGGGTTTCGCCCGCCAGGGAGGCCGCCAGGGCCTCTTCGGACAGCGTGGATACATCCAGCGTGAAATGCGCCGTATCGTCGATCAGTCCCAGCAGGACGGTTTGTTGCAGATCCGCCAAATCCCCGGCCCGTGAAGGGTCCAGAACCAGGGGTGTCAGATCGTCCACGAACAAATAGCGGTGCCGCCAGATCGGATAGACCTTGGTGGCCGGCCCGGCCAGGCGCGCGGCCAGCCAATCAGCGTCTTCGCGCCATTCCGCCGCACGGTCGAATTCTCCATCGGCATATCGCATGGTTAAAGACATCAGGGACAAATTCCTCGCTTATGAACTCCGGGTTTGCGATATGTACTCCAACGCCATCGCAACGTCCAAATAAGGATAGGTCAATCATGAAAACAAGAATAACGGAACTATTCGGTATCGAGCATCCCATCGTCCAAGGCGGCATGCAGTGGGTCGGCCGGGCGGAACTGGTCGGCGCCGTGGCCAACGCCGGGGGCCTGGGCTTCATCACCGCCCTGACCCAGCCAACGCCTGGGGACCTGAGCAAGGAGATCGCCCGCACCCGGGAGATGACCGACAAACCATTCGGCGTCAACCTGACCATCCTGCCCACCCTGCGCCCGGTGCCCTATCAGGAATATGCCCAGGCCATCGTTGACAGCGGCGTCAAAATTGTTGAAACCGCCGGGCGCAGCCCCGAACCCTTCATGCCTCTGTTCAAGGCGGCCGGCATCAAGGTGATCCACAAATGCACCTCCGTCCGCCACTCCGTGAAGGCGGAAACGCTGGGCTGCGATGCGGTCAGCGTGGACGGCTTTGAATGTGCCGGGCATCCGGGCGAAGACGATATTCCGGGCCTGATCCTGCTGCCGTGCGCCGCCGACAAATTGTCCATTCCGTTCATAGCCTCGGGTGGCTTTGGTGATGCCCGCGGGTTGGTCGCGGCACTGGCGCTGGGCGCCGACGGCATCAACATGGGCAGCCGTTTCATGGCCACCAAGGAGGCGCCGATCCACGACAATGTGAAACAGGCGATGGTCGAGGCCGATGAGATGAACACCCAATTGACCAACCGCGCCCTGAGAAACACTTCGCGGGTATTCAAGAATGAAATCTCCGACAAGATCCTGGAGATTGAGCGGGAAAAAGGCGCCGATCTGAAAATTGAGGATCTGGCGGAATATCTGTCCGGCCAGCGCGGCAAAATCGTCTTCGAGGAGGGCAGGGTCGACCACGGCATCTGGTCCGCCGGCATGGTTGTCGGGCTGATCAATGATGTGCCCTCCTGCGCCGAATTGATCTCCCGCATCGTGACCGAGGCCGAAGAGATTATCGCCCAGCGTTTGGCGGGGCTGACCGGACGCTCAAGTGCCGCGGCCTGATCATGGAGGTGCATGAAGCCATCATGAGCCGCCGCTCCGTGCGCCGGTTCCTGCCCAAAGCCGTCCCCATGGACAGCCTGCGCCGTATTATCGAGGGCGCGGGCATGGCGCCCAGCGGCAACAATATTCAGCCGTGGAAGCTGTATGTGGTCGGCGGGGCCACCAAGGACGCCATCAGCGCCGATATTCTCGACGCCATCGCCAATGACGACCCAAAATCCCATGGACCGGAATACCCCTATTATCCGACCAAATGGTTCGAGCCCTACCAATCCCGGCGGCGCGAGACCGGCTTCGGCCTTTACGCCAAGCTGGGCATCGCCCGCGACGACATGGCGGGCCGCCAGGCGCAAATGAACCGCAACTACGAGTTCTTCGATGCCCCCATCGGCATGTTCGTCTCCTTTCACCGGGATTTGGCCACGGGCACCTATCTGGACGTGGGCATGTTCATCGAAAATCTGCTGGTCGGCGCCAGGGGCGAGGGCCTGCATACCTGCGGCCAGGCGGCATTCACCTGGTATCACAGAGTGGTGCGCAAGCATTTGCCCATGCCGGACGAGGAGTTGCTCGCTTGCGGCATCTCCATTGGCTTTGAGGACGAGGGCGCGGTGGATAACGCATTTCGCACCGCGAAACTGCCGATCGACGATTTTGCGACTTTTTTGGACGTGGAATAACGCGGGTATCGATAGAGCAATTTTAAATTAATCGGAGTCGCTCACGCGACCCAAGTGATTGGTTCAATTGCTCTTTTCTTAAGAGTCCGAGCATGTTTTAAAAGAACATGCTCTAGCGTGGGAGCAAACAATGACCAAGGCATTTGACGGCGTCCGTGTCGTCGATTTCACCCAAGTTTTGTCCGGTCCGGTGGCGACCGGCAATTTGGCCCAGCTCGGCGCGGACGTCATCAAAATCGAACTTCGCGGTACGGGCGATCAAACCCGGGACCTGATGGCGGAAGGCGAATGGGCCTTGCATGGCTTGGGTCCGGTTTTTGTCGGCTTCAATTGCGGCAAACGCAGCATTGCCCTGGATCTGAAGAATAACGACGCCAAGGATGTCGTCCGCCGCATGATCAAGACCGCCGATGTCGTGGCCGAAAATTTCAAGCCCGGCGTCATGCAACGCCTCGGCTTCGGCTATGAAGACGTGAAGGCGATTAAACCGGATATCGTCTATTGCTCCATATCCGGGTTTGGCCAAAACGGCCCGGCCTCGGGCGCCGGGGCCTATGACGGCGCCATACAAGCGGTCTCGGGCCTGATGTCCCTGACCGGGACGCCAGAGTCGGGACCCATCAGGATAGGCTTTCCGGTGGCGGACATGACCACGGGACTGACCGCGTCATTCGCCATCGCCACCGCGCTATACCGCCGTTTGGCGACCGGCAAGGGGCAGCATCTGGATGTAGCCATGACGGATGCGGTGATGTCGCTGATCGGGTTCGCCATCAATCGGTTCCTCCTGAATGGTTCGGTACCGGAGCTTTTGGGCAACCGTTCCGCGACCAAGCAGACGACGACGGATGTTTACGAAACGGCGGACGGCTTCATCAATATATCGGTCTTCGCCGATTATATGGTCCCCGCCCTCTGCCGCGGCCTTGGGCACCCCGAATGGGCCGAGGAAGAGCGCTACAAAACCGAGCAGGGCCGCATCGACAACCGCCTTGAAATTTTTGAAGAGCTGGCCGCGCTGCTCATCGCCAAACCCACCGCCTACTGGCTGGAGAACCTGCGGGCGGAAGGCGTGCCCGTGGCCCCGGTGCTGACCGTGCCGGAAGCGATTGAGCAGGAACAGGTCGGCCATCGCGACGTCCTCATGACGATGCCGGCGCCGGAGGGAATAGAGGGCGAAATAACGGTGCCCGGCTTGGGCTTCATGGCCTCGGAAGGCTCGCCCAGAATGGACCGGCCGCCGCCATTGCTGGGGCAGCATACGGAAGAGATCTTGACCGAGTTCGGTTACGATATGCAGGGCATCGCCGCGCTCAAGGAAAGCGGCGCTATTTGATTGCGAAGGATCAAACCATGGCAGACGAACTAGACGAATTCCTGGAACCCGGCGCAATGGTCGAGAGCGCGCATCCGGACATCGTTGCCTTCGCGGCGGAGACGGCGGGCGACGCCGCGACCGTACGGGAAAAGGCGATCCGGCTTTATTACCGGGTCCGTGACGGCGTGCGCTACGACCCTTATGCATCATCCCTGGAAATAGACGGCATGAAGGCCAGCAAAACCCTCGCGGAAATGAAGGGCTATTGCGTACAAAAGGCCGTGCTGCTGGCCGCCGTCTGCCGGGCCCAGGGTATCCCCGCCCGGTTGGGTTTCGCCGACGTCCGCAACCACCTGTCCACGGGTAAAATTCGCGAGCGGATGAAAACGGATACCTTTTACTGGCATGGCTACACATCGATTTTCCTGGACGGGCAATGGTTCAAATCAACCCCAGCCTTTAACGTGGAGCTTTGTGAAAAATTTGGCCTGAAGCCGCTTGAATTCGATGGCACGGCGGATTCCATCTATCATGAGTTCGATACCTCCGGGAACAGGCATATGGAATATCTGAGCTTCCGTGGCGAATACGGCGAGCCGCCCCTGGACAGGATGCTCGAAACCTACGTGGCCCACTACGACCACTGGAAAACCGGCAAGCGAACGATGTCCGGCGATTTCGACGCTGAAGTTGCCGCGGAAGTTGGAGCTGAAACTCGTTCGCCATGACCACAGGGACGGAATAACAAGACTATGATTGCGCCCAGAACAGCGCGCAAAAAATTCCTTAAGTAGACCCATACGGAATAGAAGCAGGAGACGACCATGGCATGGGATTTCGAGACGGACGCGGATTATCAGACGGAGCTTGACTGGATCACGGAATTCATGCGCACGGAGGTGGAGCCTCTGGATCATGTCCTGGGCAGCCAGTATGACGTTAAGAACCCGAAACGGAACGAGCTGGTCCGCCCCTTGCAGGCCATTGTGCGGGAACGCAAATTATGGGGCTGTCATCTGGGAGCCGACCTAGGTGGTTTGGGTTATGGCCAGGTGAAACTGGCCCTGATGAACGAAATTTTGGGCCGCAGCCGGTTCGGCCCCACGGTGTTCGGCTGCCAGGCGCCCGATACGGGCAATGGGGAAATTCTGGCCCATTATGGCACCGAGGCGCAGAAGGAAACCTATCTAAAGCCGCTGCTGGCGAACGAAATTGTTTCCTGTTTTTCCATGACGGAACCGCAAGGCGGGGCCGATCCGAAAGTCTTCACGACCAAGGCCGAACCGTCGGGTGATGGTTGGGTGATCAACGGCGAAAAATGGTTCTCCTCCAACGCCCGCTATGCCGCTTTTCTGATCGTCATGGTGGTGACCGACCCCGACGCCGAACCCTATCGCCGCCTGTCCATGTTTATCGTGCCCACGGACACGCCGGGCATCGAGATCGTGCGCAATGTCGGCATTCATCCTGGCGAGGAAGGCAGCCATGGATACATCCACTACAAAAATGTCCATGTGCCGGCGGAAAACATGCTGGGCGGGCGGGGTGATGCCTTCGTGGTGGCGCAGACGCGGCTAGGTGGCGGCCGTATCCATCACGCCATGCGCACCATCGGCCAGGTTCGCAAGGCCTTCGACATGATGTGCGAGCGGGCCTTGAGCCGGGAAACCCAGGGCGGGCGGTTGGCGGACAAGCAAATGGTGCAGGAAAAAATCGCCGACAGCTGGATCGAGATCGAGCAGTTCCGTCTTTTGGTCCTGCGCACCGCCTGGCTGATCGACAAGCACAAGGACTATATGAAAGTGCGCAAGGACATCGCCGCCATCAAGGCAGCCATGCCCAAGGTGTTTCACGACGTCGCCAGCCGGGCCCTGCATCTGCATGGCTCCCTGGGCGTATCCTCCGAGATGCCGTTCGTGCGCCAGGTCATTGAATCGTTTCACATGGGCCTGGCCGATGGCCCGACGGAAGTGCACAAAATTACCGTCGCCCGGCAGGTGCTGCGGGATTACCAAGCCAGCAATGATGTCTTCCCAACCCGCCACAACCCGAAACTGGAAGAGCAGGCCCGGGAGAAGTTTTCCGATATCCTGGCCCCATCCGACGACGAAATCTAAACCGTCGCTCTCATCGCAACGGTGCCAATGCATTTTCGGCATCATCAAGGGCGCGTCCGATGCGCGTGCGCAGATTGTCCAGATCGACCCCGTCGGCGCTTTTCTTGCCGGCGCAATAGCGGGCATAGACACCGTGGATGATGCAGGCGGTTTTCCACCAATTGAAGCCAATGTAGTAGTTCAGCATCGATAGATCGCGCCCAGACCGATCGCCGTAGCGCGCGGCGAGATCGGCCCGTTTCGGGAAGCCTTCCAAAGCGGTGGCCGCCCCTTCCCGGTCCTCGTTCGGCTCGGCCCAGGCGTTCAGGGCATAGGCAAGATCGGCAAGGGGGTCGCCAAGGGTCGATATTTCCCAATCGACCACGGCCGCCACCTGGCCATCGGGCCTGATCAGGCAATTGTGCAGGCCATAATCTCCGTGCACGACACGGGCCGGGCCCTGCTCGGGGATGTTCGCCGCCAAAAAATCGCGCAGATCATGGGCGCGGGGGTCATCGTATTCGGCGTCGTCCACCGATGATGTCCAGGAGCGGAACCAGGTGCGCAGTTGCCGGCCCACGTAGTCTTCTTTCTTGCCGAGATCGCCAAGGCCGATTTCATCGGGATCGAGGGCGTGCAGGTCGGCCAGGACATCGACGAAGGACCAGGCTAGGTCTTGCCGCTTGTTCGCCGCGACCCTGGCCACGGTATCGTCCGATGTATACAGCGGCTTGCCGTCGATCAGGCCCATGACATAGAACCAGGCGCCGGTGACATCCGGGCTTTCGCAAAACGCCATAGCCGGGGCCACCGGCACGGCCGTCGGGCCCAAGGCGGAGATCAGCGCCCATTCGCGGCTCATATCGTGCGCCTTCGGCAGCAATATGCCTTGCGGCGGCCGCCGGATCACGGCGGCGCGGCCCATGGTGTCGTCAATGCGGTAGGTCAGGTTTGAATGGCCGCCTTGGAGGCGGGTCCAGGTGAAGGGTGGGCTCAAATCCGCCACATTGGCGGCAATCCAGGCCTCGACGGCGGCGACGTCGTAGCCTTCGGGCTCATCGGTCAGTGGGTCCATTATTGCTTTCCCCTTTTTTTGGGACCGGCCAGATCGCCATTGTCGGAAAATTTACCGCACAGCACCATCCACTATTTTCCCGGCCGCCAGTCGAAGCATTCCATTGCTGTCTGAAACACCCGCAGCGCCTTCCCGACCGGTGACAGGGTTCTGGAAGGCATTTGTTTTGGGCAATTGAGCGTTAGGTCTGCCAGTCCAACATTTCGCGGCGTATAAACTCATCAAACAATGGTACTGTAAAGTCCGTGTTGCCGTACGAGGGGCTGTAAATCATTCCCTTTGCGATAAGGCTTGAACGTGTAGGGGCGACCGTCGAAACCTTGGCATTATATGCTTTCGCAATATCCCCAGACGAATGCGGGCCTTTTCCGAGACTGGCCATGGCGTTCATATACTTTCGCTCTGTCGGCGTCATACGCTCTAACCGCATCCTAAAAAAGCTTTCGTCAAGCCGACGAATTGCTTCCGGACTAGCCTCATTGATCAAATCCACGGCTATCGGAGATACATCGGCCAGCCCCCACGAAACGTATCCCCATTCCTGAAGAAAATATGGGTATCCTTGTGTGACTTCAAAAACTTTATCTAAAGCATCCGCAGTATATTCGACTCCTTCCTGTTTCGCTGGCTCTGCTATGGCCAAACACGCATTCTCAAAATCCAAAGCTTCAATTCTGGGGAAATCAAAAAGCCTCTCCGCATATGATTTTGACTCGCCCATTTTGCCCAATAATTGGGGCAATCCCGCGCCAATCAATACAATTGGCAGGCTACGCTGGTTTGATCTATGCATCGCCATAACAAGCGCGCTCATCTCTTCAGAAGAGAGGTATTGCATTTCGTCAACCAAAATGGCTATCGCTGTCTCTCGCGCCGCGGCGGCCTCACCGAGGATCTGAAATAAATCAGGGACATCACTTGCGATGTCGCCGCTATCCGCGATCCCCTCATCATCATCAAAATCTAAACCGACAGAGACGTCCCCCATTTTGACGTTTACCGCGTTCGCAAAATTTCTAAGAACTCCAAGCCCGCGAATCGCTACGTCTTTGGCCCTCTCTGTTTTGCTCATGCGAATAAGCGCTTGGCGAAGTTTTGGAACTAACAGGGACGCAAGAGACGACTCATCGTGCGCTTCAATATACAGAACAATGTAGTGATCATCTTCCGCAAGCTCTTGAACCTTATTAAGAACAACCGTCTTGCCGACGCCGCGCAACCCCACGGCAATGAAACTTTTTCCGTGACGTCCCAATTTGGCGCGCTTAAGTGCCAGCGTTGCCTTGGCGACCAAGTCATCTCTTCCGGCTAGAATTGGCGGCCTTGTACCGGCCCCTGGAGCATATGGATTTAGCGCTGCGTCCATTACAAAACCCCAATCAACAAAATTTAGAATGATTTATTAGTTTAGTAGAGTTTAGAATGATTTATCAAGGTTTACCGTAGCGCATACTTTATGGAGTTTATGGAGTTTATGGAGTTTATGGAGTTTACTACAGTTTAGTAATCCGTTGCCGATTCTTTTCACTGCCGCCAAACCGGTATTGTCGAGGATTTTCCCGGCCAATGCCATCCGCTATTTGCCCTACCGGCGGTTCCCGGTGCTAGAATGTTGCCGTCACCTGCATGGGAGTGGGAGTGGGATTTTGGCGGACAGTTTCGATTATGTGATTATCGGCGCCGGCTCGGCCGGCTGCATCCTGGCCAATCGGCTGACGGCGAACGGCAAACACAGCGTCTGTTTGCTGGAAGCCGGGCCGAGGGATTGGAACCCCTATCTCCACATTCCGGCGGGTTTCATCAAGACCCTGACCAACGCCAACGTGAATTGGCTGTACCAGGCCGAACCCAGTCATTGGACCGGCGGCCGGATCATCGATGTGCCGCGCGGCAAGACCTTGGGCGGATCCTCCGCCATCAATGGCCATATCTACAACCGCGGGCAGCGCATGGACTTCGATAACTGGTCCCAGCGCGGCAACCAAGGCTGGGGCTATGCCGACGTCCTGCCCTATTTCCGCCGCTGCGAACAGCGCATCGGCAAGGCGGACGACACCTTCCGGGGCCGGGAGGGAAATCTGCAAGTTACCGATCTTAACTACAGCCATCCCCTGTGCGAGGCCTTCATGACAGGCGCCGGGGAGATCGGCATTCCGCGCAATCCAGACTATAACGGCGCCACGCAGGAAGGCATCTCGTACGTTCAGCGCACCACCTACCGCCGCCGCCGGGTCAGCACGGCGCGGGCCTTTCTGAACCCGGCGAAATCGCGCCCCAACCTCACCGTCAGGACCTCCGCCCACGCCACCCGGATCATACTGGACGGCAAAAAGGCCGTCGGGGTGGAATATTCCAAGGGCGGACCCGGCGGCCAATCGGTTCAGGTGCGGGCCAACCGGGAGGTCATCCTCTCCGGCGGCGCCATCAACTCACCGCAATTGCTGCAGCTTTCCGGCATTGGCCCCGATAGCCTTTTGCAGTCTCTTGGTATCGAGGTAAGCCACGAACTGGCGGGCGTGGGTGAAAACCTGCGGGATCATTACGCCCCCCGTTTCAGCGGCCGGGTAAGCAATATCGACACCATTAACGAACGTTCGCGGGGCATCAAACTGGCCGGTGAAGTGATCAAATACTTCACGGGCGGCAAAAGCATCGTCAATCTAAGCCCTTCCATGGTCTATGGCTTTTGGCATTCGGACGAAGTGGCGCGGAGCAATGATCTGCAATTCATCTTCACGCCCGCGAGTTACAAGCAGGGCGTCCACGGCCTGCTTGACGATCATCCGGGCTTTACCGTCGCGGCCTGGCAGCACCGTCCGCAAAGCAAGGGCTGGGTTCGGGCGCGCTCGGCTGATCCGTTCGAAAAACCGATCATCCAGCCCAACTATCTGGCTGACGAAGGCGACCGCAAAGTGCTGCTGAGCGCCATGAAACTGGCGCGGCGGCTGATGCATACCGAGGCCATGAAGCCTTACTTCGATTTTGAAGCTTATCCAGGCGACGAGGTACAAAGCGACGATGAGCTGCTGGAAGCCGCCCGCCATTATGGCGGCAGCACATTTCATGTCATGGGCACCTGCCGCATGGGACCGATCACGGATCCCACGGCCGTGGTCGACGATCAACTCCGTGTACATGGGCTGGAAAGCTTGCGGGTTATCGACGCCTCGGTGATGCCGACCATGATTTCAGCCAATCTGAATGCGGCGACAATGATGATTGGCGAAAAGGGTTCGGACCTGGTGCTCGGGGAAACGCCGCCCGAGCCGATCATCGTGCCCGAGCAATAACGGAGGTATCAGCAATGGAAACGGCGCCATGAGCCTTGCCATCGCACCCATCAGCGG
>JAPYPT010000198.1 GCA_029937535.1 Alphaproteobacteria bacterium
TACCACCTTGCGATGATAGGGACCCATAGAGATCGCATCTGCGCCCCCTCGGGTAGGAGGGAAGGTGCAGGCGATACGGGGTATCGTCAAGCCTTTCCGACGCCATCCGAGGGGGCGCAGATGCGACCCGTAGGGCACATTCCGGGCACTTTCGGATGGCGTCGCGCACGCCTAACGATATCCCGTATCGCGTCGGCGCGCGCTCCTACCCGAAAGAGCCCGGAATGCGTCTCTATGGGTTCCTATCATCGAAAGGTGGTATTGCAACACGGGCAACAAAAAACCCCTCGAAAACAATGCGTCTCCAAGGGGTTATTTTGATAGGTTGATTTGGTGCGGTCGAGAAGACTCGAACTTCCACGAGGTTTCCCCCACAGCGACCTCAACGCTGCGCGTCTACCAATTCCGCCACGACCGCAATTAATCAACCAATTGCATGGCAATCAGGCTCTTGGGAAATAGCAAATACCAACGCCCACCGCAAGCACGGAGCCGGTATTAGTCTTCGTCATCGTCGATGGTTTCGGTCACCTGCACGGCGACGTTTTCACCATTGACCATGATCTCACCCCGGGCGATGAGTTTATTATTGGCCAATATCCAGACATAATCTTCCGTGGTCGCGTCCAGCTCAATCACCGCGCCGCGGCCCATGCGCAGGAGCTGGTGGATCGGCATTTCAGTGCTGCCGATTACCACGGAGATTTCCAGATTAACATCTGCTAAACGTTGGTCGTTCATGAACTAGCCAGACTCGTTATTACTGTTACCCCTATAGCTATGCCTGGACATGGTTATGATAGAGTTAAGATTGCCGTAAAGACGCGGAACGGGACAACAATGGAATGGCGCATTAGCGACGGCCTGACCGATTATGATCAGGCGGTAAAATGCATGGAAGACCGGGTCGCCGCCATCCGCGCGGGCGAGGCGGAGGAGATGGTCTGGCTATTGCAGCACCCATCGCTTTATACCGCCGGCACCTCCGCCAAGGAGGCTGATTTATTGGATGCGGGCGGCCTGCCGGTCCATCAAACCGGACGGGGCGGCCAGTACACCTATCATGGCCCCGGCCAGCGTGTTGCCTATGTGATGTTGGATTTGCAGCGCCGCGAACTGGATATCCGGTGCTATGTGGCGATGCTGGAGGATTGGCTGATCGCCACCCTGAACCGTTTCAGCCTGCGGGGTGAACGACGGGACGGCCGGGTTGGTATCTGGATCGACCGGGGCAACGGCCGCGAGGACAAGATTGCCGCGATCGGCGTTCGTGTCCGCCGCTGGGTTACATATCATGGCATTTCGTTGAATGTGGAGCCCGATCTCGCGTACTACGCCGGTATCGTGCCTTGCGGCATCCAGGAACACGGCGTGACCTCCTTGGTCGATCTGGGCCTGCCCATCGATATGACGGAAGTCGATGTGCAACTGGCTCACGCCTGGGAAGATATATTCGCTAAAAAGCCCGCTAGAGCAATTTTCAGTTAATTGGAGTCACCCAAGACCTATTTAGCGCGACACAGGTGATTGGTTCAATTGCTCTTTTCTTAAGAGTCCGAGCATGTTTAAAAAGAACATGCTCTAGCGTTTGAATTCGGTTTCCGCATGGGCCAATAGCGCGCGGCGGTCAATCTTGTTGGTGCCCGCGAGGGGCAGTTCCCGAAGCACGGCCACGAAGCGGGGGTGTTGGTAGGCCGGGCCGTTGGCCAGGGCGTATTGTTTGATCTCCTCGACGCCGGGCGCCGCGTTCGGCGTGGCGACAACGAAGGCCACGGGGATATGCTGTTTGATGTCATCCGCCAGGGGGATCACGGCGGCCTGGGCGATGCCCGGATGGGTTTCCAGCAGCCGCTCAACCTCCGCCGGGTAGATATTTTCACCACCGCAAACGAACATATCGTCCGCCCGGCCAACAAAGAAAATGAAGCCTCCCCCATCCCGGCGCATGATATCGCCGGTGTTGTACCAGCCGTCCTTGATGCTTTTTTCGGTCTCTTCGGGACGGTTAAGATAACCCGGCATGACGGCGGGGTTGCGGACCCAAAGCACGCCTTCGTTCTCGTCCGGCCCCTCCACGCCCGAGCCGCCGACCAGTTTCATCTCCGCATGCGGAGTGGGGTAGCCGAGGGACAGTTTCGGAATGGCCAGGCCGTCCGGGTGGGGGCCGAAGGCCACGGGACTGGATTCCGTCGTACCCCAGCTATTTGAAATTGCCGCGTTGGGAAAAATCTCCCCGGCGCGATCGAACAGCGCCTCGCTAAGAGGGGCCGAGCCCATGATCAGCTTTTCAACGCAGGACAGATCGAGCCGGCGAATGGTCTCGGGCTCTCGCACCGCCATGGCGATCATGGTCGGCACCGAGGTCAGCACGTGGCAGCGATGGGCCGCCGCCGTCTCCAGATACCGGGTGGCGGAGAATTGCCGCATCAAAACCACCTGCCCCCCCGTCATGCCGCTCAGCGCGCTCAGGATAAGGCCGTTCATATGATACAGCGGGGCCGCCACCAGGACCCGTTTATCCGTCATGGGCGGCAGGGAATCGCGCATCAGCTCCGCCGCCCAGACATAACCGCCATGGGTCAACGGGACGCCCTTGGGCAAGCCGGTGGAGCCGGAGGTGTAGAGGATGGTCGCATGCTCTTCCGCCGCCATGGCCAGCGGCGTATAGGGCCCGAAATCAAGCAGTTCCCGCCATTGATCCGGCCGGTCCATCCGGACATGAGGCAAGGCGCCAGCCAGATGCGCCCAATCTTCATCGACCAGCAGAAACTGCACCTGGGCATCCTTGAGAATGTGCTCGACGGTAGGTTTCGCCACCTTGTAGTTGATGGGAACGGCGACAAGACCAGCCCGCATGATGCCAAAATAGGCCAGCAGATATTCGGCGCTGTTGTGGGCCAGAATGCCCACCGCCGCGCCGCGTTTCAGACCGCGCGCCAGCAGGCCGCGGGCAACGGCGTCGGCGGTCTCATGAAATTCCGCGACCGAAATATCACGCGCACTGTCATCCGCCGCAACTTCGGTCAGCCAGATGTTTTCGGTGGGCAAATCACGCGGAATGATCTCACCAAGATTATGCATCATCGAATCCTAATCTATCACCATACCCGATCTCCCCTCCGGTCCGGTGCCAGACGTGCGCGCAACGAATATTCATTGTGCGACCAATCCTGATCGAAGAAAATTGGAGAATGCTTTCTTTGCTACCCCTACAAACACTCTCTTAATTAAATAGCCAGAATTTTTAATCAATCCTGATCGAAATAATCAAAACACCGATAGGTAATACGCAATTATATTTCTCTTATTACTTGCTTTATATACAATTATAAATAATATAGAAATTATAAATACAATCAGTTATCGATTTTTCCTTCAAAAAATTCGGAGACGTAAATGACCATCGATGAATTCAAAAAAATAATCGCGGCCGGGCATATATACAAATCATTGTATCATTTCACTGACAACTCCAACCTGAGTTCGATTGCCAAACACGGCATATTGTCAAAATAACAAGCGACCAAGATTGGAATAACCATAACGGTGCCAGGAGGCAATGAGTGGAGCCGAGATGCTGATGCTCACAAAGGATTGGAAGATTATGTGAATTTATGCTTCACGAGAAGTCACCCAATGTGTCACATTGCACATATGGAAGGCAGAATACCTGATCCGCAATACCTCCCAATTGATCCTGAAATTCTGAATACTGCAGGTGTAAAAATAACAATTGGCGTTGCCAACAAAGCGGACACCATCATTCTCGACGTCGAAGATGGCCTGGAGCAACTTGATAGAGAAGTCCTATACACTCGAACGGATTGGGATGACGCCAGCATTCAAGTACGGCTTCGCAATGCTGAAAAATGTGAAGTTCTTGTTCCGAAGATTGTCCCACTTAATGTAATAAGGCGAAAATTTTGATATGGCTACAAGGCCTGTATTTGTTCCTCAAATAAAGGGGAAAGACTTGATTTCTGAGGTTCCGATAGAATTCAAATGGAACCCAGGAATGGCGGCATCTCAAAAAAAGAAAAACGTAGTAGCAATTCATGCAGCGGCAAAGTCTCGCGGTCTGAATCATTTACTGGAAATTTCTAGCAAATCGGAGAACGAAATCGGTCGACGACTCAGCGCATTTAGCTTGAAGCTTTCGGTCGGAGATTGTCCAGTTTTTCTGGAATGTGTATACCAAGGCAGTAAGGTCTTTAGGCTTGGTGGTCCCTACGCCGATCTTTACAGCGTCACGCCTAAGGAGGCAAAGAAAGACCCCAGACTTCGAAGCTCCGGGGAGCTAATATGTTTTGAGTTCGCCGGGAAACGGTATCCTTTGTCACCGAAGAACGCATTTTACGATTGGTTATACATAAGAACTCTTTTTCAGCATCGAAGCTGGATTAGTGAGAATATTTCTTATCAAGGTTATACTGACATTGAGTTTAACCCTTCGAAATCAGTCAATTGCCAAGCTAGGGCATTCGCTGAACTAGTAGCGCTCTCTGAGAATGGCCAACTAGAACGGGTCGCAGATGACTTTTCTTATTTTGCAGGATTATTATCGCCAATCTAGAAATCTTAGGATTTGATAATCACTTACCCCTTACAAACTCCGCCCTATTATATGCTTCATGATCTCGTTGGTGCCGGCATAGATGCGCTGGATGCGGGCATCGGCCCAGGCGCGCGCGATGGGGAATTCCCACATGTAGCCGTAACCGCCATGCAGTTGCAGGCATTCATCGATGACCTTGCATTGGGTGTCCGAGGTCCACCATTTCGCCATGGCCGCCGTTTCGGCATCCAGTTTTTCTTCCAGCATCAGGGCGATCAATTTGTCGACGAAGGTGCGGGCCACGGTGGCCTGGGTTTTGACCTCGGCCAGTTTAAACCGGGTGTTCTGGAAATCGATGATCGGCTGGCCAAAGGCCTCCCGCTGCTTGGTGTAGTCGATGGTCCATTCCACGGCCGCCTCCATGGAGGCGACGGCGGAGACGGATAGTTGCAGCCGCTCCCAGGCCAACTCCTGCATCAGATAGACGAAGCCCTTGCCCTCCTCGCCCAGCAGATTGGTCATGGGCACGCGCACATCGTCGAAAAACAACTCCGATGTGTCTTGCGCCTTCAAGCCGATTTTTTCCAGGTTGCGGCCCTTGCGGAAGCCCTCCCGGCCCGCCTCGACCAGAACCAGGGAGGTGCCCTTGGCGCCGGCGTCGGGATCGGTCTTGCAGACCACGATGACCACATCCGACATCTCGCCATTGGTGATGAAGGTCTTGGAACCATTGATGACCAGTTCGTTGCCATCCTTCAACGCCGTGGTGCGTATGCCCTGGAGATCGCTGCCCGTGCCCGGTTCGGTCATGGCGATGGCGCCGATCATTTCACCCTTGGCCATTTTTGGCAGAAACGTCCGCTTTTGATCTTCCGAGCCATAGCGGTTGATATAGGGCGCGACGATCTCCGAATGCAGGCCGAAACCGGGACCGGAGGCGCCGGCCCTGGCCAGCTCTTCCATCAAAATGATGCTATAGGTCCGGTCCACGCCGCCGCCGCCATATTCCTCGGGCATGGAGGCGCATAGCAGGCCGAGCTCCCCCGCCTTCAGCCAGGCATCCCGGCTGATCCGGCCGTCCTTTTCCCATTGCGCGTGAAAGGGCGCGATCTCGTCCTCGATAAAGCGGCGCACCGTGTCGCGGAAAATCTCGTGATCTGAATCAAACAACGTTCTTGCAATATCAGCCATGGCTCTCGTTCCTATATTGGAGATTCTATGCCGCCGCCAGGCGGGTTCCCTGTTCAATGGCGCGCAGGGCGTCCAGTTCGCCGGCTTTGTCCGCCCCGCCGATCAGATGCACGGTCAGTCCCGCCGCAACCAAATCGTCATGCAGGTCGCGCCGTTCCTCCTGCCCGGCGCAGATCACCACATTATCCACGGCAATCAGACGGTCTTCGCCCTCGACCGTGATGTGCAGGCCGGCATCGTCGATCCTGCGGTATTCGACGCCGCCGATCATATCGACGCCTTTCATTTGCAGCCCCGCGCGAATGGCCCACCCCGTCGTCATGCCCAGGCCCCGGCCCAACGCCTGGGCCTTGCGTTGCAACAGGGTGATCTTGCGCGGCGATTGCATGGCGGGGCCGGCGGGCGATAGACCGCCGTCGTGTTCGGGGTCTCGGTCAACGCCCCATTCACGCAGCCAACGGTCAATATCCGGTTTGGCCGGATCAGTCACACCGCCATCATGGCTCAAGAATTCCGCCACATCGAAGCCAATGCCCCCGGCGCCGACAATCGCGACCCGTCCGCCGACCGACCCACCATGTTGCAGCACATCCACATAGGACAGCACCATCGCATGATCGATACCCGGCAATTCCATTTCGCGGGGCCGGACACCGGTGGCCAGAATGATTTCATCAAATCCAGCGGCCTTCAATTCATCCGCCGCGGCGCGGTGGTTCAGGTTCAAGGTGATGCCCAGGCGCGCGATCTGGCTGTCCCAATAGCGGATGGTTTCGCCATAGTCTTCCTTGCCCGGAATGGCCATGGCCATGTTGAACTGGCCACCGATCCGGTCCGCCGCCTCGAACAGTGTTATATCGTGGCCCCGTTCGGCGGCGGTGATGGCGTAGGAAAGACCTCCCGGTCCGGCGCCGATCACGGCGATCTTTTTCCTGGCCGCCGCCTGGACCGGGACAATCTCCAACTCAGTCTCGAAACAGGCCCGGGGATTGACCAGGCAGGTGCAGACCTTGCCCTTGAAAATATAATCCAGACAG
Organism: Alphaproteobacteria bacterium; assembly: GCA_029937535.1. Taxonomy (GTDB): domain Bacteria; phylum Pseudomonadota; class Alphaproteobacteria. Next base: position 6,784 of record JAPYPT010000198.1, read on the forward strand.
CCTTGATTGCAGGCAATGCAGGTATTGATCTGATCCGCCTTGCCGGCCTTGGCCTTGGCCACGAAATCAGCGTCGGCGAGGAACGGACGGGCCATGGAGACCATGTCCGCCTGCCCACCGGCGATCAACGCCTCCGCCTGGTCCGGGTCATTGATGCGGTTCGAGGCGATCAGCGGCACCCTGACCTTGCCCATCATCCGCGCCGTGGCCCAGGTGAAGGCGCCACGGGGCACGGAATGCATGATGGTTGGGATGCGCGCCTCGTGCCAGCCGATGCCGGTATTGAACATGCTCGCGCCCGCCGCCTCCAGGGCTTGGGCCAGCTTGACGGTTTCATCCCATGACAATCCGCCTTCGACCAGGTCCAGCATGGAAAGGCGGTAGAGGACGATAAAATCATCGCCGCAGGCTTCCCGCGTCCGGCGCATCACCTCGATGGGAAACCGCAGACGGTTCTCAAGGCTGCCGCCCCAATCATCCTCACGCTGGTTGGTGCGCGGGGAGATGAACTGTGTGATCAGATACCCTTCCGAACCCATGATTTCCACGCCGTCATAGCCCGCATCCCGGGCCCGCTGGGCACAGATGGCAAAGTCCTCGATGGTTTGCAGGATTTCACCATGGCCGAGCGCACGGGGCGCCGTTGGATTGATACGGGAGGCGATGGGCGACGGCGCGACCGGTTCGGGAATGCGCGAATAACGGCCGCCATGCAAAATCTGCATCAAGATCTTGCCGTCCGCCTGGTGAACCGCATCGGTGATCAAGGCATGCCCATGGGTGCCGTCATCCAACGTTGCGCCGCCCAGACCCAGGCTGCCGGCCGCATTGGGCGAAATTCCCCCGGTTACGATCAAACCCACCTCGCCGGCCGCGCGCTCGCCAAAGAACCGCGCCATGCGGCGGAAGCCATCTGGATGTTCTTCCAGGCCCGTATGCATGGACCCCATCACGACCCGGTTCCGCAAGGTCGTGAAGCCGAGATCAAGCGGCGCCAACAGGTGAGGATAGAGGGCTGACATGATGAATGGCTCCGTCGTGGGTTATACGTCGATGGTTGAGTGGCTTCGGCTAGGCACCGTTGTTTTGGTCCAGCTGGGCGGTGACCAGGCCGCAGTTTTCCTGCAACTCCCCGATCACTTCGTCAATATCCCGGCGCTGTTGTTTTAGCACGGCCAGACGCTTGTTAATTTTTGCCTGCGCGAGCCTTAGTTGATTTCTTCCCTCGCCGTGGGGATCGTAGAGGTCCAGCATTTCACTTATATCCGACAAGGTAAATCCCAGCCGCTTGCCCCGTAATATCAGTTTCAGGCGGCCACGGTCCCGGCGCCCATAAACCCGCGCCAGGCCATTGCGCCGCGGCTGCAACAGGTTCTTGTCTTCATAAAATCGAATGGCGCGGGCTGTTATGGCAAATTCGCTGGCCAACTCGCTAATCGTATAGGTCAACTCTGCGGAGGGTTCCACGACATCCGGACCCGGCATTGATCAGCGCCTCTTGCTACCTCATTTTCGATCAACGCCATGTTACTTTACGTTGACGTAAACGTCAATTTCGGCGTCCTTCTCATCTGTCCGGCCAGGTGAGGACGTCTATTCCTTGCAAGTATGGTAAATTTGGTTGTGTTAGAACTTAAAAACACCTCCCAAATGGTTAAAAACAGTCGAATTTTTACTTGCGCTGCCTTCTATTTTCGCTAGGGTCCAGCAGTATGGGATAACAAGGTTTTTTGAGGTTGGTGTGTTGCGAAAAGCCATGACGCAACGGGCGATGTTCGTTTTGGTCCTATTGGCCGCGATCGGACTACATCCGGTGACACAGTCGCAAGCGCAAACCGCCGCGAATGTTGATTTGGAGCAAGAGTTCGCGCAGGCGTTCAAGTATATGCTGGCGGACCCCTCGAACCTGGATAAATCCTTTAAATATGCCGAACTGGGCATTCGGATTGGCGACTATGAAGCGGCGATCAGCGCGCTTGAACGGATGCTGTTGTATAATCCAGACTTACCCAGGGTTCGTTTGGAACTGGGCGTGTTGTATTTCCGCCTGGGCTCCTACGCCATCGCCCGGGCCTATCTGACGCGTGCCGTGGTGGGCGACAACGTGCCCGACGATGTGCGCGCCCGTGTTGCCGTATTCCTAGATGAAATTGACAGCCGCCTTTCCAACCACCGCTTCTCCGGATCGGTCTTTGGCGGCCTGCGCTATCAGAACAATGCCAACGCCGGACCGGAACGGGCGGCCATCAGTTTGGCCGGCGCACCGGGCGGTCAATCCACCCTCGACCCTCAATTCACCCAAAAAATGGACTGGAATGTATTTGTTTCGGCTAATTTTAGCCATATTTATGACCCGCAGGTCCATAGCGGCGACGTTTTGGAAAGCAATTTGCTGATTTATGCTTCGCAACAGAAAAATCAGCATCAACTGGATTTGGTGTTTTCGGAATTAACGGTGGGTCCGCGCGGCCAGTTTCTACGCGAATTTATCGAGAATGCATCATGGCGGCCCCATGTTGTCGCCTCTGTCGTCAATCTCGACGGATCGCCCTATTACTATTCCTATGGTGCCGGGGTTGATGTCGATAAACAATTTACCGACAGGACCAATGGCTCGGTGACGACATCGGTCGTGCGCAAGAAATACCGCGCCGACGGGGGCCGTCTCACCGCGCGGCTACAAGACGGCACCGAAACGGACGTTGAGTTCAATGTCCGTCATAAAGCCCTGGATAATTTGTTGCTGACCACGACCGCGGGCTATACCAATTTGGACACCTCACAGCCCAACCCAGTGACCGCCAACAATCCAAACGGCAACACGGAATTCGCCTTTGGTATAGGGGCAATTTTAACTTACGCCTCGCCGGATAACGTGGACACGGGCCCCTGGACGACATCGTTGACGGGAACCGTGCTGTACAGCCGCTATCATTCCCCGGATACGACCATTGATGCCTTGAAAAAACGCAAGGATACAGAGCTGCGCGCGTCCTTATTAACCTCCGTGCCGGTAAACAAAGATTGGTCGATTACAACAACTCTGGCGCGGACCGTGGTGGATTCCAATTTCTCGAATTTCACCTACACCAACTGGGCCGCCTCCGTCGGCGCTTCGATGCGGTTCTAGACCAATTTCGGTATTGAAGTGCGCGATCAAGGCTGCGACGGCAGCCCGGCGCCCATGCGCCGCTCCCGTGGAGCCGTGCGCTTCAGCGCACTGGCGCGAACGATGAAAGCTAGAGCAACCCGCATTCAATTGGATTCAATTGAATACGGATAAGTTGCTCT
>JAPYPT010000199.1 GCA_029937535.1 Alphaproteobacteria bacterium
ATGTGCCCCTACCATGCCTGGACCTACTCCGACCAGGGCGCGCTGATCGCCGTGCCGAAGCTCGACAGCGGCTATCACAACGAACTGGACCGCGGCCAATGGGGCTTGATCGAGGCGCGGGTTTACAGCTATCACGGCTACGTCTTCGCTTGCTGGGACGAAGAAACACCCGATTTCGAGACCTATCTGGGCGATCTGCGCTTCTATTTCGATGATTACTGCGAACTGCCCGACGGCAGCCATGGGGAATGGGAAGCCTTTGGCGGTATTTTCAAATGGAAGATGCCGTGCAACTGGAAATTCGGGGCGGAAAACTTCTCGGGCGATTATTATCACAACCCCTCCCACGCCTCGGTCGATCAGGTCATCCTCTCGCCCGCCGGCTCCAAGGGCCGGCACACCTATGACGACGTGACCAAGGCGCGGCAGGCCTGGAAGCTGAACATCGCCGTCACGCCCGAGGGGCATACCTCCCGCGGGCAGTTGTTCAAGGACGATTACGACTACATGCCCACCTACCAGGAGATGGCCGTGGTGGAGGACTATTTCCGCGACTGCTATGCCCGGCGCCAGGCCAAGCTGGGTGAAAAGGCGCGCTGGTTCGGCCATGGCGGCACCATTTTTCCCAACGTCTCCTATTCCAACGGGGTCCAATCCATGGGCACCTGGCACCCCTCCGGCCCGCACCAGACGGAAACCTGGCGCATATTTCTGGCGCCGAAGGCCGCACCGGACGAGGTCAAGGACGTGCTGCGCCATTACGTCATCCGCTATCAGGGCCCCTCGGGCCTGACCGAGCAGGACGACATGGAAAACTGGGGCGCCTCCCACGAGGGTGCTAGGGGCACCATCGCCCGGCGCCATGATTTCCACTACGGCATGGGCCAGGGCTACGAACAAAAAGGCTGGCCGGTTGAATGGCTGGGCGGCGAGGTCGAGGCCACGGAAGACGTCTCCGAACAAAACCAGCGCGCCTATTACCAGCGCTGGGCCGCCGACATGGACCGCCCCCCCACCATCGACCGCATCGCGCCCGCCAAAACAGCCGAGGCGGCGGAGTAAGTGGGCGGAGGTGACAAAGAGGCGTTGCTGGACAGCCTGCTGCTGCGCTACGAAATCGAGCAGTTCTACGCCAACGAGGCCGACCTGCTGGATAACCGCCAGTTCGACGCCTGGCTCGACCTTCTATCGGACGACATCCGCTATTGGATGCCGCTCGCCACAAACCAGGAAGCCGGCCATTGGGACCGGGAACACAGCCGCGAAGGCAAGGACCTGAACTGGTTCGACGAGGGCAAGTTCGAATTGGAACAGCGCGTCAAACAAATCCAAACCGGCCTGCACTGGGCCGAGGAACCCATCTCCCGGACCAGCCACATGTTCTCCAACCTGCAAGTCTGGGACGAAGGTCAGGAAAAGCTGCGCGCCTCCTGCCGCTTCCTGGTCTACCGCAACCGCGGGGAGGCCGAGACCGACTTCTACGTCGGCAAACGCCGCGACGAATTGCGGCGGGACGGGAGTGGGGCGCTGAAAATCACTCGGCGGGAAATCCTGCTGGATCAAAGCGTCCTACTGGCGAAGAACCTGACGACGTTTTTTTAGAGCGCTTTCACAATATATTCGAGGATCTTGAGCATGTTGCCTGATGTTCTTAAGGATGACCTGATCGTGGTCTTCTGCGGCATGGCAGCAAGCCGCGTATCCGCCCGCCGAGGCGCCTACTACGCTGGGCCGGGCAACCGGTTTTGGCCAATATTGTACAGTACCGGCCTCACGCCGCGTCTGCTTCAACCAATTCAATTCAAACAGCTAACGAAATTCGGTATCGGTCTGACGGATATTGCCAAAGGCGTGAGCGGCAACGACAGCGAAATCCCAATGTCCAAGGCGAACCCCATCGAAGTGCGCCGCAAAATCGACCTGCACATGCCGCAAGCCATCGCCTTCAACGGAAAAAAGGCCGCATCTCTATTCTTCGACGTGCCCACCGGGCGGCTGGAATATGGCATACAGGCGTCCGGGCAGTTGCCCTGTCGAGCGTATGTATTGCCCTCCACCTCTGGCGCTGCGAGAGGGTTTTGGAGCGAAGAGCCCTGGCGGGAACTTTCTAATTGGGCCATAGATGTGAGAGATAGTCGGATAGAATTACGGTGATAGTTTGCTTATTGAGACGTCTTGACTGATCGCCAAAACCTGCCGCGCCGCGTCGGGATTCCGTGCTATCACCCGCGTGAACGTGCGGGTCGAGCCCATATAGGTCAGATGCCACGTACACCTAATCAATTGCATCCAGAAATTATATTAAACTGGCTAATTAGGACTGTTAATATGGCTAGCAAAGTTCTGACCGTAACCGTACCCGAGGAATTATACGCCCAGATCGAAGAAGTGCGGCAAGTGGGGCATTACAGCCGGAGCGAATTTGTCCGCGAAGCTCTGCGGCGGCATCTTGGCATTCGGGCCGTTGGTGCGACGGAAGGAGAAATCAACGCCATCACGGACGGCCGGAAGGCAATGGCGAAAGGAGACTTTGTTTCCCTTGATGCACTTTCCAAGGCATGACTTGGAACGTCATTGTTGCCCGGCCTGCCGAACGCGCCTTCAAAAAGATACCAAGGAAAGATGCCGCGCGCGTCATGACGGCGCTGCAGGGTATGGCGGAACATCCATTTCATGGTGATGTCGTAGCACTTCAGGGTATTCATAAGGGCTCTTTCCGCCGCCGCGTTGGTTCATGGGAACGCTATGAGCTAACCCGCCTTTGACGACGGCACACGCCACCGTATTGAGGGTACACGTAACAAGTACATGTCCCCACAATACTCCGCCTGCGCGAATTATGGAATTACGGCGACACTTTGCTAATTATAGCCAACGATTGAGGCGACATCGGTTGATTGATAGAAATCCTTTCTATAGCTCAATATATGGGATAATATGAGCCATAAAAAGGATTTCTATAGCTCATGGCCTGGAATTGGGAACAAAGCGGCTGGCCGGAATTCGTCTGGGACGAAGGCGCGCTGGCGGTGTTTGAGGCGCGGTTCCTGAAGGGGGCGGGCGTGCTTCAGGGGGCGCTCCGGCATGTGGGCGAGGGCGAGCAGGCGGCGCTGACGGTGGAATTGATCAGCAGCGAGGCCGTGAAGACATCCGAGATCGAAGGTGAACTTCTTGATCGGAATTCCGTGCAATCCTCAATCCGGCGTCAACTGGGCCTGGCCACGGATAATCTTCGCCTGACGCCGGCGGAGCAGGGTATCGCCGAAATGATGGTGGATCTTTATCGGACCCATGCCGCACCCCTGTCCCATGAAACGCTGTTCAGGTGGCATCTGATGCTGTCCCTGGGCCGGCGGGATCTTACGGACGTCGGTTGCTATCGAACCCACGATGACGCCATGCAAGTCGTTTCCGGTCCCGCCCATGAACCAAAAGTCCATTTCGAGGCCCCGCCGTCCCGCCAGATGGAAGGTGAGATGGCGCGCTTCATCGCCTGGTTCAATGGCTCCGCCCCGGATGGCCCGGAGCCGCTGCCCCCCCTCACCCGCGCCGGCGTGGCGCATTTGTACTTCGTCTCCATTCATCCCTTCGAGGACGGCAATGGCCGCATCGGGCGGGCCATTTCGGACATGGCGCTGTCCCAAGGCCTCGGCCATCCCTCTCTGCTGGCCCTCTCGCACATCATCCAGGCCGAGCGAAAAACCTACTACGATAGCTTGGAACGCCATAACAAGGACATGGACATCACGGGCTGGCTGACCTATTTCGCCGCGACCGTGCTGCGGGCCCAGGACTATTCCCTGCGTCTGGTCGATTTTGTGATCGCCAAGACAAGGGTACTTGACCGTCTGAGGAACACCATCAATACGCGTCAGGAGAAAGCCCTGGTCCGCATGTTCCGCGAAGGCCCGGAAGGCTTCAAGGGCGGTTTGAGCGCGGCGAATTACATTTCCATCACAGGTGTCTCGCAGGCCACGGCAAGCAGGGACCTCTCTGATCTGGTCGGCAAGGGCGCCCTGACGCGGACCGGCAGCCGGCGCCATGCACGCTATTGGTTAGATCTGCGGTGATACCTCAAAAATTACAAACTCCACCGCCTACCACGTCTCGGTCCACGGTCGCAGAACCACTTCGAAGGCCCAGGTTGAGCGGTGCTGGCGGTGCAGGTGCAGGTAGGTTTCGGCGATGCGGTCCGGGTCGGCCATGTTATCGTCGACCGTGGTTCCGGCGCGGCGGTGTTGCCGCGTGCCGTCGGCTTGGGTCCAGCCGATGGCGGCGTCGATGGGTACCTGGGCGATATGGATACCCTGGGGCATGAGTTCACGGGCCAGGCTTTGCGCCAGGCCGGCCTTGGCGTGGCAGGCCATGGCGAAGGCGCCGCTTTTCGGGTAACCCTTGGTGGCGGCGGAGGCATTGGTGAAAATGATGCTGCCGCGATGGCTGCCCGGGCCATCTGTATGGGCTGGTTGAGCCAGCATCCGGGTGGCGGCCTGGCGGGCCACAAGAAAGGCGCTGTAGGCCCCGTTCTTGATGGTTTGCAGCGCCAGTTCCGGATCGGCTTCGGTAATCCCTTTACGAAAAATATCCGGCACCCGGCCATCAATATTGTGCACCACGAGTCGGGGTATGCCCAGATCCCTGGTGACCGCATCGAACAGTTCAGCGACCGAGGCCGGATCGGCCGCATCGCAGGCGTACCGACCCGCCCCGGTCTCTGCCTCCAGATCCAGCAGCACCTGCTTGTCCGGGCTCCGCGCCGCCACCGCGACCGCCATGCCCTCCGCCGCGAACAGCCGGGCGCAACTGGCGCTGATCCCCGGACCGCCGCCGACGATGAGGGCGACGTCCGGCCCAGGGTTGGTTTGTTCCGATCCCGCCATCTCACACCTCCGAATTCCACGACTGGAGCAATTTATAACAATGGTGGCAGTCTATTGATTGGACTCAGTTTGGACAGGGAATTTTGGCGCCGTCAAAAAGGGGGCAAAACCGGGTTAGCTCAGATCTTGAATTGTGAATTGTTCCGGAGCCGCGCGTCAAACAAATCCAAAACGGCCTGCACTGGGCCGAGGAACCCATCGTCCGGACCAGCCACGCGTTCTCCAACCTATAAGTCTTGGACAATGTCGAGGTGGCGGCGACGGCAGCCAGCGCACCACCTGCCGCTTCCTGGTCTACCGCAACCGCGGGGAGTGGAAACCGACTTCTACGTCGGCAAACGCCGCGACGAGTTGAGGCGGGATGGGAGCTGGGCGCTACAAATCAGCCGCCGCGAAATCCTGCTCTATCTTAGCGTTTTGCCGGCGAAGAATTTCACGACGTTTTATTATGGTCACGGCCTAATAGCTGGGGCCGCGCCACAATCCACCATTCATCTTTTGCAGATAATTCAGCCCTGGTTTCCAAGCCTGTCAAGGCTGGCCCTCCCGGGCCACCGCGCGAAGCGCGGCCTTGACAGGCTTGGAAACCAGGGCGACCCTTCCAGCAAGAAACGTATGGTGACGACCAACGCTGATATTCATTGGTAAACTGCCACAGTAATGTAGACGTCATGGGTTTGGTTTGAATTTTATTGGGAATTTTGGATGCGGTCGATCATTGGAATCACGGTCATCGTCTTGTTCGGGGCTTGGCCGTTCCTGCATTTCGCGGTGCAAAACGTCACTTTACATACCGACATCGGCCTGTCCCTGCCCCGGCTGTTGGGCGCTGCGGTAGGCCTGATCGCCGTCACCCTGGCTCTTTGGCTGGCCGTTTCGTTGCTCTTCCGGCGCATTCCGGCCGACCGTTGGGCGGCGGTGATTGGCGTCGGCATTGTCGCCGCATTCCTCTTCGGCGCCATGGCCGCCGTCATGCAGGAGCATGGCTATTTTCGTTATGTTCAGGCCGCCGTCTGGAGTCTTGTCTCCACCGTGCTGTTGGTCATCGTTTGGATGCTGTCCAAAAGCCCGAATTTCAGCCGTAAACTGGTCATCGTGGCGGTCGCATTGAACCTGTTTGCCTTGATACCGCTGGTACTTCCGCAAGCGGAAAGTACCGCCGAACCCGAATTAAAGACGGCAAGCGAGGCCCCGGCCGCGAACCGGGCCGACCCCGCGCCTCGTTCCCTGGACGCGGCCAAGGGCCGGCGGCCAAATGTGTACTTTTTCGTCTTTGACGAATATGCCCGCGCCGATCAACTGAAAGCGGTTTTAAATTTAGACAACGGCCCGTTTCTGGACGCCTTGGCGCAACGGGGTTTTTTCGTGGGCCGGCGCAATTACGCCAATTTCCCGGCCACCCTGCTCTCCGTCTCCTCAACCCTGTCCATGAACCTGATCGTCCCGGCAGGAGAGGTGTTCGATTGGTGGGGCGATGGCGCGCGCAATGCCAAACGCCTCATCGACGGCTATAACCCGGTCGTCGACAAATTCCGCCGCCTTGGCTATCGATACATCCATGGCGGCGGCGAAAGCTATGTGCGCTGCGGCAATGCCGAGGACCGCTGCATACGGGCCAAGGCGGTCACCTGGGTGACCGAGCAGGAACGCCTGTTGATGCTGATGACGCCGCTCAGGCTGTTCCGCTACCGCCTTCGTTTCGCGGCCGAGAAATTCACCCCCACGGTGGTGAAGCATGCCCTTGGGGGCCTGACGCCTGGACCCCATTTCGTCTATGGCCATTTTATGATCCCGCGCAGCTCCGTCTACCAGGACGACTGCACCACCGTCGCCGCGCTCGACGGCCTCATGGGCGTGGCCGCGGTGCCGCGCCACGACCCCGCCCTGATGCGGCAACGTAAGAAACGCTATGCGAACGACATCAAATGCGTCAACCCCGCCCTGTTGGAGCTGGTCGACCAAATCCTGGCCACGGACCAAGATCCCATCATTATCATCCAGTCCGATCACGGCCCCACCTACCTGCACGACTGGTCGCGCCCCGACTGGCCCGACGACGAGTTCAAGGAACGATATGGCATCCTCAATGCCATCCGCCTGCCCCAACCCTGCCGGCGGCACCTTTACGCGGGCATGACGCCGGTCAACACCTTCCGCATCGTCTTCGCCTGCCTCGACGGCCGCCGCCCCGAACTCGTGCCCGATATCTCCCTTATCGTCGGCTACTACAGCAGAAACCCGGCCCGCGTGCAGCGGGCGGGCACCGAAAACTGAGTTCCGGTGAAGTTCCGGAGACAATTTGATAATTGGTTGCATTTTGAGCGGCCGATCGCGGCGCTGTGGCGGGCAGGGACCTCTCTGATCTGTTCGGCAAGGGCGCCTTGACGCGGACCGGCAGCCGGCGCTACGCACGCTATTGGCTGAGCATGGATGGCGAAGCTGAAATGGGCCCACCCCAACCCATCGAGCCGGATATAGTTGGAAGGCAAAATGTCTGAATTAATCGATACCCTGGCCGATTTCGCGGTCAACTTCGGCGCTGATGAATTACCCGCGGCGGTCAGTGAACATACCAAGGTGATCGTCGCCGATACCTTCGGCGCCATCGTCGGGGGCTCCGTGGAGCCCGAGGTCAGGGCGCTTGCCGAAACGCTGTGCGATGGTCAGGGGGGCGGGGCAACCGTGCTGGGCATGGGGAAAACGGCGGATCCGGCCACGGCGGCCTTGATCAACGGCACGGGGGGTACTTTTTTGGAAATGGATGAAGGCAACGGCTTTGCCATGGGGCATCCGGCGATCCATACCATTCCCGCCACCTTCGCCGCCGCTGAAAGATACAATACCGGCGCCCGGGCATTCGTTACCGCCGTCGCCCTTGGCTATGAAATCGGCGGGCGGGTTGGCGGCGCGTCGCGCCTGCGTCCGCAAATGCACCCCCATGGCACCTGGGGGGCCATTTGCGCGGCGGTGGGGATTGGCCGGCTGGCCGGCTTCGACACCGGAAAGATGAAAACCGCGATCAATATCGCCGCCAACATGTGCCTCGGCACCAGCCGGCCAACCATGTTGCAAGGCGCCACCGTGCGCAACGCCTATGCGGGCATCTCCGGACAACTGGGCCATTTATCCTGCACCCTGACCGAGGCTGGCTTTAGCGGCGAACGGGACGGCATCGCGAACGTTTTCTCCAACGTGGTCTCCGATGCCTTCGATCCCGAACTGGCCACCAAGGGGCTGGGCCGCCATTGGATTGTCGCGCACAATTATTTCAAGCTGCATGCCTGCTGCCGCTACAATCACGGCGCCCTGGACGCCTTGGGGGAGATTAGCCAACGCCACAACGAGGTGCGCGCCAACTCATGCGCGGATATTTCCAGGATCGACGTCACCTCCTATAACCTGGCCGCGGAATTGGATGATCAGGCGCCGGGCAATATCCTGGCCGCGAAGTTCAGCGTGCCGTTCGCCGTCGCGACCACCTTGATAAACGGCGCCAGCGGCTTGGAAAGTTTCACCCTTGGGGCGGTACGCGATCAATCGATCCAGGATCTGGCGAAACGGGTGCATGTCAGGGAGGATCCGGCCATGACGGCGGCACGCACCGATCTGGAATGCCGCCCGGCCGCCGTCGCCGTCACCATGCGGGATGGTGCCGTATTCCGGGCCAGCAATGAAATCAACCGCGGCAGCCCCGCCAAACCCTATTCGGCCGCGGAACTGCGCCAAAAATACGACACCCTGACGGCACGCCGTTGGAGCGGGCCGGATAGCGGTGCCATTTACGATGCGATCATGAACCTCGGCCAAAGCAAGGATATGGATCAGCTACGCAGCTTGCTGCGGCAAGCCGATCAGGCCGGCCCGGAAAACCGGGGTGCTGGGTGATCCCTATCCGTAGCTTTTCGAAATACTGTCCAGGGGTGATTTTTGCAGGCCGTGGTTGGGGATGGGGTAACGCAGGCCATTGCGGCTTAATTGCGCCAGACCCTCGACCACGCCCGGCAGAAACCGGGGCGGCAGGGCGATCAGCATTTCATCGTCCTGGACGCCGCCGAATTTACGTTCCGCATAGCAGGGGATGGAGACCGACGGCTCGCCGGTGCTCAGCGCCTTGCCCCAGCTATCGGCGCAGGCGCTCTCGCCCACGCAGGTGAATTCGTACTTTTTGTAGTTCAGGAACTGCAGCCCGTTGATGAAGGTGATCATTTGGCCCGGCGTCATATAGATCAGACAGATATCGGGATTGTCCAGGCGTCCGGAGGTTAGCGGTGAGGTCGCGATGGCTTCATAATCGCCACGCGGCGCGCAAGTCATGGCCGCCTGATGGGCGGCACTGTCTTCCAGGGTGCCGTACCAGACCCCATGCATGCGCTCGCCTGAGCGCCATTCCTTGTCGCGCGGGTGCAGACCGACAACGGCGCCGCATTGGGCGCCCATGAGATTGTCCATGGTGACGCCCAGGGTATAGCCGATCCAGCGGGTTTGCCCGACGACCTGGTCCATGGCCAGTTTTTCGCTCGGATCGGGCCGGCGGATCCGTGGCACCGCCTCCATCTCCGCCACGGACTTGAACCGTTTCATGCCAATCGGCGTGGCTTTCAGGCGCAGGTATTGGTTCAGGCCGGCGACAATGGCGTCAAAATCGTACTCTTTTTTATCATCGAAACAATTCGCGGTGGTCATGGGCAAACTCCAAGAGGCCGGCTCCCACAGGGGAGTACGGCGGGTTTCAGACAGGTAAGCTATTTTCGAATGTGGCTCAGCGCACCTTGAAAACCAGCTTGCCGCGCAGGTGTCGCGCCTCGCTGACCCGGTGGGCCGCCGCCGCCTCGCTCAAGGGGTATTCGGTGATGGGCGGCACGCTGACGGCGCCGATGGCGACCAGTTCGGCGACACGTTCCAGATGTTCCCGGTCCCGGCCCACGGCGGGCCGCAGGGCCGTGACATCGCCGCGCTCGGGTTCGGGCGCCGTGCCCCCCGAGGCGATGAAGGCGGCGCGGCCGCCCGGTTTCAGTACCGCGAAGGATTGTTGCGCGACCTCGTCGCCCACGGTTTCGAACACCGCATCGCAGTTCGACACGGCCTCTCTGAAATCCTCGGTGTTGTAGTCGATGATCTGGTCGGCGCCCAACTGGCGCAGATAGTCGTGGTTGGCGGCACTGGCC
>JAPYPT010000471.1 GCA_029937535.1 Alphaproteobacteria bacterium
CCAAAGCCACGCCTGTGGTCGCGATCGAAGGTGACGCGGCAAACATTGCCCAACAACTGCTGCCGTCAAATTTGCTCGATGCGGGATCGGCGGAGGCACTTGTTGTCCCCGGTGGAAACTTTTTACTGACTGCCGACTTTGTGCGCGAGGGACCGGACCTCCTGTTGGTCGGCGCAGACGGAACCGTCGTCCTGGTTCGAGATTTTTTCTCGGTTGAATCGCCGCCCACGCTTTGGACAGAAGGCGGCGCCCGAATTGTGCCTGAACTTGCGGAGGCATTGGCGGGTCCTGTTGCGCCCAATCAATTTGCACAAGCCGGCGACGATACTTTCGGCGAGCCAATCGGCAGGGTTGAAACAGCCGTCGGAACCGTGACGGCGACGCGTGCCGATGGGTCCGAGGTTACGCTCGAAGCCGGTACACCGATTTATCTTGGCGACGTCATTCGAACCGGCGGAGACGCGAGCGTCGGTGTCGTATTTATTGACGGCTCCACCTTTGCCCTCGATGAAAAAGCTCGACTGGTAATGGATGAGTTCGTTTTTGATCCAGGCACCAGCGAAGGCCGGTCCGCGTTCTTGGTCGTGCAAGGTGTTTTCACTTTTGTAAGCGGAAAGATTGCGGAATCCGGATCTGACGCGATGACCGTCGAGACGCCGGTCATGACGATTGGTATTCGAGGAACCACCGTTGCCGGGATAGCGGCCGCGGACGGCGCGACAAACAGAATCACGCTGCTTTCGGATGGTGAGATCATTGTCTCCACCGACGCTGGCGCCCGCATCATGAACCAGATCAATCAAACCACCGAAGCGATAAGTTTTTCTGAGCCTCCGTCATTGCCGGTGATCATTCCCGCTAGTCGCGTGGAAAGCCTTTACGGCGACGCGATTCAGGTTCTCCCTCCGCCGCCTTCCAGCGTTCAAAGCGGGCCTGCCGATGCGGGAAACGCTGAGGCTGGAAACCGTGAGGTTGCTGAAGACGAATCGGACGCAGAGGAAGAAGAGGGTGCCGACGAGGATGGTCCCGACGAAGGCGCCGCCGAAGACGATTCTGATGCGGAAGATGAAGAAGGCGCAGATGAAGAGGGTGACGAAGCAGAAGAGGGCGAAGCAGAATCTGAGGCCGAAGGAGACGCGGAAGGCGGCGAACCGGAAGAAGGTGGTCCCGAGGAAGGTGGTCCCGAAGAAGGCGAACCGGAAGAAGGTGGTCCCGAGGAAGGCGGACCAGAGGAAGGTGGTCCAGAGGAAGGGCTTGGCGAAGAAGGCGATGCCGCGCCTGAAAACATCGAAGCTGAAGGACCTGTCGAAGGTGGGCCGGAAGGCGAAGGTGGGCCGGAAGGCGAAGGTGGTCCCGAAGAAGGTGGTCCCGAAGAAGGTGGTCCAGAGGAAGGTGGTCCAGAGGAAGGTGGTCCAGAGGAAGGGCTTGGCGAAGAAGGCGATGCCGCGCCTGAAAACATCGAAGCTGAAGGACCTGTCGAAGGTGGGCCGGAAGGCGAAGGTGGTCCAGAGGGCGGCCCCGAAGGTGGCCCCGGTTTTGGGCCGAACGGACCGGAGGGTCCAGAAGGCGGACCAAGCCCCGAAGAGGCTCAGGCGGCACAGGATGCCGCTCAGGGCGCGTTAGACCAAGCATTGGCGGAAGGTCAGACAATCGAGGAAGCCGGAGCGGCCGCAGCCCAGGCAGCAGCGGCAATTCTGGGTGATGGCCCCGGTGGCCCGGGCGGACCCGGCGATGCAGGCGATGCTGCAGCGACTAAGGCGTTTCAACAGGCCATCGCAGAAGGTGCCACCGTCGAAGAAGCGTTCGAGGCTGCTGGACAGGCGGCGGCCGCACAATTTGGTCCGGGTGGCCCCGAGGGTCCGGGAGGACCCGGGTTCGGGCCAGAAG
>JAPYPT010000200.1 GCA_029937535.1 Alphaproteobacteria bacterium
TCATCGCCGTGCCGGGCATGCTGTTCGCCGCCGGCCATGTCAAGAACGACCTGCCTTCGGTGATCAATACCTACGCCGCCCAAAACCCGGAGGTGGAGATCACTTATGGCCGGGATCTTGGCATGGACATGAAATTGATCCGCGCCGCCGGCGACAGGGTGCGCGAGGCCATTGACCAGGCGGGCGACCATATTTCCGTCGAGGACACCTTGCTGGTCGTGGTCGGGCGAGGGGCCTCGGACCCGGACGCCAATGCCGATATCGCCAAGGTTTGCCGCCTGTTGTGGGAAGGGATCGGTTTCGGCTGGGCCGAAGTGGCCTATTCCGGCGTCACCTTCCCCTTGGTGGAGCCGGGCCTGCAACACGCGGCGAAGCTTGGCTACAAGCGGATTATTGTCTTTCCCTATTTTCTGTTCACCGGCATTTTGGTGCGGCGCATCTACCATTACACCGATCAGGTCGCGGCCCAGCACCCGGACATCGAATTCGTCAAGGCGTCTTATCTGAACGACCACCCCTTGGTCCTGGATGCCTTCGCCGACCGGGTGCAAGAGGCCCTGGAGGGCGCCAACAACATGAACTGCCAGATGTGCAAATACCGGGAACAGGTTCTGGGTTTCGAGGCGGAGATCGGTTTGCCCCAGGAAAGCCACCACCATCACGTGGAAGGTATCGGGACCGGCAAGATCGCCGACGGGGACTTCGACCCGACGGAGCATGCCCATCATGGCCATGAGCATGAACACAGCCACGATCATGACCATGACCATGATCACGACCATCATCCCTATCCCCATGCGGACCATCCCCTGGGCCCGCGTAGCATGGTCAAGAAATAGCTCCCCCATGGGCGATCCCGCCGCATATGATTATCTGCGTGACCCTGGTGCGATCTATGAGCGCTCCTTCGCCATTGTACGGGAGGAGGCCGATTTTTCGCGGCTGCCGGAAAACCTGCATGACGTCGCCGTGCGTCTGATCCATGCCTGCGGCATGACCGACCTAGCCAGCGATCTGGCCTGGGGCGGCGATGTCGTGGCGGTGGGCGGCGCGGCGTTGCGATCCGGCGCGTCCATTCTGGTGGATGTGGAGATGGTGCGCCACGGCATTATCAAGGCTGCATTGCCGGCGCAAAACCGCGTCATTTGCACCTTGAACGATGACGGCGTGCGGGAAACCGCCCAGGCCCGCGGGGACACCCGTTCCGCCGCCGCCGTGGAACGTTGGCGGGATGATTTGCCGGGCGCGGTGGTCTGCATCGGCAATGCACCGACGGCGTTGTTCAGATTGTTGGAATTATTGGCGAATGGCGCGCCCCATCCGGCGGTGATTTTGGGCTTTCCGGTTGGTTTTGTCGGCGCCGAGGAATCCAAGCAAGCGCTAATAGCCAGCGCCTTGGATATTCCCTATCTCACCCTGCGGGGCCGCCGGGGCGGCAGCGCCATGGCCGCCGCCGCCCTCAACGCCCTGGCCCGGTTGCAAACATGAGCAAGATCTGGCTTTCCATCATCGGCATCGGCGAAGACGGCCTTGCCGGCCTGAATGCCACCGCCCGCGCCGCCGTGAACGGGGCGGAGGTGTTCATCGGCGGCAAACGTCATTTGGCCATGCTGGGCGACGATCCGCGCCCGCGCGAGGCATGGGATAATCCCCTGCGTGAAACTTTGGCCAAGATCCGGACACTCAAGGGCAAGCAAGTCTGCGTCCTGGCCACGGGCGATCCCATGTCCTATGGCATCGGGGTTACCCTGTGCCGCGAGTTCGGCATGGCGCAATGCCTCTGCATCCCCCATCAGTCGGCTTTTTCCCTGGCCTGCGCCCGTCTGGGTTGGCCCCTGGCGGAGGTTGACTGCCTGACCCTGCATGGCCGTCCCCTGGGCCTGTTGAACCTGCACCTGCGTCCCAATGCCCGGCTGTTGGTTTTGAGCGAGAACGGCGGTACGCCCAAAGAGGTCGCGGCGATGTTGCGGCGCGCGGGCTATGGCGCAACGAAGATGTCCGTCTTTGAGAATATGGGCGGTCCGCGCGAGAGGCGCCACGACGGCACGGCCCAAACATGGCGGCGCAAGGTCGGTGATTTGAACACCATAGCCCTGCATTGTCTTGCCGCCGCCGACGCCTCCGCCCCGCGACTGATGCGGCCGGCTGGATTGGCGGATGAGTTTTTCCAACACGATGGCCAATTGACCAAACAGGATGTCCGCGCCGTGACCCTGGCCGCCCTGGCCCCGTGCCCCGGTGACGTCCTTTGGGATGTGGGCGCCGGCGCGGGCTCCATCGCCATTGAATTTCTCCGTGCCGAACCCACCGCGCGGGCTATTACCATTGAGCAAAATCCCAAACGGATTGCCAATATCCGCGCCAACGGTGAAAACCTGGGCGCGCGGAATTTGCAAATTGTCGAAGGCGCGGCGCCTGGGGCCCTGAAAGGCCTAGCCAAGCCGGATGTCATATTCATCGGTGGCGGAGTTAGTGACGGCAAGCTGTTGCAGGCTTGCTGGCGGGCGCTGCCCAAGGGCGGACGCATGGTCGCCAATGCCGCCAGCATGGAGGGGGAGGCGGCGCTGTTCCGCTTCCTCCAGTCCAAGGGCGGCGAGATGACCCGCATCGCGGTCTCGCACATGGAGAGCATGGGCGGCCTGCACGCCTGGCGCGCCATGCGGCCGGTCAGCCAGTACCGGGGCCGCAAATCATGAGGGGTAGGCTTTTTGGTGTCGGCGTCGGACCGGGGGACCCGGATCTGATCACTCTCAAGGCGCTCAAGATATTGCAGTCCGCGCCGGTGATCGCCTATCCCGCGCCCGAGGCCGGGGTTAGTCTCGCCCGCGCGATCGCCGCGCCGCACATCCCGCCAGGGCGGCGCGAAGTTGTCATCCGGATGCCTCTGGACCCGAAACGCTTCCCCGACCGCTCAACCTATGACGAGGCGGCGGCCGCGATCGGTGAACATCTACGGAATGGTGACGATGTCGCCGTGATTTGCGAGGGCGATCCATTTTTCTACGGCAGTTTCATGTATCTCTTTGATCGTCTGAGCGATGAATTCGAGGTTCAGGTGGTGCCGGGGGTATCGTCCCTGATGGCCAGTGCCGCGGCCTCCCTGATGCCCCTGGTGGCGCGCAACGAAGCCTTATGTGTGCTGCCCGCGCCCATGGCGGAAGCTGATTTGCGCGCCCGCCTGGCCGTGGCGGATGTGGCGGCGATTATCAAGCTGGGACGCCATGCGGCCAAGATTATCGATATTCTACGGGATCTTAATCTTCTGGACGGTGCCATTTACATCTCCCACGCCACCATGCCCGATCAGCAGGTGAGTCCATTGGCCGAAGTTGACCCGGCTGCGGTGCCGTATTTCGCCATGATCCTGGTCCGCCGGGGAGGGGTGGGCCCATGAATTTCCTGGTATTAAGCGATACCGGGCTGGCCACGGCACGCCGCCTGCGGCAAGAATTAGGCGGTGTCATCCATGGCTATGCGCCCCGTACCGGCGGAGAAGACGTGCGTTCCTTTGATGACGTCGCCACCGCCCTGTGCCGGCTTTTTGACGGCGATGAACCGCTTGTCGCCCTGTGCGCCGCCGGGATCGTCATTCGTCATCTGGCGCCTGTCCTGGATCACAAACACAGCGATGTTCCTGTTCTCTGCGTGGCCGAGGACGGCGCTGCCGTCGTGCCGTTGCTGGGCGGCCATCAGGGGGGTAACGACCTGGCCCGGCGTATCGGCGCCATACTCGATGTGACGCCCGCCATCACCACGGCTAGCGATGCCCTCTTTGGCGTGGCGTTGGACGACCCGCCGCCCGGTTGGCGCCTGGCCAATCCCGAAGATATGAAAGCCTTCGTCGCCGGCTTGCGGGATGGTGGTGGCGTGGTCCTGGACGGGACTTGCGATTGGTTGCGGGACAGCGATTTGCCCCTGTCCGGCGATGGCGCCTTGCGCATAACGATCGCGGAACGACCGCTGGCCGGGAACGGCCGGCACCTGATCTATTATCGCCAAGACCTGGCCCTCGGTGTCGGGTGCGAACGGGGCGCGGACAGCGCCGAGCTGATCGGCTTGATCACCGAGACCCTTAAGACGGAAAACCTATCGCCGCTGTCTCTGGCCGGTATCTTTTCGCTGGATTTGAAAATGGACGAGGCCGCCGTGCATGAGGCCGCGAGCTATTTTCATATTCCCGCACGGTTTTTCGATCTGGCGGCGCTGCAGGGCCAAGAAAGCCGTCTCGCCAATCCCTCCGAAATCGTCAAGCGGGAGGTTGGCGTCAGCGGCGTGGCGGAAGCCGCCGCCCTTGCCGCGGGCGGTGAATTGGTCGTGGAAAAACACAAGAGCCGGCGCGCCACCTGCGCCATTGCGCGGTCGAACGATATTATAGATGCCATGACGTTGGGCCGGGCGCGGGGCCATCTGTCCGTTGTCGGGATTGGGCCGGGCCGGGCGGATTGGCGGACCGGGGCGGCGGAGGCGGCGATCCGCCGGGCCGATGTCATCGTTGGCTATGGCCTGTATCTGGATCTGATTGCCGATTTGGTGGCGGACAAGGAATGCCAGGCCTATGCCCTCGGCGAGGAGGAGGTCCGTGTCCGCGCGGCAATAGAACTGGCGGCGGGCGGGCGCAACGTGGCTCTGGTCTCATCCGGCGACGCGGGCGTTTATGCCATGGGCGCCTTGGCCCACGAACTGCTGGACCGTGCGAATGCACCAAGGCATTGGGATCGCATCTCCATTGATCTGGCGCCAGGCATATCGGCCATGCAGGCCGCCGCCTTGAAAGCCGGGGCACCGTTGGGGCATGATTTTTGCGCCATTTCGTTGTCCGATCTGTTGACCCCACGCGCCGATATTCTAAAGCGCGTGCAGGCGGCGGCCGCCGGCGATTTCGTCATCTCGTTCTATAACCCTGTCTCCAAGCGCCGCCGTGATTTGTTGGCGCTGGCGCGGGATATCTTGTTGCAACACCGGCCCGAGGATACCCCGGTCATCCTGGCCCGTGATCTGGGCCGGCCGGATGAAACATTGTCGGTGCTGACCTTGAAGGAATTGCGGGTAGACGATGTGGATATGTTGACCCTGGTCATGGTCGGCTCATCAACGACCCGGGCCCGGCGGCGCGGCGATGGCGGCTGGTCGGTCTACACGCCGCGCGGATACGGGGCAAAGGCAAAAAAGGACGCTGCCCCATGACGGTTCATTTTATTGGTGCGGGCCCCGGCGCCCCGGATCTCATTACCCTGCGCGGGCGGGATTTGATCGCCGCCTGTCCGGTCTGCCTTTATGCCGGTTCCCTGGTGCCCGTGGAGATTGTCGCCTTCGCGCCCAAGGATGCCCGTGTGATCGATACAGCGCCCCTCAATTTGGACCAGATCATGGGGGAAATTGAACAGGCCCAGGCCCAGGGCCTGGATGTGGCCCGTGTGCATTCGGGCGATCCATCGCTTTATGGCGCCATCGGGGAGCAGATCCGGCGTTTGAAGCCGTTGGATATAGACTACACCATCACGCCGGGCGTCCCCGCCTTCGCCGCCTCCGCCGCCGCGCTGGGCCTGGAATTGACCCTGCCCGATATCAGTCAGACCATCATCCTGACCCGCACCGCGATGAAAAGCTCCGCCATGCCGCCGGGCGAGGAACTGGCCAGTCTGGGCCGTTCCGGCGCCACCCTGGCGATCCATCTTTCCGCCCGTAACCTGCGCCAGGTCTGCCGTGATCTGATCCCCCATTATGGCGCCGATTGCCCCGTGGCCCTGGTCTACCGCGCCTCCTGGCCCGATCAACGGATTATCCGGGGCACCTTGGCGGATATCCGCGAGAAGACCCGCGCGGCCAAACTGACCCGCACGGCCCTGGTTCTGGTCGGCCGCGTGCTGGACAGCGCGGACGCCACGGACAGCCGGCTCTACGCCGCCGATCATCGCCATATCCTGCGGCCCGAGGGTTAAACCAACCGCGTGCGCAGCCAGTCCATCGCTTCCGGGACCGTGGCGACCATCGGCGCTTCGCCGGCTTTCGGCCGGGCGACCATGATGACGGGCAAGCCAAGTTCCCGCGCGGCGGCGATTTTTGCATAAGTGGCCTCGCCGCCGGCATTCTTTGAAATTATGGCCGTTATGCTGTTATCCCGTAGCGAAATAATTTCG
The DNA here is from genome assembly GCA_029937535.1 of Alphaproteobacteria bacterium. Classification (GTDB taxonomy): domain Bacteria; phylum Pseudomonadota; class Alphaproteobacteria. The sequence continues at coordinate 6,138 of JAPYPT010000200.1, forward strand.
TCCGCCAAAGTGAAGGGACCGCGTGCATAGAGGTACCGGCCATTTGCAAGTGCGGGCAGATCCGCCCCTGGCTGGATCACACGGGCCAGCCACCAACACCTGGTATCGTTGGCGAAGGACGCCATGGCCTGCCGTCCCGTGGTGACGAAGACTCGCGATGCGGTCTCACATGCGGTCTCGCGCCCTTGCTCGATCTCGCCGGCGTCGATCCAATTGTCGCCGGCTTGCCTCCTCCAGGGCGGTTCCTGCAGGCGCAGCAGGGGTTTGTCCGATAGTTGGCAGGCTGCCTCGGCATTGGCTGATATGCGTGCCGCAAAGGCGTGCGTGGCATCGATCACCGCACTGATGTTTTCATCATACAGATAATCCGCCAAGGCCTCTGCGCCGCCAAAGCCGCCGCGCCGAAATCCGACGTCGGCGATCGATTTAGCATCCGTGCGTCCGGCCAGGGAATAAATCACGGAGATGCCTGATGCCGATGCCGCCTGGGCCAGGCGCCGGGCCAAGGTGGTGCCGCCAAGGATCAGCAGTGTGCGGTCAGCCATTGCTGCGTCCCACCAGCACACCGCTTCGGTCGAAGATTAGAACTTCGATCTCCACCTTATCGTGACTGATTTTGGCAGCTTCCGCGCGGGCCAATTCCGCGACTTTGTCGGCCAGGGGGTAATTGGCCGAGCGCGCCGCCGCCAGGACCTGGGCCGCCGTGTTGGCATCGCGGCACAGGGCGGCGATCTCCGGTGCGTCCGCCGCCAACGCCGCCAGCCAGGCAAAATCCACCTGGGAACGTTTGGAATGCAGATCCATATGTCCCTTCGCCAATTTCGAAATCTTGGCGAAACCGCCGGCGATGGACAATTTCCTGACCGCATGGGTGCGCAGATATTTCAACACAGCCCCGGCGAAATCGCCCATGTCGATCAGGGCGCCCTCGTCGAATCCGTAAAGCGCCTGCAAGGCCGCCTCGGATGTCCGTCCCGTGGCGGCGCCCACATGCTCCAGACCGGCGGCGCGGGCCACATCAATGCCTTGGTGGATGGAGGCGATCCAGGCGGCGCAGGAATAGGGAATGACGATGCCCGTGGTGCCGAGAATGGAAATGCCGCCCAGTATGCCGAGGCGCGGGTTCATGGTTTGCCGGGCCATGGCCTCGCCGCCGGGAACGGAGATTTCCACATCCAGGTCCGCCGATCTGCCGGCGGCGCGGGCAAGCTTTGTCAATTCCGCCGTCATCATGGCCCGTGGTACCGGGTTGATGGCGGCCTCGCCAACCCCGATGGGCAGTCCGGGCTTGGTTACCGTGCCGACGCCCGTTCCCGCGAGGAAGCGGATACCGCCGCCGTCGTTCGCCCGTTGGCTGACATGGACATGAATGACGGCGCCGTGGGTGACGTCCGGATCATCGCCGGCGTCTTTTTCCACCGCCGCCATGGCGCCGTGGTCCGTCAGGTTTTCAAGGCTGAGGCAAAAGGCCACGGTTGCGCCGCTGGGCAGGGTAATCTCCACCGGGTCGGGGAATTGGCCATGCAGCAGCGCATGATAGGCGGCCTTGGCGGCCGCCGTGGCACAGGCCCCGGTGGTCCAGCCGCGCCGCAAGGGCGTCTTTTCGGCTGCTTTCTCCGCCATATCGTCGAAAACCCCTTGATCGTCCTCCAGCCCTGCAATAGGCATGCATCCAGCTTCGCTGCAAGCGGGAAAAGGCGCGAAAACGTGACGACAAATTTTGGGACAATGCCGACGTTCGTGCCCGGCACCGTATGGTTGGCGGGCGCGGGACCGGGCGATCCGGGACTGTTGACCCTGCATGCGGTCAACGCCATTCGCCAGGCGGATGTGATTATCTATGACGCCCTTGTGTCGCGGCAAATTCTCGACGGGATCGAGAACCCAGAGCGCCTGGAGTATGCGGGTAAGCGCGGCGGCAAGCCATCGCCCCAGCAGCGCAATATTTCGCTACGTCTTATCGAACTGGCCCGTCAGGGCAAGCGGGTTCTGCGCCTGAAAGGCGGCGATCCGTTCGTCTTCGGCCGGGGCGGGGAAGAAGCGCTGGCATTGGCGCGGAGTGGCATCGCATTTCGCATTATCCCAGGCATTACCGCCGGCGTTGGCGGGCTGGCCTATGCGGGTATTCCGGCCACCCACCGCGCCGTCAATACGGTTGTCAGTTTCATCACCGGCCATACCATCACCGGGCGCCACGACGGCATTGATTGGACTGCGTTGTCGCAAGGCTCCCCCGTGTTGGTTTTCTACATGGGCTTGAAACAACTGCCCACGATCCGTGATCAATTGCTCGCCGCCGGCCGGCCGAAAGACCAGGCCATGGCGCTTATATCCAAGGCGGCGACGCCGGCCCAGCAGGTGGTTATCACCACCATAGGCGATTGCGCCGAAGCAGCCCGAGGCTCAGCGATCGAGGCGCCCGTTCTGATCGCTGTCGGCGATGTGGTGGATTTGCAGGCCAACCTTGATTGGTTCCAGCCCGGGGAATTGGGTGTCGGAGATCCCTTTCGTCATGTCTGAACCGGCGCGCGGATGGATCCTGGCGGCGCCAAGTTCGAACGCGGGCAAGACCCTGGTCTCGGCGGCGCTGCTCCGCCTTTTGCAGCGCCCAACAGGTGGTGGCAAGGCGGCGACGCCGTACAAGGTGGGACCCGACTATATCGACCCCGGTTTTCTGTCGGCCGCCGCCGGGACCGTTTGCCGTAATCTTGATCCCTGGGCCATGTCGTCGGGCCGGATTGGGCAGTTGCTGTCACAATCGGGGAACTATTTTTTGATCGAAGGCGTCATGGGGCTGTTCGACGGCGCGGTCAGCGGTGACGGTTCCACCGCCGATCTGGCGGCGGATCTTGGCTTGCCCGTGGTGCTGGTTATCAATACCAAGGGGCAGGGTGCATCCGTCGCCGCCGTGGCCCAGGGTTTTGTCAATTTCCGCGATGACGTCAACGTGGCGGGCGTGATCCTGACCCAGGTCGCCAGCCCCCGTCACCGCAAGCTTCTGGTGGATGCCTGCGCTGCGAACAATATCCGCATTTTTGGCATTCTGGCGGCCGATCCCGCCCTGACACTGCGCGCCCGGCATCTGGGCTTGGTGCAGGCGGCCGAACGCCAGGACCTGGATGTGTTGCTGGATCATGCGGCGGATGTACTGGCGCGGGAGTTGGATCTGGCGGCTTTGCTGGCCATTGCCGCCGCGCCGTCTGTGCGACATTCGTCACCGCCGCCGGCAATTCCACCCCTGGGGCAAAATATTGCCGTTGCCAGCGATATCGCCTTCGGCTTTTGTTATCCCCATGTGCTTGATGATTGGCGCCAGAAGGGCGCCGCCATCAGTTTCTTTTCGCCCTTGACTGATCAAGGCCCGGCCATCGACGCCGATGCGGTTTATCTGCCCGGTGGCTATCCCGAACTGCATGCTGGAACTTTGGCCGCGAACGGGACCTTCCTGGAGGGCCTTCGCCACGCGGCGGACAGAGGTGCCGTGGTTCTGGGAGAGTGCGGCGGCTATATGGTCCTGGGCCAGGGGGTGGTGGAGGAAGATGGTAGCCACCGGGCCATGGCGGGTTTGCTCAACTTGGAAACATCGTTCGCAAAGCGGAAATTGCATCTTGGCTACCGCCAAATGACCTTACGGGCAGCCGGTGTACTGGGGCCGTCGGGCGCTGAGTACCGTGGCCATGAATTTCACTATGCCTCCATCGTGCGGGAAGAGGGCGATAGCCTGTACACCGTGCGTGATGCCCTGGGAGAACAGGAACATGCGGTCGGATTGCGCACCGGCAACATCATGGGCAGCTTCATTCATCTGATCGATATGGATCAATCTTAGCGCATGTCGCGTTCAATTGAACGCGAGGCCATGCGCTAAAACCTTTAAGA
>JAPYPT010000201.1 GCA_029937535.1 Alphaproteobacteria bacterium
GGCAGGTCGTTCTTGACATGGCCGGCGGCGAACAGCATGCCCGGCACGGCGATGATGCGTTTGTTGCCGCGCTGGCGCAGGGCGTCCAGGCGCTCCCGGATAATCGGCGTGGCGAATTCCAGGAAACCGCTGTCCACGTCATATTGCGGCAGGCGGGCGCGAATACCCTCCGCCACGCTGTTAAATTCTCTGACCGCGTCTTCGTCCCGGCTGCCGTGGCCGCACACCATGATACCAATGTTCGTCATAATCACCTCAAAAACCTAAATTAATCCATGTGCGGCACTTGCCCAGGGCCGGTTTATCCGGCAATCCTGGGGTCCCTGCGGCTTAGCATAGTTGTATCCATCGTGGACTCGATTTTTCCCATATCCAGCCCCGGCGATTGGCGCCTTGGCATCATGGCGGTCGCTCTCGCCTATGGGCTGGATTGGCTGCTGGGCGATCCCAAATGGCTGTACAGGCGGATCAGCCACCCCATCGCCTGGATCGGCGCCCTGATCGACATCCTGGAAACCCGCCTGCGCAATCCCAGGTCCGAACCGCAGGAGCAGATCAAAGGCGGCGCAATTCTGGCCGCCGTCGTGGTCGTCCTCTGCGTTATTGCCGGAAATCTTATCCAATATCTGGCGCTGAAGAGCGGTTATGGCTGGCTGATCATCGGCGCCGTCGGCGCTATATTCTTCGCCGCGCGTGGTTTGCATGACCATGTCCTCGCGGTCTCCCGCGCCTTGAGCCACGGTCTGGACCAGGGCCGCAGGCAGGTCGGTCAAATCGTCGGACGGGACCCCGCGAACCTGGATGAAGCCGGCATCAGCCGGGCCGCGATCGAATCCCTGGCCGAGAATTATTCCGACGGCGTCGTAGCACCCCTGCTCTGGTTCCTGGCTTTCGGTCTGCCCGGACTGCTGGCCTACAAAGCCATCAACACCATGGACAGCATGATCGGACACCGCAGCGAACGTTTTCTCTATTTTGGCCAATTCGCGGCCCGCCTGGATGACGTGGCGAACTGGCCGGCGGCGCGGTTGACCGCATTTCTGCTCTGTCTGGTCGCCTTGATCCAACCCGGCATGCATGGCGTGGGCGCCTGGCGCACCATGTGGCATGATCATGGCATCCAACCCTCGCCCAATGCGGGCTGGCCCGAGGCCGCCATGGCCGGCGCCCTGGGCATCGCACTGGCCGGACCCCGTGTTTATGACGGCGTGGCCCTGGACGGTGAGTGGATTGGCGATGGCCTGCGCGAGGCGGCGCGGGCCGATATCGCGCGGGGTTGCCAATTGTACCGTTGGTGCGGCGTACTGATTGGCCTGGCTCTGGTGCTGGCGGTGTTGGTTTAGACTATGCCGCATGGGCAATCTCCAGCATCCGGTCGAGGTCAAGGTGGGTTTCGAGATGTTGGGCAAGCCCGTCCAAGGTCCGGTCAACCAGGTGATCATAATTGAGGCCGCTGTCCTCCCGGACCCGCAGGCTCGACAAAAAGGCGTGGCGAAAGCCGTCCGCCGCCATGAGGCCATGCAGATAACATCCCGCGACCTTGCCATCGGCGCTGCGGGCGCCGTCCGCCCGGCCGTCTAATTCGATAAAGGGACGCGCCAAATCCGCCCCTTCGCTGAGCCCGAGGTGAATTTCATAACCCCGCACCGCTTCGCCACTTTCCACATGGATGCCCGTGCATTCGCCCAAGCGTTTTTCCGCCGACAGCACCGTGGTGATCGCAAGCAGGCCAAGGCCGATGGCCTCCCGCGCCTCGCCTTCCAGACCATGGGGATCGGTGATTGAGGTCCCCAGCATCTGATAGCCGCCGCAAATGCCCAAGATGCGTCCGCCTCGGCGGTGATGGGCCAGGATATCGATGTCCCAGCCCTGCTGCCGCAAAAAGGCCAGATCCGCGATGGTGCTTTTGCTGCCCGGCAACAGGATCAGATCGGCATCGCCGGGCATAGCCTGTCCCGGCGCAATAATTTCAACCGCCACATCCGGCTCGGAACGCAGGGGGTCAAGATCGTCAAAATTCGCGATCCGGGATAATTTCGGCACAGCGATCTTAATCCTGGCGGCCTTCTTCGCCCGTGGTTGATCCAACGCCATGGCGTCCTCGGGCGGTAAATGCACGGCGTCGGCAAAATAGGGCGCCACACCCAACGCCGGCCAGCCGGTCCGCTGGGTGATCTCCTGCAAACCGCCCTCGAACAAAGTGACATCGCCCCGGAACTTATTAATCACATAGCCCTTGATCCGGGACCGGGCGGCGGGGTCAATGACGGCATGGGTGCCGACGATGGCGGCGATAACACCGCCACGATCGATATCGGCGACCAATAGCACGGGCACATTGGCGGCGGCGGCAAAGCCCATGTTGGCGATATCCCGGCCCGGCAGATTGATCTCCGCCGGGCTGCCCGCCCCCTCCACCAGGACGAGGTCCGCGCCTTGGGCATTCTGTTCATAGCTATCCAGCACTTCGGCCAATAACCCGGCCTTCAAATCCTGATAGGCCCGCGCATCCGCCGTGGTCCGCACCCGGCCGCGGACGACGACCTGGGCGCCAATCTCGCTTTGCGGTTTCAACAAAATGGGGTTCATATGCACCGAGGCGGGGGTGCGGGCGGCCAGCGCTTGCAGGTGCTGGGCCCGTCCGATCTCGCCGCCATCCGCCGTCACGGCAGCGTTATTGGACATGTTCTGCGGCTTGAACGGGCGCACCGACAGCCCCCGGTTGGCGAAGGCGCGCGACAGGCCGGCCACCATGAGCGATTTGCCCACGTCCGAACCGGTGCCCTGAAACATCAATGCCTTTGCCATGTTTGTCATCTTCGGCTTGTCATCTTCAGCCTAAAACTCGATGCCCTTTTGCGCCTTCACGCCGGAGCGGAAGGGATGTTTGATCTGGGTCATTTCCGTGACCAGATCGGCGATTTCGATCAATTCGTCCTTGGCATTGCGGCCGGTGACGATGATGTGCAGATCCTCCGGCTTGTTGGCCAAGGTTTCGATGATTTCGTCCAAGGGCAGATTGTCGTAACGCAGGACGATATTCAGCTCGTCCAGCAGGATCATCTGGAAGGCTGGGTCCGGCCCGCGGGAAGCCTCGATCATCTCTTTCGATTTCTCCCAGGCCTTGCGGGCGGCGGCGATATCGCGGGCCCGGTCCTGGGTATCCCAGCTAAACCCCTCGCCCATGGCGTGGATTTCGATCTGATCGGGGAAGTTTTCCAGAATATCCCGCTCCCCCGTCTCCCATTTGCCCTTGACATACTGGATGACGCCGACCCGCATGCCGTTGCCCATGGCCCGGACCACCAGGCCAAAGGCGGCGGTGGATTTGCCCTTGCCCTTGCCCGTGTGGACGATCAACAGGCCTTTTTCAATGGTCTTGGTCGCCAGCATTTTTTCGCGGGCGCGCTTTTTGTTGGCCGCCTTTTCATTGGCGCGGGCGTATTGGTCTTCGCTCATCCCTGTTCTCCCATGATGATGGCTTGCAACGCGTCTCGGGTGGAATTGGAGCGGGATTGCCACAGGCCGCGTTCCAAAGCCTCTGTCATGCGCTGGGCCATTTCCTTTAACGCCGCCGGGTTATTCCGGCGCAGGAATTCCAGCACCTCCCTATCGTTTAAATAGGCCTCATAGACCGCATCGAAATGGTGGTCCGAGACGACCCGCGCCGTGGCCGCGAAGGCAAACAGATAGTCCACCGTGGCCGCCATTTCGAAGGCGCCTTTATAGCCGTGCCGCATCACCCCGGCGATCCATTTCGGATTGACCACCCGGGCCCGGACCACCCGGCCAATCTCGTCCTCCAGGGTACGGATTTTGGGCGCGAAAGGCCGGCTGTGATCATTATGATAAATCGCCGGCTGGGTGCCGGAGAAATGCCGTACCGCCGCCGTCAAACCGCCTTCGAATTGATAATAATCATCGGAATCTAGCAGGTCATGTTCCCGGTTGTCCTGGTTCTGCACCACGCCTTGAGTGCCCGACAGCAGGGCCTGGAATTGGCCATGGGCCGGACGGCCCGCCGCACTGCCGCCATAGGCATAGCCGCCCCAGGCCAGATAGGCCTTGGCCAGATCCCCGTCGTCCCGCCAGCCCCGCTCGTCCATCAAGGCCTGCAACCCGGCGCCATAGGCGCCGGGCATGGAGCCGAAGACCCGGGCACCGGCAAGATCGGGGTCCTGCCCCGCCACTTTCAGACGCGCCGCATCGGCCCGGACGCGGGCGGCCAGGGGATTGTCTGCCTCGCTTTCATCCAGGGCGGCGACGGCCCTAGCGGCGCTGTCAAAAAGATCGATCTGGGTCGGAAAGGCATCCCGGAAAAAGCCGGAAATCCGGAAGGTCACATCGACCCGCGGCCGATCCAGCATGTGCAGGGGCAGAATATCGAAGCCGATGACCCGCCGCGAGGCCGGCTCCCATTTCGGCTGTACCCCCATCAGGGCCAGGGCCTGGGCGATATCGTCGCCGCCCGTGCGCATGTTCGCCGTGCCCCAGGCGCTGATCGCCAGATGCCGGGGCCACTCACCATGGCTTTGGCGATATTCGTCCAGCAACAGACCGGCGGATTTCCAGCCCAATTGCCAGGCGCTGGGCGTGGGAACGGTGCGGCTGTCAACGGAATAGAAATTCCGTCCCGTGGGCAGCACATCCAGGCGCCCCCGCGTCGGCGCGCCGGACGGGCCGGGCTGGACGAATTTACCGTCCAGTCCTTTGATTAGGGCGGAAATCTCCAGTTCACCGCAGGCATCGACCGCCGGAGCGACCTGGACCTCAATGGCCTCAAGGACGGCGGCGGTGGCTGTCCAGCCCGGCTCGGGCCGCAATACGCCGTCGACCAGATGGGCCGCCATCTCCTCCAGCCGTTCGACCGTGTCGCCGTGGCTGCGCCAGGTGACGTCCGGCAGGATATCTTGCAGCGCGGCAGGCTTCGCACCGTGCCAGGCCTCGCCCAAGGCGCAGTCCAAGGGATCAAAGGCAAAGTCAAAATCCGCCGCCAAGGCGCGGATCAGGGAATTATCCCGGGGGTCGTTTGGCTTTCCCTGACGGGGCAGCCGGACCAGCGCCACCAGCAAATCCCGGCGCAGACGTCCCTGCAAGGGTTCGCCCAGCACATGCAGGCCGTCGCGGATCTGCATCTCCTTTAGATCACACAGGTAGTTGTCCAGCTTGGCCAGGGCCGCGTCGTCATCATCCTGCGCCGCGATACCCGCATCCCGGTCCAGGCCGATGTCGCGGGTCAGATCCAGAATTTGCCTGCTCAGAAGGTTCAGGCGGCGTGGATCGAGGCCCGCCGCCTCGTAATACTCATCCACCAGCAATTCCAGTTCCGCCAGGGGGCCGTAGCTTTCGGCCCGCGTCAGGGGCGGTGTCAGATGGTCCACGATCACCGCCTGGGCCCGGCGCTTGGCCTGGGTGCCCTCGCCCGGATCATTGACGATGAAGGGATAGAGATGGGGCAACGGCCCCAATACCGCCTCGGGGAAACAACCGTCCGACAGCGCCAGGGACTTGCCCGGCAGCCATTCCAAGTTCCCGTGCTTGCCCATGTGGATGATGGCCTGGGCGCCGAATGACTGCCGTAGCCAGGCATAAAACGCCAGATAACCATGCGGCGGCACCAAATCGGGGTCGTGATAGGTGGATTTGGGATCGATGTTGTAGCCCCGCGCCGGCTGCAACCCCACGGCCACGTTGCCCTGATAAAAGGCCGCGAGTACGAAGTGGCCGTTGACGACGAAAGCATCGTCTTCCGGTGGCCCCCAACGTTGGGTTACCTGTTCCCGTATCTCTGTTGGCAGCCCGTCGAAGAAAGTCCGGTAGTCGGCCAGGGCATACTTGATACCGCCGGGCCGCTGGGCCCGGTCGGTCAGGTCATTGGTCGGGCCGGCGGCCAGCCGATGGATTAGATCATCGCCCTTGGCGGGCAAATCACCGACCGCATAACCGGCTTCCTTCAGGGCACGTAGCAAATTCAAGGCGCTGGCCGGCGAATCCAGACCAACCCCGTTGCCCAGCCGGCCGTCCTTGTTGGGATAGTTGGCGAATATCAAAGCCAGGCGGCGGTCTGGCGCCGGGGTTTGGGCCAGGCGCAGCCAATTGGCGGCCAGGTCACAGACGAAGTCGATCCGGTCGGGCACGCCCTTGTAGGCAATCACCGGTGATTGGGTGGCCTTATCGAAGCGCGCCTCCGCCTTGAACGAGACGGCGCGGGAGATAATCCGGCCATCGACCTCCGGCAGGGCCACGTTCATGGCGATGTCGCGGGCGCCGAGGCCGTTCAGATTATCTCGCCAGTCTTCCTCGTTGCCACCCGAGAAGATCATCTGGATCACCGGTATGCCGGGCCGCTCCAAGGGTGAATCGTCGCGCTCCGCCCCCGGTTTGGAGACCGCGAAGCCCGTCGCATTGAGGATTAAGTCCGGGGTCGCCTCAGTGAATATGGCATTCACGGTCTCGGCGGAGACAGGCTCCTTTAGGGAGGCGACAAAGATCGGCAGGGGGTTCAGGCCGCGCCGGCGCAAGGCCTCGATCACGCCATCCACGGGATCCAGATTATCGGCCTGGAAATGGGCCCGGTAAAAAGTGATGGCGACAATTGCGGCGCCGGCCCGCCAATGGGCCTGGATATCCGCCAATCCCACCGCGCCCGCGCCGGGCCAGTAGATCCCCGCCCGCAACAGTGGCGCTGGTTCCCGCCATGCAACATCGCGGTCCAACAAAGAGGCCGCATGATTTAACAGCTGCGCGCCGTTGTCCGGCCCGCCATGGACGAAATACTGCCAGATCCGGTGACAGCTTTCCGCCCCCAGGGTGGACAGGCCATGTAATTCCGCGTCCGGCTGATCGTCGCCGGGGACGATGGCCAGGGCAATGTCCAGGCGCCGGCAGCATTGCACCACCTGCTCCACCCCATAGGGCCAATAATTGACCCCGCCCAACAGCCGGATAATGACCAGTTTCGCGGCGCTGATAATGCCGTCCACATACAGATCGACGGACATGTTGTGGCCCAAGTTCATCAGGTTGGCGAGGCGCAGGCTGGGCGGATCCGCCACCAATTCTTGGCGTTGATAAGCCGCCGACAGCATTTGCAAATCCGTATCCGCCGCCGACAGGATGACCATGTCACCCGGACTTTGGGCAAGGTCCACCGCTTCCCCGCCATCGGAAATACCGCCTGGTTTTGCCGCCAGCAAATGCATGAATTGTCTAGTCCAAAATCATGGCGCGGATGGCCATTTCATCCAGGCCACTCAGACCAATAACCACAAGACCGCTGACCCGATCCTCATCCGGGGCCCAGTCCCGGTCGTAATAATGCTGATAGCGGTCACCCACGCCCTGTACCAGCAAGCGCATGTCCTTGCCCTCAACGGCGATAAAGCCCTTCATGCGCAGTACGTCATGGGCGGCGGCGGCGGCGCGCAATTTGGCCACCAGCGCCTCCGGTGAGGCAACGGCATCGAAATGCATGGCAAAACTTTCGAAATCGTCATGCTCGTGGTCGTCTTCATCATCATGAACCGAGGGGCGGTTATCCAGATCGTCCTCCGCCTTCGCACCCAGCCCCAGCAGGGTTTCCGCCGCGATGGCGCCATGGCTGGCCTGCACCACCTTGACGGAGCCGCGCAGCGTATCCCGCAATTCAGCACTGATGCGGGCGGCTTCATCATCCGCCAGCAGATCGGCCTTGTTCATGACGACCAGATCCGCGCAGGCCATTTGATCGGTGAACAATTCAGCCAGGGGGCTGTCATGATCCAAGGCACCGTCGGCCTGTCTTTGGGCGGCGACCGCGTCGGGGTCATCGGCGAACAAACCGGCGGCGAAAGCCGGTCCATCCACCACGGCGACCACGCCATCCACGGTAATCCGGGTCCGGATCGCCGGCCAGTTGAAGGCCTTGAGCAACGGCTTTGGCAGCGCCAGGCCTGAAGTTTCGATGATGATATGGTCAAGCCCGCCGGGGCGGTCGAGCAAGGCTTCCATGGTGGGGATGAAATCGTCCGCCACGGTGCAGCAAATGCAGCCATTGGCCAGTTCAATGATATCACCTACGTCGCAGTTTTCCGCGCCACAGGCTTTGAGAATTTCACCATCCACGCCGATATCGCCGAATTCGTTGATGATGAGGGCGAGGCGCTTGCCATTCGCGGTTTGCAGCAGATGCCTGATCATGGAGGTTTTGCCGGCGCCGAGAAAGCCGGTGATAACGGTGGCGGGGATGCGGTGCAGATTGTTCATATGTGGTTGGGTCCTAACGGTTTTGCGCGGCCGGATTTCGGCCCTTCATGACAAGGGGCAGGCCGGCGGCCACGAACAGAACATTGTCCGCTGCGGCGGCGATTTGTTGGTTCATCAGCCCCGCCAGATCCCGGAACCGCCGGGCCAGCGGGTTGTCGGGCACGAGGCCCAATCCGGTTTCATTGGCCACGAGAGCCAGGGTTGACCGGCTCCGCGAAAGCGTAGCGGCCAGGGCCTCGATCTCCGCCTCGACCGCCCGCTCCGCCAGCAAGATGTTGGTCAGCCACAGGGTCAGACAATCCACCAGGATCGGCTCGCCGCGCGGCAACAGATCGTCCAATGCCCGGGGCAGTTCGCGGGGGACTTCCTCGGTGCGCCAATTGGCGCCGCGGCGGGCCCGGTGGGCGGCGATCCGCAGGTCCATCTCGTCATCATGAACCTCCGCTTTAGCGGCATAGGTGGCGATATAGATTGCAGGAGAATGGTCCCGGCCGACGATGGTCTCGCCCAGGCGGCTCTTCCCCGAACGGGCGCCGCCCAGGATCAAGGTCACCTCGCCCCGGTCCCGGCCGTCCAAAATTTCGCTTGTCCCCATAACCAGGCGCCCTCCCTCCGAGGATCAGTTGCAACAGGCCGCGCGCGTCTTCTGGCTTAGGGTCGTCGGTCCCGGGGCCTTCCCGGTGGCTGCGCCACCAGTGGCATGATCCCGTTTCCTCGCCATATACAGTTGCGGGGGCAGCGCCGGAATTTGGCCTCCAAAATCACTTGAAATACCATCACCGGCTTCCGCGCCACGGCTGCGGGCAATCTACACACATTAGGGCGGAGCGGCAATTACCAATGCCGCCATCAATGACACTGGCAAAGCATTGCCATGCGGGTTAAACGTGGAGCCCTTCGCGTTTCCCGGTTTTGGAATAATTCATGTTCACCGTCCTCGGCCTTGGCTTCTTGCTCGGCCTGCAACACGCCATGGAAGCCGACCATGTCGCCGCCGTGGCCGCGATGGCGGCGGGCGGGCGGCGTTGGCGCCAGGCGGCCCGCCATGGCCTGTATTGGGGCCTGGGCCACGCCCTTTCCCTCGGCGCTTTTGCCGCCCTGGTGGTCATGGCGCGGGGCACTATACCCGACGGCCTGCGCCTGGGGCTGGAACTGGCGGTGGCTGTGATGTTGATCGCCTTGGGCCTCATGGTGGTGGGTCGGGTGCTGCGGGAACGCCTGCATTTCCATCTCCATCGCCATATGGACGGCAAGGTGCATTTCCACGCCCACAGCCATGCCGGCGAGAGCCCGGCCCATGACGAAAACCGCCACGACCACAACCATGGCGGCCATGGCGCCCATGGCGTGCGGCGCAGCCTGTTGGTCGGCGTCATGCACGGCCTGGCGGGCTCCGCCGCCCTGATCGCCCTGGCGGCACCCGGTCAATGGCTGCAGGGCGCGGGCTTCGTCGTGCTATTCGGTCTCGGCTCCATCGGCGGCATGGTGGTGCTGTCGTCCGTGATCGCCCTGCCCCTGATCCTCTCGGGCCGCCTGATGACCGGCCTGAACCGCGGCCTGCAACTGGGCATCGGCCTGATCTCGATCACCATCGGCGCCATCCACGGCGCCACGCAAATGCCGGCCATGCTGGCGCTGCTTTAGGTTATTACGGCGTTTCAAGATTTGAATTTTGGTCGGGGAGAGAGGATTCGAACCTCCGACCCTCTGCTCCCAAA
>JAPYPT010000472.1 GCA_029937535.1 Alphaproteobacteria bacterium
GAACAATTCAAACTTAAACCTACCCATCACACGCTGGGACTAAACATCTAGCGGCTCTCGGCCAGACGGGTCATGGCGGGGGTGGCGGCGAATTTCTGCGCCGTCACGCCGCGGATGTCCTGAAAGCGGGCCAGTTCGCGGCCCTTCAACTTCTTGCCCGTGGGCAGTTTCAGGCGTAGGGGGTTGATGCGCTTGTTATTCACCAGGATCTCGTAGTGCAGATGCGGCCCCGTCGAACGCCCGGTGGTGCCCACATAGGCGACGATCTGGCCCTGCTTTACTCGTTTGCCCCGCTTGATGCCCCGGCGGAACTTGGACAAATGGGCATAGGCGGTTTTGTAGCGCCCGTTGTGGCGAATACGCAGATAGCGCCCATAGCCGCCGTTCCAGGCCGCGATTTCGACCACGCCATTGCCCGCCGCCATGATCGGCGTGCCTTTCGGAGCGCCGAAATCGATGCCCCGGTGCATTTTTCTGTAGCCTAGTATGGGATGTTTACGCCGGCCAAAACGCGAGGTCAGACGCGCGCCGTCGATGGGCGTCTTCATCAGGGCCTTGCGCACGCTATGGCCTTTATTGTTGAAATAATCGATCTCGCCGCCCTTCATGGCAAAGCGGTACAGCGGCAGATCGGTTTTTCGCACCCGCAGCTTGGCGTACTGAATATCACCGTATTTGGCTAATTCCCCAGCCTCGTCGTAATACGCCTCGAACAACACCTCGAAGTGGTCGCCAGGCTGAATATCGCGCTGAAAATCCACGTCGAAGGAATAGATCCGGATCAACTCGACAATCATCGGCGCTGGCATGCCCGCCCGTTTGGCCGTCAGATAGAGGCTGTCATCAATTGCGCCCTCGGCCCGGTGCAGGCGGACTTCGAGGGGTTTATATATCGTCTTGGATATGAAGCGGCCGCTGTCATTCAGGCTGACCTGGATTTCCCGCTCCACGTTGGGAGCAAAGGCCAATTGGATCAGCGCCAGACGCTTGCTCTCCGCATCCGCCCCGCCGGGCATGCGAGGGTCGAACAACAGGGTCAGTCCCTGGCCCGGGCGCAGACGCCGGGGGTTATAAGACTTGGCCAGGGCGGTGATGGCGGCGTGCGCCGTCGCCCGGTCGCTGCCGCTGCGCAACATCACCGCCATCAAGGTATCGCCGCGGGCGATTTCCACATTGCGTTCGATGATGGTGGGCGGGGCCGCCTCGACCGAAATTCTCGTCAGCGGCAGAGCGAGAGACTGCCCCGGCGCGTGCGAGGGGGCCGCCATTTTTGCGGCCTGCAATGTCTCGTGGCGTGCGTTCGCGGGGGTGGTTGGGGGTTCGGGCTGGTGGACGACAATCGCGGCCGCGATCGCGCACCCGGCCGAGAGCGCCAGAAACACCGCCGCGACATTGCGCCGCGTGGACGGCGGCCGGCTGGCGAACGCCGCCATGCCTTTCAGGCTCTCCAGCCAACCAACATTATGCACAAACAGCCCTCCCATTCGTCACCGGAATGTCGGCAATCCACCCCTGCCCATGTCCGTATCCAAACATGGAGCAGGCCTGTCCCGCCGTCCGGTGCCGGCCAAGGGCCGGTTCGATCCGAATCAATTAACTGATTCTATCATAAGGTTCAAGGCATTCAGGGGTTTTCTTAACATAATCTGACGATCCCGGAGCTGTTGTCTGGATTGGATGTTTTTGACTTCGGCACAGTGTCGTCGAAAAT
This sequence comes from Alphaproteobacteria bacterium, assembly GCA_029937535.1. GTDB lineage: Bacteria > Pseudomonadota > Alphaproteobacteria. The sequence continues at coordinate 1,712 of JAPYPT010000472.1, forward strand.
TGTGGAAATTGCGTAAAAGTCCGTTGACTTGGTCTCCAGGCCTCTCTATACACCGGCTTCGCACCGGGGCGGAAGGCTTTGTGGTTGTCCGGCTTTTGGTGTGTTTTGTTACCTTGCTCTTTGACATTGTTGATTTTCGGAAGAGAAGCGTGGGCGGCGGTGTTTTTA
>JAPYPT010000202.1 GCA_029937535.1 Alphaproteobacteria bacterium
GCGGCGGATCGCGTCCTTGATCCGGTCCACGAAATAGAAGTTGCCTTCCTCGTCCTAGCGGAAGGCATCACCGGTGTGGACCCAGCCGTTGCGCCAGGCCGCGGCCGTAGCCTCCGGGTTCTTGTAATAACCATGGTTCATCGACCAGGGCCGGTCCGTGCGCACGATCATCTCGCCCACCACGCCCGGCGCCACCTCGCAATCGTTTTCATCGACCACGCGAACGTCCACGCCATCGCGCTTTTTACCCGCCGTGCCCAGCGCCGGTGGATTGACCTCGGAGATGATCGGCGTTGAAATCTCGGTCATGTTGAAGGCCGTGCGCATCTCGAAGCCGTAACGCGCCGCCACGGCCAGCGAATCCTCATTCCAGGGAATGGTGATGACGCTGCGCAGGCCATGATCCTTGTCTTGGTTCGAAGGCGGCTGCTTCAACAGGAACGGCGTCATGGCGCCGACGAAACAGGTGGCGGTGATGCCGTGGCGGCGGACAGTGGGCCAGAACGCGTCGGTGCTGAAGGCTTCATCGATAAAGCAGGATCCGCCGTTGGTGGCGGTGATCACGATGAACATTGTGCCGCCAGCATGAAACAGGGGCAGTTGTACCAGAAAACGATCGTTTTCGTTCAGATAACCCATGGCCTCGATGCCCATGGCATAGGTCTGCACATAGGACGACAGCACGGCCTTGGACGGCCCCGTGGTGCCAGAGGTGAAGATGATATACATAGTATCCCATGGCTCGACGGGCCCTTCCAACAGCACATCACCTTTCTCCGACAGCAGGGCGGAGGCGTCATGCAACGTCAAGCCCCTCAATTCTGCGGTGCCGTTAGTGACGATGACGTCGGTTAGGGCGCCGGTATCCACGTCGTTCAGGTTTCCCGCCAGGCCGGCATGACAGACCATCAGCTTGGCATCGGACAGTTGGACGACATGCTGCAGCAAACTGCCTTTATAGGCTGTGTTGATGGGCACATAAACGGCGCCCAGATAGTCCAGGCCAAACCAGGTTAGAACCGCCTCCCGTCCGTTGGGCTGCCAAGACAGGACGTGTTCGCCGCGCTTCACGCCCATGTTTTGCAGGCCCTTCGCGGCGCGGCGGGTCAGCGCCAGGGTTTCCGACCAGGTCCATTCCTCGCCGGAGGAGAAGATAAAAGCAGTTTCATCAGGCTTTTTTGCCGCCCATTTTTCCAGCAAGGGCCCTAGGACGCAGTCTTCCCGTGCCGGCATGCGCTTGTCGTAAACCACGCGACGTCCTCCTACTCTTTACATAGTTTGTTTTCCCAGCGTACCGGTTGCTTCCGCACGTTACCATGGCCCAAAGCACATTGCCCGGCAAATCCCAAGGCCGCGAACGACAGACCCTGGATACTTAGCTTGCGAACAATTGATCGGCGACGAAGGGGTTGGATTGGCGTTCCTGGCCGAAGGTGGACAACGGGCCGTGGCCCGGCACGAAGGTGGTGTCCGCGCCCAGGGGCCAGAGTTGTTCCCGGATCGAGCGGATCAGGGTGTCGTGATCGCCGCCCGGCAGGTCTGAGCGGCCGATGGAGCCCTGAAACAGCACATCGCCGACGATGGCGACCTTGGCCTTGGCGCCGTGAAAAACGATATGGCCCGGGGTGTGGCCGGGGCAGTGGCGCACGGCCATGGTTTCGTTGCCGAAACTGACGCTGTCGCCACCGTCCAGCCAGCGGTTCGGGGTAAACGACCGGGTGCCCTCGAAACCCGGTTTCGTGGCATGGTCGTCCAGGCCATCGATCAGGAACTGATCGTCCGGGTGGGGCCCCTCGATGGGTACGCCCAGGCGCTCGGCCAACTCGGCCGTGCCGCCGGCGTGATCCAGATGGCCGTGGGTCAGCAGGATTTTCTCGATCGTAACGCCTTGCTCCTTGATGGCGTCTTGAATGCGGTCGATATCGCCACCGGGGTCGGAGACGGCGCCCCGCATGGTCTCCTCGCACCACATGACGGTGCAGTTTTGGGCGTAGGGCGTCACGGGGATGACGATGGCTTTCATGAAATGATGTTTCCTCGAACTAGGATTTCAGGCGCCGTTGTGCCTGGCGCAGGATGTCCCGGTTGCCCCGGTGCCAGGTGACGCTGAGGGTGTAGCGCCGCATGCGCCAGCCGCCATTTGCATCGTCCGCGGCGCCGCGCACCATGTCGCAAGTGTAATAACCACCGACCGTATATTCGGGGTCGCTGCGGGCGGTATCGAGACGGTGCAGGGCCTGTAGGTAGGCGGTCAGGGTGGCGGTATCGCCGTCGATTTTGTGGACGTGATTGGCGGTGAGATGCTGGGTCGCGTCCAGCCCGGCGATAGTGCCCTTGATGATCCCGACCCAGGCGTCCCGTCCCTTGACCACCTCGCGCCCGCCGAAGTCACGGAAATCCGCCTCCAGATCCTCCGTGAAGCAAGTCGCCAGCAGGTCCCAATCGCGGGTGTCGATGGCGGTGGCGTAGGTGTGCAGGACCTGGCTGATATGGTCCCGGTCGAGCAGCAGTTGGATGTTGGCATCTGTCATGATGGCTCCCTAGGCGGCCGCACGGGCTTTGTTCAACAGGGATAGAATATGGGCGGCGGCATCGGGGATATTGGTGCCCGGCCCAAATACCGCCGCAACGCCGTGCTGGTGCAGATAATCATGGTCCTGGGCCGGGATGACGCCGCCGCAGATGACCAGAATGTCGCCGCCGTCCTGGGCCTTCAGAGCGGATACCAGTTCCGGCACCAGGGTCTTGTGGCCCGCCGCATGGGTGGAGACGCCGATCACGTGCACATCGTTTTCGATGGCGTCGCGGGCGGCCTCCTGAGGCGTCTGGAATAGGGGCCCGATATCCACGTCGAAACCGATATCGGCGAACGCGGTGGCGATCACCTTGGCGCCCCGGTCGTGACCGTCCTGGCCCAGCTTGACCACCATCATGCGCGGCCGCCGGCCCTCGGCCACGGCAAAGGCGGCGACATCACTGACGATGCGTTCAAACCCCGCATCGCCGTCATAGCCGGCGCCATAGACGCCGGAGATGGTCCGCACCTCGGCCTTGTAACGGCCAAAGGCCCGTTCCAGGGCGTCCGAGATTTCACCCACCGTGGCCCGGGCCCGGGCCGCATCGATGGACAGAGCGAGGAGATTGCCGCCGGAGTTACTGCCGGCTCTGGCGCCGTCCTCCAGAGCTTTCAGGGTGGCCTGGGTGGCGGCCTCGTCACGGCCGGCGCGGATCTTTTCGAGTTTGGCGATTTGCGCGGCGCGGACGGCGGTATTGTCGATCTCCCGCACCTCGAAGGCATCATCATCGTCGGACTGGTATTTGTTGACCCCGACGATAACCTCCTCGCCCCGGTCGATGCGGGCCTGTTTACGCGCGGCGGAGGCCTCGATCTGCAATTTCGGCATGCCGGCTTCCACCGCCTTGGTCATGCCGCCCATATCCTCGACCTCCCCAATGATCTTCCAGGCCGCCTCGACCATGCTGTTGGTCAGGGACTCGACGTAATAACTGCCGGCCAGGGGGTCGACCACCTTGGTCACGCCGGTTTCCTCGGCCAGGATCAACTGGGTGTTGCGGGCGATCTTGGCGGAAAATTCCGTGGGCAGGGCGATGGCCTCGTCGAATGAGTTGGTGTGCAGGCTTTGCGTGCCGCCCAGCACCGCCGCCATGGCCTCGTAGGCCGTGCGGACGACGTTGTTGTAGGGGTCCTGGGCCGTCAGTGAAACGCCGGAGGTCTGGCAATGGGTGCGCAACATCAGGCTTTTCGGATCCTTGGGGTCGAACTGGCGGACGATGCGGGCCCAGAGCAGGCGGGCGGCGCGCAGCTTGGCGATCTCCATGAAGAAATTCATGCCCACATTGAAAAAGAACGACAGCCGGCCGGCGAACAGATCGATATCCAGGCCGTTGTCCACCGCCGTGCGCACATATTCCAGACCGTCGGCCAGGGTAAAGGCCAGCTCCTGCACCGACGTCGCGCCGGCTTCCTGCATGTGGTAGCCGGAGATCGAGATGGAATTGAACTTCGGCATCTCCGTGGCGGTGAAGGCGATGATGTCGGAAACGATGCGCATGGACGGGGCCGGGGGATAGATATAGGTGTTGCGCACCATGAACTCTTTCAGAATGTCGTTCTGAATGGTGCCCGCCAGTTTGTCCGGGCTGACGCCCTGCTCTTCCGCCGCCACGATATAGCTGGCCAGTGTCGGCAGCACGGCGCCGTTCATGGTCATGGAGACGCTCATCTTGTCCAGGGGAATGCCGTCGAACAGGATCTTCATATCCTCGACGCTGTCGATCGCCACGCCGGCCTTGCCCACATCACCCACCACGCGCGGGTGATCGGAATCGTAGCCCCGGTGGGTCGCCAGATCGAAGGCCACGGACAGCCCCGCCTGACCGCCGGCCAAGGCCTTGCGGTAGAATTCATTGGAGTCTTCCGCTGTCGAGAAACCGGCGTATTGCCGGATCGTCCAGGGCCGGTTGGTGTACATGGTGGCGCGGACGCCGCGCGTGAACGGCTCCACCCCCGGCAGGGTATTCTGGCTCTCCAGCCCTTCCAGATCGGCGGCCGTATAGACCGGCTTCACCGCGATCCCCTCGGGCGTGGCCCAGGTCAAATCATCCGGCTCCCGCCCGCGCAGCTCCTTCGCCGCCAGGGCGCGCCAGTCTTCGGGGGTTTTCGTCTGTTCGGCCATGACACTCATCCTATCGCTACCTGGCTCGTATATAGCCCAGAGGCGCGCGGAGTGTCCATTTCTGGTGGCCAGGAAAAAACGCGTGAAAAAAACGGAAGTTTTGCCGTGCCATCGGGATATGATCGGTAATTCGGGTCCACGGGGCCACTAGCGATTGCATTTGCTTGAATCGGGAGCGCGGACAATGAACAAAGTTGAAGGGTTGCATCATCTGGCTATCGGTACGGCCGACATCTAAAGCCAGATCTCCTATTTCACGGATGTTTTGGGCATGGAACTGGTGGCGCTGTATTGGATGCACGGGGTGGCGAATACCTTTCATGGTTTTCTGCGCCTGAACGATGAAAGTTCCCTTGCCTTTGTGGCGTCACCAGCCTTCGCGGAGGTGCCGACGACCATGGGCGAGACCCATGCGGGCAGTCCGGGCGGCCTGTGCGCGCCGGGCAGCATGCAGCATTTGGCCTTGAAGGTCGCGGATGAAGCGGAACTGCTGGCCATGCAGGACCGCATCCGCTCCCGCGGCGTGCCGGTACTGGGCCCCATCGATCACGGCTTTTGCAAATCGATCTATTTCGCCGGGCCCGAGAACCTGACCCTGGAATTGTCTTATTCAAACGGCGCCATCAACGGCGATGCCTGGATCGACGGGGAGGTCGTGGCGCTGGCCGGCATCTCAGCCGATGAACTGGCCGCCTACCGAAACCCGGCTAGCCATGAAAGTGAAGCGCCGCCCAGGACGCAACCCGATTTGTCCGGCCCCGGTCCGCACATGCGCGGTTACGATGCCGCCGCCTATGAAAAAATGATGTCAATGCCCGACGATGCCGTTCTGCGGAAACGCAGCGTAACCGAGCCCCCCGTCGCGGCCGAATAGCCCGGACTTGCATTTTCGGCTTTAAGACCCGATCCTCGCACACAGCATGATCGAGCAGAGCAGACAATCAGGCGGCCGCGTCACGGCGGTACTGGGGCCGACCAACACCGGCAAGACCCATTTGGCGGTGGAGCGGATGCTGGGCCATCGCACGGGCATTATCGGGCTGCCGCTGCGTTTGCTGGCGCGGGAGATTTATGACCGCGTGGTGGCGCAAAAGGGCGTGGGCGCGGTGGCCCTGGTCACCGGTGAAGAAAAAATCGTGCCCCCCCGGCCCAGCTATTTCGTCTGCACGGTGGAGGCCATGCCCCTGACCTGGCGGGCTGATTTCCTGGCCGTGGATGAAATTCAACTCTGCGCCGATGGCGAACGGGGCCATGTCTTCACGGACCGGCTGCTCCATGCCCGTGGCGAACAGGAGACCATGTTTCTGGGCGCCTCCACCATGAAGCCGATTATCCGCCGTCTGCTGCCGGAGGCGCAGTTCATTGAACGGCCGCGGTTCTCCACTTTAAGTTATTCAGGCGAGAAGAAACTTTCCCGGCTGCCCCGGCGCAGCGCCATCGTCGCCTTTTCAGCCAAGGATGTTTATGCCCTGGCCGAGCTGATGCGCCGCCAGCGCGGCGGGGCGGCGGTGATCATGGGCGCCTTGAGCCCGCGCACCCGCAATGCCCAGGTCGCCCTGTATCAGGCGGGCGAAGTGGATTATCTGATCGCCACGGATGCTATCGGGATGGGCCTGAACATGGACGTGGACCATGTGGCCTTCGCCGATCTGCGCAAATTTGACGGTATTGGGCACCGGGATCTGCACCCTGGGGAGTTGGGGCAGATCGCCGGCCGGGCCGGGCGCCATATGAACGACGGCACCTTCGGCACCACCGCCGCCGCCGGGCCGGTCGGCGCGGAAATGGTGGAGTTGGTGGAGAACCACCGTTTCGCCAAGGTCCGCCGCCTGAACTGGCGAAATACCGATTTGAGCTTTGCCTCCGCCCCGGCGCTGCTGGCCAGTTTGCGCCAGGCCGCGCCGCGCGAGGATTTGAGCTTGATGCGCGATGCCGATGACAGCCTGGCCCTGCAGGCCCTGATGGCCGACAGCACGATCCAGGATGCCGTGCGCAGCCCTGCAATGGTGCGTCAGCTTTGGGATGTTTGCCGCATTCCCGATTTCGCGAAAACCTTGCCCGAGGCCCACCACCGCCTGTTGAACCGGGTTTTCCGCTTCCTGGCAAAGGACGACGGCAAGGTTCCCGCCGATTGGATCGACCGCCACATGCGCCGCCTGGACCGCACCGATGGGGACATCGACACCCTGGCCGGGCGCATCGCCCATGTCCGTACCTGGACCTATATCTCGCATCAATCGGACTGGCTGGATGACGCCCGCCATTGGCAGGAACGCACGCGCGGGGTGGAGGATGCGCTGTCCGACGCCCTGCATGCGGCGCTGACCCAACGCTTTGTCGACCGGCGCACGGCGGCGCTGTACCGGGGTTTGGACGAGCGCCGGGACCTGCTGGCGGCGGTCACCGCCGAGGGCGAGGTCCTGGTGGAGGGGCAATGCGTCGGCCGCCTTACCGGGTTGAAATATGAACCCGACGCCGCCGCTGACCAGGCCGAGGGCCGGGCGCTGCGGACCGCCGCGAACCGGGTTCTGAGCCGCGAAATCGCCCGGCGGGCGGCCAAGCTGGCGGCTTCGGAACGGGATGCGGTGACCTGGCCGGAGGACGGCAGTTTGTGGTGGGAAGGGGCGCCGGTGGCGCGCCTCGGCCAGGGCGTGCAGGCGCTTGAACCCAGGGTGTCGCTATTGCCGTTCGATCATTTGGACGGTCCCCTGCGGGAGCGCGCCCGCCATCATCTGCAAACTTGGTTGCGGGCGCATGTCAGGGCCCATCTATCGCCGTTGATACGGTTGGGAGAGGCACGGTTCGAAGGCGCGGCGCGGGGCCTGGCCTTTCAGCTCGTCGAGGGGCTGGGCATTGTGCCCCGTGAACAGCTCGCCGATATGGTGGCGGATTTGACCCAAGCCGACCGCGCGAAGCTGCACCGATTGGGCGTGCGCCTCGGCTACCGGGATGTCTTTCTGCCCGGCCTTCTGCGCCCGGCCCGCCTGGCGGTGCGGGCCCGACTGTGGCGGTTGGCGCACCCCCATGACGTCCATCCCGCTGTTCCCGAAGCGGGCCGGGTCAGCATGGACCTTCCCGAAGCCTTGGCGGGGCAGGACGCGGTGAACAATCATCTCATGGCATCGGGCTACCGCCCCGTTGGCGATATGGCGGTCCGCGCCGATATCCTTGACCGGCTGGCGCAACTGGCCCATGCCGCCGGCAAGGCCGGCCCGTTTGAGGCCAGCCACGATATGCTGTCCCTATTGGGCCGGGGCCGCGCCGCGCTGGATACGGTCCTGGCGGATCTTGGCTATGGCGGTGAAGGCGATATCGCGGCCCGGCGCTACCTCTTTCGCCACCGCAAGCATAATCGCCCATCGAAGCGGACAATCGCCAAGCATGAGCGGGAAAAGCAAAATCCCTCGGCTTCGGCCTCGACCTCGGCCTTTGCCGGCCTGCGGCAATTGCTGCGGCCAAAGTAGGCAGCTAAGCCATGGCTGAACTGCAACGTTTGGATAAATGGTTATGGTATGCCCGGTTTTTTAAAAGCCGCACCATGGCGGGCAAGGCCTGCCAAGCCTCCAAGGTGCGGATCAACGGCCAGATTGCCGCCAAGGCCGCCGCCACGGTCAAGGTCGACGACGTTTTGACCTTTCCGCGCGGTCATCATATCCGCGTTGTCAGGATCCTCGATCTTGGCCAACGCCGCGGCCCGGCGCCCGAGGCGCAGGCCTTGTACGAAGATCTGGCGCCGCCAGAAACCGGCCCGAAGGAAAAGCCGGCCGATGGCGCGCCCGGACATCGCGAAGCAGGCGCTGGCCGGCCAACCAAGCGCGAGCGCCGCGCCGTCGACCGTCTGTTGGATCGATAGATTTCGTGATGTTCCCAGGATCAGGGTACGCGCAAGGCATAGACCGTGCGGCCGATGTTGGCGATCAGCGCCGGCATCACCGCATTGACCATTGCCAGATCATCGGCGTCGCTGGCGCGCAATTCAATGCGGGCTTGCCAAACCTCGGCCCGGTCGCCGTCCGTGATGGATATGGTCAGGCGCCGGCTCTCGCGGGCGCCTCTGGTCTTGTCCCGTGTTGCTTTCCAACGCATCGTCAGTTCTACCTCGCCCGAACTGCTGCTGCCCTCGCTGCCCCTTAGTTCAAGGCTGGAACCCCGCCGGCCGTATGAGCCCTCGCCGGAGATCAGAAAAGTCAGGCTGTAGCCGGCGCCGCCGCCCGGGCGAAAGCCCGCCGCCTCCAGCGCGTCGCGGAACATATCCGCGATGGCCTGGCTATCAGGCCCGCCCGAAGCGGCCCGCACGCCAATGGCGGCGCCTTTTGGCGGGAGACCCTGACCGGAGGCGTCCATGGTACCTGTTACATTGTCCGCGGATCGCGCCGGGGCGCCCGGGAGTGCCATCGCGGTGACGCCAATTATCAGCACCAACTGAAAACGTCGGCGCCATGTGCGGGCATGATGTTGCTGCAAATTTGCCATGTGGAAATGGTAGACCGGGCAGGCGCCCGAGGCAAAGACTATAGCTGCGGCGCACGTTGTTTCGTTGCCGGTTGATGGCGCGCGGCCCGCATGTTAGGCAGCGCCATGATAAATCGAATCAAAGCGCTATTCGCCGGTGCCTCGGCCACGGGCGGGAGCGGAGATGAAGCCGGCCGGCATTCCCACGATGAGCTGCAGCTTGCCGCCGCCGCCCTGCTGGTCGAGGCGGCGACCCTGGATGGTCATTATGGCGAGGCCGAGCAGGTCGCGATCGATGGGCTGTTGCGGCAAAAATTCAATCTGAACGACGAGGAGGCGCGCAGCCTGCACGACATGGCCGTGGCCGAACAATCGGAAGCCAACCAATTGCTGGGTTTTACCCGCGTGATCAAGGATCGGTATGGGCCGGAGGAGCGGATTGAATTGATTGAAATGGCCTGGGAAGTGGCCTATGCGGATGGCGAATTACATGCCCATGAAGCAAACTTGTTGCGTCGCCTGGGCGGCTTGCTTTATGTCTCGGACCGGGAACGGGGCGAGGCCCGGAAACGGGTTCTTGCGCGGCTTCGGCCAGCCGGTCCATAGTTTTGAAATTCTGTTCGGGCGGCGCCGCCCGGCCCCGCGGATGCAACCCGCGGGATGACTATTGATTGTTGGGAGAATAAGGAATGACGTACGTCGTCGTTGATGCCTGTATCAAGTG
>JAPYPT010000203.1 GCA_029937535.1 Alphaproteobacteria bacterium
CCAAGATTTTCTTGCAAACAACGGGCCGTCCACACATGATCCGGGCATCCAGGCGGCAGGCCGCTTTGAATGCTAATTGGCAGCTCAGTTTTCCGGCGGATGCAGCCGGCGCCAGTGTTCGGCGATGGCCAGGCGGGAGGTGATCCAGATATCGTCGTGGCCGGCGATGTGATCCAGCAGCCGGGCCAGACCTGCGGCGCGCGCCGGGTGGCCCATGAGGCGCATATGCAGGCCGATGGACATCATCTTCGGCGCCTGGGCGCCTTCCTCGTACAGCATGTCGAAGCCGTCCCTGACGAAGCTGTAGAAGTCGTCGCCGTGGGCGAAATAACCGCGCCCGAATTTGCTGTCGTTGTGGGTCAGGCTGTAGGGCACGACAAGATGGTTCTGGCCGTCGTGGCTGACCCAATAGGGTAGTTCGTCGTTGTAGGCGTCGCTGTCATAGAGAAAGCCGCCATGCTCCACCAACAGCCGGCGGGTGTTGACGGATGGCCCGGTGCGGCAATACCAGCCGGGCGGCGGGGCGCCGAACATTTTTGTCAAAGAGGCAACCGCCTTGGCAATATGCTCCCGCTCCTCAGCCTCCGTTAGGCGAAAATGTTCGACCCAGCGCCAGCCGTGGCAGCAGATGTCGTAACCCGCTTCGCGGATCGCCGCCGCTGCGTCCGGGTTGCGTTCCAGGGCCAGGGCGCAGGCGAAGATGGTCAGTGGCAGATCGCGTTCTTGAAACAGCCGCAACAGCCGCCAAAAACCGACCCGGGCGCCGTATTCGAACATGCTTTCCGCCGCCAGGTCCCGCTCCCCGCGCGGAACGGCGGAGGCGGGCATCTCCGTCAGGGAGGCTTCGGAAAAACCATCGCCATCGGGGATGGAATATTCCGAACCCTCCTCGTAATTCATCACGAAGTTGACGGCGAGGCGGGCGCCCTTGGGCCACTGCGGGTCGGGCGGGTTGGCGCCGTAACCGATCAGATCGCGCGGATAATCGTCTGCCATGTCATTGCCTTTCATCCATCAGCACATAATAGGTGCCGCGCCCGCCGCCGCGGCGCTGCAATAGGCCAAGGGCGGTGAGTTTTTGGAAGTCCTGCTTTCGGGCCGCCAGGGAGCGGCTTGAGATTTGGCCATATTCCCGCTGACTAATGCTTCCGTGGGTCTTGATGTAGTCCAGCAGGCGATGGTGATGGTCTTCAAGACGAAGAGGCGATTCAGACGGGATGGTACCGCGCACACGGACTAGTTCGTCGAGGATGCCGTCCGAGAAGAACTCCAGCCAAGCGGTAAAATCGATGGCGCTTTCGCGTTCGTAGAAGTCGCCTTGCAAACCAACGGCGGCGAAATAGCGGCTGATATTGCGGTTATAATAGTTCTCGAAGGCGAATATTCCGAAGATGTCCAGGCCGCCCTGGCCCAGGATGGCCGTAGTCAGCAGACGCGCCGTGCGCCCATTGCCATCCATGAAGGGGTGTATGATGACGAATTGGCGGTGAAACAAACCAGCCATGATGATGGGGTCGATCTCGCCGCCCCATTCTTCAACAAATGTCGCCAACTCATCCGCCAATCGCGGCACGTCTTGGTGATTGGGCGGAATGAAGATGATATTTTCAGGCTGGCGGGGATCGCGGATCAATACGGGCTCCCGGCGCGCCGTCCCCACATGTGCCGGATTATCCATCAAGCCATCGACGACGATCGCCTGAATGGCTGCCATTTCCGCGAGGCCGGGCCGGAATATGCCAGCCATCACATCTGCCTGGATCTTTTGCAGGGCCCGATTGTAATTCAATACCTCGCGTTCCGTATCCCGGACTTGGCGGGGGTCCGCCTTCAGCAATTGCTTGACGTCGGTCAATGGCAGGGGGTTGCCCTCGATGCTGGTCGAGGCATGGCTCGATTGGGCGCGCGCCTCTTGCTCCAACCGCGCAAGCGCCTGGGGGCTTAGGTTCAACGACTTGATCTCGCCAATCGTCTCGCCAATGCGCCGCATGGTGACGACCAGCCTGTTCGTGATGGTGTATTTCGGCTGCCATGACATAGCCGAATAATAGCCGAATAATAGCCGATTGGCAGCAACTAACGAGTCCGCTGGAAAACCGCCGCCGGCTTCCCGTCTAATTCATCAGGCCATAAAATTTGCCGGCGTTCTCGCAGGTAATCTTGCGGAAGTCGTCCGCCGAGAGGTGGCCGAATTGTTCTTCGATGTAGCGGCTGGATTCGGGCCAGACGCCGTCGCCGTGGGGATAGTCGGACCCCCACATCAGGGTCTCCACCCCCATGTCCTCGATCAGTTTGGTGCCGACAATATCGAACTGGAAGGTCGCCTTGCATTGGCGTTTCCAATAGTCCGAGGGCTTCATGCTCATGGGCAGATCCTGGAAGCGGTCCTCCCATTCGAAATCCATGCGCTCAAGCATATAGGGGATCCAGCCGCAGCCGCTTTCGCCAAAGGCCACCTTCAGGTTGGGATAACGTTCCAGCACACCGCCCGAGATAATCGCCGCGATGATGTTGACCAGATTCATCTGAAAGCCCGAGACAACGGTGAAAAACGCCGCCCGCCGGGTCGGCCCGGTCAGATTGGCGATCTGCTCGGTGGGGATGGCGGGGAAGGTATGGAAATGCAGCGGCAGCCGGACCTCGTCGGCGGCCTGCCACAGGGGCTCCCACATGGGGTCGTACATGGGCGCCATGTCCCAGGAACAGGACAATTCCAGGCCGCGCAGACCGGTATCGGCAACGCGGTAAATCTCCGCCCGCGCGGCCTCGATATCGCCATAGGGCAGACAGGCCAGGCCGATGTGGCGTTCGGGATAATGGCTGCAGAAATCCGCCAGCCAGTCGTTGTAGATGCGGAACATCTCGTTCGCCGCCTCGTGATCGGCCAGCTTGGTGGCGGCGCCCAGGATGCCGTAGATCACCTCGGCGTCCACCTCGTCCATCAACATGTCCTTGAGGCGCAGATGGGGGTCGGAAATGCGGCGGATATCATTCTTGCCGTCTTCATACAGATTGGTGTCGGCCATCAGGTCGGCGCGGGCATGGCGGCCCTTTTCGTATTTCGCGCCGGCCGGTCCGACGCCGTTTTTCAGACCGAACGATGTGCCGTTTTTGCAGGTCCAATAGGGGCCGTCGGGGCCGTCCACCACATAAGGCATGCGTTCCTTCATGGCCGGTGTCGCCTCGTCAACGAACAGGGTCGGCGGCATCCAGCACAAATCAACATGGCTGTCGGCGGAAATACGTTTGTAATGCATGATGGTCCTCCAAAATTTTTATTTAGCATGGCCGGCAACGGGTACCGATATCTCTCGCAAAGCTCGTTATACGTCCCAGGCGGTCTCCAGCAGGGCCAGCCAGTTCTCGCCCAGGATCTTGTGGATGCGGCTTTCCCGCCAGCCGGCGTCCGCCATGCCCTTGGTCAGGTTGGCCATGTCGCCGATGGCGCCCAGGCCGTCGGGAAATTTCACCGGGCCGAATTCGGTCAATTGCCTCGCATAGCCCTTGTCCTGGGTGATCCAGCGCATGAAGTCATCGCCATGGCCCTGGGTGAAATCGGTGCCAATGCCGACCGCATCCTCGCCGGCGATATTGATGATGTAGGCAATCGCCTCGATATAGTCGGATATGGCGGCCTCGTTCCCCCGGCGCAAAAAGGGTGGGAACATGGTGACGCCGATGAAGCCGCCCCGCTCGGCGATAAAGCGGAGTTCGTCATCGGTCTTGTTGCGGGGGTGATCCTTCAGGCCCTTGGGCAGGCAATGGCTGTAGGCCACGGGTTTTGTCGAGGCCTCGATGACATCCCGCGAGGTTTGCGCGCCCACATGGCTCAGATCGCACAGCATGCCGACCCGGTTCATTTCCCCTACCACCTCGTGGCCGAAATCGGACAGGCCGCCATCCGTGCTCTCGTAACAGCCGCTGCCGACCAGGTTCTGGGTGTTGTAGGTCATCTGCACGATGCCAACGCCCAGCTCCTTGAAGATGGGGATGAAATCCAAGCGGTCCTCGAAGGCGGAGGTGTTTTGAAAGCCCAGCACGATGGCCGTCCGGCCATCCCGCTTGGCCTGGCGGATATCCGCCACGGACCGCGCCTTGACGATCAGCTCGGCATGGTCCCGGAACCATCCATTCCATTGCCCGATGTTGAGCATGGTGTCGCGAAAGCCTTCCCAGACAGAACAGGTGCAATTGGCCCCGGTCAATCCGCCCCGGCGCATATCCCTGAACACTGCCTCGGACCAGTTGGAAACGATCAGACCATCGAAAATGATCGCGTCGTCATGAATGGTATTAAGTTTGGAACTATCGGGCATCCGGGGCCTCTACCCGGCAACCTTGATGTAGGTGTCTTTTTTGGCAATTTTGCCGGCGCCGAACGTGTAGATATCGACGCCCAGCCAGTCCTGCTTTTCGCCGGTCTTCAAGGTGGCGCGGCGGTGCCATTCCGCATAGGCCTTTTCGCCCAACACGCGGACATCGGTTTTTTCCCACTGCACATCCTCGACCAATTCGAACAGGCCTTCGAAATAGCCGCGGATTTCGGCGTGTCCTTTATAGCGGGTGCCGTGCGGATCGGGCCCAACGGCGTTGACGAATTCGCCATCCGCGGCGAAATAACCGACCATGGCGTCGATATCGTGGCGGGCGAAGGCGGCCCCGATGTCGTCCAGCAAGGCGAGTGTTTCAGTTTCGTTCATTGCGCATTCTCCGCCATCAGGGCCGCGACCTCTGTCTCAACGACCGTGCCCTTGAAGAAGTCCGGGTTCATGCCGGTGTGCATTCTCACCACGTTGCCATAGGTGAAATCACGGAAGTCATTGTCGTCCATGAAGCCGTCGTCGACCATTTCATAAGCCTCCACCATGACCTTGGTCATGTCGGGCACGTCCCAATGGCCGATGTCGGAACCTAGGATGGCGTTCATCCGGGCGCCGTGATGGTTCAGCTTGGTATCGAAGGCGACGGCGGTCATGCGGTCGTCGGCTTCCGAGCCGAAATAGAAATTGCGGTCGAAGATGCGGGTGATGTCATCGCCGCTATTGATCCCCGTGCCGGCGAAATCGTCGAGCTCCTCGGGCGGCACGAACAGTTGCGTCGTGCCCGGCTGGTGCGGCTCGGCCCGGATGCGTTCCGGCGTCAGGCGCGCGTCGCCATACTTTTCGGCCATCTCCACCAACAGATCGATGTCCAGCTTGGCCGGGTCCAGGTTGCGGGACAGGGCGTCCAGGCTGCGTTTCTCCCAATATTCGAACAGGCTGTTGTAAAGCTGCGCCGCCCAGCCGGCGCCGCCCTCGAGAAAGCAGAATTTCAGGTCCGGGAAACGGTGGGGCACGCCGCCGAAAAACAACGAACGGCAGAAATACTCGCTGCCGTGGCCGAAACTGTTCAGGGAATTGTAGCAATAATTCTTGAGCGAGCCATGGGTGCTGCCCCGGCCGCGATAGGCGTTGTGGCAACTGGGCGCCACGCCCAGTTCAACGCATTTGGCCCAGACCGGATCATAGGCATCGCCCACGTCAATACCGGGGGAATACATTTCGAGGCTCAGATGCGCCAAGTGCGGCGCCTCTGCCACCACTTCCGGGGCCGGTCTGTTCAGCATGGTGTTGACCACGATGGCCTTCAGGCCCAATTCGCGGACCGCGAATTCCAGTTCGGCCACCGCCTCGTCCGGCTTCGACATGGGGATCAGGGCGGCGGGTGTCAGCCGGTCGGAGACCTCACTGAACATATCGGCATACAGCATGTTCATGGCGCGGAACACGATGGGACGCAATTCGTCGTCGTCCAGGCGCAACACGCTCAACGCCAGGGTGCCGTAGACCACGCCGAAATCGATCCCGGCCTCGTCCAGGCGGGCGCGGTACAGCTTGGGCAGCATGGCCGTGGCCCGGTCAATGGAGCCCGGTCCCGAATTTCCCACCCAGACGGCGCGCCGGCCCGATCCCGATGGATCGTCTTTCAATAGTTGCTCATAGCGCAGGGCGGCATCGGCCCCGCCCACCTGATGGACAAAATCCAGCACCGCGAAGGTGCATTCGATCATATGGCCGTCGGCATCGACCACGGGATGATCCAATTTGGCGCGGATATCGGCGCCGGTCAGGCCATTTGCGGCATGGCTTGTCATTGTCTTGGTCCTTCCTGACAGCGTTTTTTCCATCGTAGAGCCTTTCAGGCCGCACCGGAACCACTTCCCGCTATTCCCGATCCCACTCGACTTGGTTAGACTGCGGCCATGTCGACGGATACGCAGCGTAGATTGGCGGCCATTGTCTTGGCGGATGTGGCCGGATATTCCCGCATGATGGGGCTGGACGAGGACGGCACCCTGGCCGCCTTGAAGGCGCACCGCAATGCCGTCGATCCGTTCGTGTTCAACGCCGGCGGCCATATCGTCAAGACCACGGGCGACGGCATGTTGATCGAATTTTCCTCCGCCCTTGCCGCTGTGCAGGCCTCGTTGGATGTGCAGCGCGAGATGGCCCGGCGCAACGCCACCCTGCCCGATGAGCGGCGCATGCGTTTCCGTATCGGTATCCACGTGGGCGAAATCATTGCCGATGACGGCGATATATTCGGCGATACGGTCAATATCGCCGCCCGCCTGCAAGAGGTGGCGGAGCCGGGCGGTATCTCCATTTCGCAAGCGGCCCGCGATGGCGTGCACCAGCGCATTGAGGCGCCACTGATTGATCTGGGTCCCCAGGAATTGAAGAATATCGTTGCACCGGTGGTCGTCTGGCGCGTGGACATGGGCGGCACGCAGACCGATGCCCTGCAGGCCGCCGCCGCCACCACGTCCGGCGAACGGGCCGCCGTCGCCGTGCTGCCCTTTGACAATATGTCCGCCGATCCCGACCAGGACTATTTTGCCGACGGCATCTCGGAAGACATCATCGCGCTGCTGTCACGCACGCCGGGCATACGGGTAATCGCCCGGAATTCGACATTTTCATACAAGGGCCAGGCCAAGGATGTGCGCCTGATCGCCGCCGAACTGGACGCCCGCTACATTCTGGAGGGCAGCGTTCGGCGCAGCGGGCAGCAGGTCCGCATTACCGCGCAGTTGATCGACGCCTCGAATGGTCAGCACATCTGGGCCGAACGGTTCGACCGCAAACTGGATGATATATTCGAGGTCCAGGACGAGATTACCGGCAACATCGTGGCCCGCATCGCGCCGGAGGTGCTGCGTTCCGAATTCCGCCGTCTGAAGGAACGCTCGCCCGAACAGTTGAGCGCCTGGGAACTCCATCTCCGGGCTCTGGCCTGCCTACACCAAGCGACCGAGGCGGGTTTCCTGCAGGGCGAAGCGCTTTGCCGGCAGGCCTTGGAACTTGATCCCAGTCATGCCTCGTCCTGGCGGCTCCTCAGCCAGCATCAATATCAACTGTTTGTATATGGCTTTCGCAAGGGCAGCGCGGAGACCTGGAATGCCTTGGCCGAGCAGGCGGGACGGGCCATGCGGCTTGACCCCGCCGATCCCATTATCGCCGCATTTCTTGCGGACACCCTCAGTTGGACCGGCAAGTGGGATGAGGCCCTGGCACAGTCAGCGAGGGTGGTGTCTGATTATCCTCTGTTGATGCACGGCCACCATACTCGGGGCAATGCACAATTTCTGGCCGGGGAGCATGTTGCCGCGATCGCATCGTTTGAAATTGGCTTGCGCATGGGCCCCAGCAGTCCGGACAATTATCAATTCCAGACCCTCACGGCCTTCGCCCACTATTGCCTCGGAAACTATGGCGCGGCTTTGTCATGGGCCGAGGAGGCCTTGCGCGCCGTGCCCATATTCACCCAGGCCCTAGGCATGCGCGCGGCCGCATTGGGTCAGTTGGGCCAGACGGATGATGCTGCCCGGGCAGCCGAACGTTTTCTGGAAGTCTTCCCTGAAATCACCGCCACCCGTCATTGCCGCAATTTCCGCTGGCGCCGGCAGGCGGATATTGACCATTACCGCGATGGTTTGGTCAAGGCCGGGCTGCCGGAATAACGGCAACGGTTATGGCTCCATGAATAGGGGGACACGTAACAAGTACATTTCCCCCTATTCACCCCGACCGTTCGCACAGGCAGAGTAATTTGGGGACATGTACTTGTTACGTGTACCCAAAATACGGTCCGACATTCCGACCTTAGTCGTATGAAACCGCCGCCGCCTCGAACGCCAATCTGAGATCGTCGGCCATGCTGGCGACGTCGGCGCAGACGGCATAGCGCAGGGCGTCGCCGAAGTGGACGCCGACCACGCCGGTGCGTTCGATCATCAGAAAATTGAACTCTTCGCCGCTGCTGATGGTCTGGCCAAAGGCCCGGCTGGGGGTGTCCCACAGGGTGTAGAAACCGGCCTTGGGCTCGATGGCCAGGCGCATGCCGCAACTCTGCATCAGGTCCTTGAGGATCGTCAGGCGTTCGGCGTACATGGTTCGGAATTGCGCGATACCGGCCTGATCGGTCTCCAACGCCGCCAGAACACCGGCTGCCATGGGGGCGACGAAACCGGCGTCGGTCTTGCCCTTGACCTCCTTCATATCGCCGATGAAATCTGTCGAGCCGACCATGGCGCCCACGTGCCAGCCGGTGCCGTTACCGATCAACTTGGCCGCCGTGAAACCCTCGGTCCAGGACAGCTCCGGGTAATCCATGGCGATCTGGCTCAGGCTGGCGCAGTCGTCACTGTGGGAGAGGGAGATATAGGCGGCGTCGTTGAACAGGCGGATGTCGTTGTCGCTGCAATACTGGCACAGCTCCCGCCACCAGGCCGCCTCCGCGATCTGGCCCGATGGGTTATGGGGGTAGTTGGTCATGATCAGGTCCGTGCCCGGCGCGATATCATCGGTGGCGAAGCGATAAGCGTTGGCGCCATTCAGGTTCAGGGCATAGTGGCTGACATTGACATGATAGGCGCATTGATCTGCGGGGATGGGGTAACCCGGTTTGGTCATGGTGGCCACGGTCACCGGCCCTTGGGCGCAGCCGCAGGCCAGCGGCAACAAGCCGATGATTGGCTTGATGCCTGAAATGGGCAGATAGTCCAGGCCCTCGTCGGGCAGATCACGATCCAGATGGGCCTGGACGAAGCGGCGGGAGAAATCAGGCACGGCGGCGCTGTCGTTATATTGATAGGCGTGCATGGCCTCGGCCTCGCTCATCACCGCGTCCCGGGCGGCCTCCCGCGCGCTCAGCAAGGCCGGGCCCTTCGGCTCGCCAATGGACAAATCCAACAGGCGCTGGCCCGCCGCCTCCGCCTCGGCCCGCTTGCCGCGGATCTTCATGAAAATGTTCGCCCCGCCCGCCGGCAATCTCGAATGTCGCATCCGCCAAACCCTCCCGAAATTCAGAACCCATGATCCAGAAGCACCATTGGCATTATTTGCCGTTGTCTTGCAAGATGGTCTAAATAATCCGGACAATATGGGAGAGAGCGATGAAAGCGGCATTGATAGAAAAGAACGGCGGGCCGGAGGTGTTGATCTATGGCGATATGCCCGATCCGGTAGCGGGCGCGGGCCAGGTCGTGGTCGATATCCATGCTGCCAGCATCAATGCCGCCGATTGGAAGGTGCGCGCTGACGAATATGGCTCAAGCCTGGAATTCCCCTACATTCTGGGCCGGGATTTTTCCGGTCTGGTCAGCGCCCTGGGCGAAGGCGTGGATGATTTCGCCATCGGCGATGCGGTGTTCGGCGTCTGCGATGTGGGCCAGGAGGGCGCATATGCGGAAAAAATCGCCATCAAGGCCGCTATTATCGCCCGCAAACCCGATGCGCTCTCCCACCAGGCCGCCGCCGCCCTGGCCCTGACCGGGCTGACCGCGACGGTCAGTATCGAGG
>JAPYPT010000473.1 GCA_029937535.1 Alphaproteobacteria bacterium
CCATCAAGATGAGCAATCTGCGCAGCCTGAAGGAGTTCAAGGACGCGACCCGCATTCCCACCACGGCGTCTGAAACCATCGGCATGCGAGGCGAATTCCGCGAATTGCTGGAGCTGCAGGCCTGCGATTTCGTGATGTACGATCTAAGCTGGTGCGGCGGTCTGTCCGAGGCGCGCAAGATCGCGGCCATGGCCGAGGCCTGGCACCGCCCCGTCGCCCCCCACGATTGCACGGGACCGGTGCTGCTGACGGCCTCGGTGCATCATTCCATCAACGCCACCAATACCCTGATCCAGGAGATGGTGCGGGCGTTCTATTACGGATGGTACCAGGAATTGGTCACCGAATTGCCGCCCGTGGAAAACGGCATGATCCGCCCGCCTGACGGCCCCGGTCTGGGCACCAAACTGCAACCCGGCGTACTGAAACGCCCCGATTGCCATATCCGGCGCAGTGCGCTGGATTAAGCCGCCACGACCTGGCGTCGTACCTTGATCACCGTGAATACGGTGATGGCGAGGAGCGCCGAGGCGGCATAGAACACGGCTTCGGGGCGTCCCTGGTCCAGGGCCCAGCCCAGCATGATCGGGATCAGGGAGGAGCCCAGGTCCAAACCGGAATAAACAAAGCCAAAGACCCGCCCCGATGCGCCCCTGGGCGTGGCCGCGCGCACCAGCATGTCGCGGGACGGCGTGGTGGTGCCCGATGCAGCACCCGCCAGGATCAGCAGAATGAGAACCATGCCGCCGTTCAGATCCGCCGTGGCGATATAGAGCATGAACAGCGCGGCGGTGATCATCCCGGCGATGGCAATGCGGTCGTGGCGGTCGGTGCGGTCGGCCAGGATGCCGCCGATGAAGATGCCGCCCGCCGTGCCCAGCAAGAACCCGGTGACGCCCCGCCCGGCGTCCACCAATGAGAGCCCGAATAAATCCACCATTGCCGGGATGCCGAAATTCTGGATGCCGATCAGGGCCGCCGATAAAAAGGCAAAATAGAGAAAGCACGAAATGATCGTGGTGGACAACAACAGCCGCACGTTGTCCATCAACCGGCCCATGGGGATCTTTTCGCTTGCCTCCGCCGACGAAGCAGCCTCGTCCCGGTCGCCGAGGTCTTCGCCCCAAATCAGGAAGGCAGCGACGATGGCCAGGCCGATCAGTCCGGCGGTCATGATGGCGACGCGCCAATCCCAGGCCTGCGCCAAACCGATCATCAAGATCGGCGCCGAGGCCCAGCCCAGATTGCCGCACAGCGCATGGGTGGCGTAGCCGCGGCCGAGGCGATGGGGGCTGACCTTGGCGGTCAGGATCGCCAAATCGGCGGGATGAAAGACACTATTGCCGAGGCCCGCCAACACGGAAAGCGGCAACAACATCCAATAAGAGGAAACCAGACCGAAGCCCAACGTCGCCAGGGAGGCCAAGGTTAGTCCGGACAACAGCACCCGCCGGGCGCCAAAGCGGTCGACCAGGAAGCCCGCCGCGGTCTGCGTCAGGCCCGAGGCGCCGTACAGCATCGTCGTTAACAAACCAAGCGCGGCGAAGGAGACCTCGAATTCATCGCGCAAAAACAGGAACAAGGCCGGCAGGACCAGTTGAAAAAAATGGCTTGCCCAGTGGGCGGCGCCGACCAGGCCCATGACTTTGACGTCACGGCCGAGAGTTGATGGGTGGGTGGTCATGGAATTCTTAGATCAGACGACGTCCTTTGGGTCAACAGAGATGGGGGTCAACAGAGATGGTGGCCGAAAGGACGGCTGGCGATACGGCGCCGATGGTTTCATGATAGACGGGGGGATGGCCCGGAATTATTACCGACGAATACAGCGAAAGGTGCGCAATTATC
>JAPYPT010000204.1 GCA_029937535.1 Alphaproteobacteria bacterium
ACGCTCCGGGTTAGCGCATGGCCTCGCGTTCAATTGAACGCGACATGCGCTAGATGGCTGCGCCGGCGGCGCTGATTGGTTCGGCAAGGAAGGCCTTGAAGCGATCGGCGACGTCTCTTGGGGACAGTGTCGGTCGACCGAGGTTGTTCAGGGAACCGGGACGAATGCGAACATGAATAAGGTGAGGTCCGGGATTTGCCAGGGCGGCGGCCAGGGCTTGTGCAAAGCCTTTCGGATCGTCGGCGAGGGCGGTGGTGGTATAGCCACAGGACGCGGCGATGGCGGCGAAATCGACGCTTGGCGATACGGTCGGCTGACCGCCCGTTGAGTCATGGACGCCATTGTCGAGAACGATGTGGATCAGATTATCCGGGCCCATGGCCCCGATGGTGGCAAAGGCGCCCAGCTTCATCAGGGCGGCGCCGTCGCCGTCGAGCACGATCACGGGCCGGGCCGTATTCAACGCCACGCCCAGACCCATGGGTCCGGCGCATCCCATGGAGCCGACTTGATAGAGGTGCTGGGGGCGGTCGGCGAGGGTGAACAATTCCCGTCCGCACTTGCCAGTGCTGGCCACGATGGCCGCATTTTCGGGCGCCACGTCGAGCAAGCGCTCCAGGATCGCGTAGCGGGTCGGCGGCGCAGCCGAGACACGGTGGTCGGTGCGCGTGCCCCTGGGCCGCCGGGTCGGCGTGGTATCGCTCAGGCCGTCGTCGTGAACGCTACCCTTTTCCATGATGAAGGCAAAGGGCAGGCGGGTCTCCCGCAAGCTTGCCGACATCGCCGCGATCGCCGGTTCGATCTGGTCCGCCGTGGCGGGAAAGGCCATATGGGGAATGCGCAGGGTATCGAGCAAGGCCGGCGTGATCTGACCCATCAGCTCGTGCTGGGGTTCGTCCGCCAGGCCGGGCTGGCCGCGCCAGGTGACCACCAGCAAGGTCGGAATTTGAAATGGTACGTTGAGAGAGGTGAGCGGGTTCACCGCGTTGCCGAGACCGGAGTTTTGGCACATCACCACGGTCTGCCGCCCGGCCAGCCAGGCACCCGCCGCGATGCCCACCGCCTCGCCCTCGCTGGCCGCCCCCACATAGCGGTTGGCCGGATCGCCGATCACCCGGTTGATCAACGGCGTTAGGTAGGAGCAGGGCACGCCGGTGTAAAAATCAAAGCCCAGCTCCCGCGCGGGCCCGAGAAAGTCGTCCGCCTTGATCATGTCCGAGCTCCGTTGGGGCGGCGGGATTCATGCATTGAAATTTCCCGCCGCGACCAGATCCTGTACCGTATCGATATCCAGCCAGTGCCCGGTGGTGTAGATGACGCGGATCGTGTTGCCGTTCTCGATCAACATGTTGATGAGGTCGGGCACCTTGAATTGTTGTTGTTCGGGGTTCGACAATAATTCATCCAACGCGGTTTTGACGATCGAAAACCCCTTCGCCGAAACCTTCAAAAACCCCATCCATTCACCGTGGATACTGGCTTCGGGAAGATCATCGCCGAGGCGCTGCAAATGAACATCGGTGGAAAACGCGGCCCTTGAGTTTGGCTGGCTGCAAACGGCCCAATCGGCCTCCCGCCCGGCATTGCGGCTGTTGCGCCAATCCGCGTCCACGGTGACGACGAAATCCTCTCCCGGCTCTTCCAGCAGATACAGGATGTATTTGTTGAACAGCACATCGCCGTACGAAACGATCATGTCGGTGCCCAGATTGCCGAGGTGGTCGACGGCCCCTTTGAGCGAGACCAGTTCGCCGGTGCTGTCATGGCGGTCGTTGTCCACGTAGTCCAGGCCCGGCACATCGACCGCCCGTTTCATGTATCCGCGCACGACGACAAGCTTCTTGATGCCGACCTGGTTGTAGGTTTCAGCGATATGAGACAGCAAGGGCTTGCCGGATACCTCGATCATGACCTTGGGTTTGTCTTCCGTCAGCTCGCCCAGCTCCGTGCCCCTTGAGGCGGCGAGGATCACCGCGCAGGGCGCCTGCTCGGCCCCCGGCAGATAGCGCTTTTCGGCTTCCTTAAGCTCCTGGGCCCCTTGCAGACGGAACACCTCGTCAACACCGGCGACGTTGTCCTCGATGGACATCAGGTTGCGCTCCCCATGGATCTGTTTCGCCGTGCGCTGCATGGCCGTTATGGACGCCCGCAACAGATGATTGGCCCAAATGACCAGCGAGAAGCCGGCATCCTCGAACACTTCCGTGGTGGTGGCGTAGTATTTCGTCGGCACGATGACGACCGGGCAGCGGTCCGCCCATTCTTTCTTGAAGGCCAGCACTTCGTCGGGTACCGCCAGGGCGCTGTGGATCAAAATCGCATCGGCGCCGGCCGCGTGATAGGCCTCGGCCCGCCTGAGCGCCTCGCCCAGGCCCCAGCCGGCGATAAAAGCCTCGACGCGGGCAACAATGGAGAAATCATCGTCAAGTTGGGCGTCCTTGCCGGCCTTGATCTTGCCGCTGAATTCGTGAATGTCGGCCAGGGGTTGGGTATCGCCGGAAATGAAACTGTTGGTTTTTGGGAAAATCTTGTCCTCGATACAAACGGCGGCGACACCGCGCTGCTCAAGCTTGTGGATCAGGCGGCGGAAATTGTTGAAGCTGCCATAACCGGTATCGCCGTCCAGCATGATCGGCACGCTGGTGGCATCCGACATGAACTCCAATGTTTCCAACACTTGTGTCCAGGAGGTCTCATTGTTGTCGCGCACGCCGTATTGCGCGGAAATTGTCAGGCCGCTGCCCCAGATGCCCTTGAAGCCCGTTTCCTCGACAATTTTGGCGCTCAATCCGTTGTGCGCCTCACAAATAAATTCGATCTCACCGGATGTTAGCAGGCCGCGAAAGGCCGTAGTCTTTTTGGCCGACGTCTTTTTCATTGGGTTCCCATTCTGTTCAAAGTGCTTGTTTGGTCTGTTGGCAAGGTTGCCAGATCGTCAATGCCCATCGCCGCCAGCGTGGCCGTGACGGCGGCCAGGGCGGCCCGCATTTCAGCCGCGCCCAGGGCGCCGATACAGCCGATGCGGAAGCTGTCCGCGAGGGCCAGCTTGCCCGGATAGATGACGAAGCCCCGCGCGCTCAAATCGTCATAGAAGCGGGTAAATTCGAATTGGGGGTGGTTTGGCATCAGGAAGGTGACGATGATCGGCGCCTGTACCCCATCGGCCAGCAGGGTTTCAAAGCCCAGCTCCCGCATGCCCCGGACAAGGATATCGCGGTTGGCGCTATAGCGTGCGTGGCGCGCGGCCACGCCGCCCTCCGCCTCATGTTCGGTCAAGGCCTGGTCAAAGGCCGCCAGCACATGGGTCGGCGGCGTGAAGCGCCATTGCCCGTTGGCTTCAAGCCCCCGCCATTGCTCGTAAAGGTCCAGGGCCAGGGAATGTGAATTACCCTCCGCCGCCGCCAGCCAGGATCTTTCGATCAGGGCGAAGGCCATGCCCGGCACGCCCTCGAAACACTTGTTGGAGGAGGCGATCAGGGCATCGAAGGGCACGTCGGCGCCGTCGATTGGAATGGCGCCGAAGGCGCTCATCCCGTCAATGATCAGGCGGCGTTCGTGGGCTTTGGCAACGCGGCTGACGGCCGCCATATCGTTGAAGATGCCGGTGGTGGTTTCGCAATGCACGGCCACGACGTGGCTAATGGCGGGGTCCTCGCGCAATGCCGTATCCAGGGCCGCCGGGTCGATCTGTTGATCCTCCCGCCAGCGCAGCACCGAGACCTCGCGGCCGATCCGCTCCAATATGGTGACGATGCGTTTGCCATAGGCGCCGTTTTCCAAAACCAGGGTCCGTTCCCCCGGCGCGATCAGCGTGCCCAGGGTCGCCTCCACGCCGAAGGTGCCGCTGCCCTGCACCGGCACGGCGACATGGCTGTCGGGCACCCCGGCAATGGCCAGCAGGCGATCCCGGATGCGCCTGGTAATGGCAATGAAGTCCGCGTCCCTGGAACCCCAGTCCCGCAGCATCGCCCGTTTGGTCGCCAACGACGTCGTCAAGGGGCCGGGCGTCAGCAGATATTTATCGTTTCCGGTATCGTTCATATTCCGTTGTAACTCGATTGTCGGCTTGAGCACGCCGCTATAAAACAGCTCGGACTCTTAGGAAAAAAGCAATTGAACCAATAACTTGGGTCAAGCCAACGACGTCTGGGACGAGCCCGGATAACTGAAATTTGCGCTGGCAAATCCAATCGCGGCCCGTGCAAGTTGGTTGGCTCTTATTTTAAGTCAACAAAGTTCCGCCATGACTATTGATCAGGGCGGATGTGAAAAACGCTAAGTATTTAAAGCAATGGCCGTGGATGATGTGAAGACCATTGTCATTGGCGGTGAGGTTGACGCCGTGAAAGCCGATCATACATGATTTCCACAAAAATGGGAAATTATTGTCCCGAAGCCGCACTCCGGCGGCCAAGACTCTTAATTGCCGCCTAATTGTTGCCGTTTTATTGGCCGGTCAAGGCGCCTATTCTTTGCCGCCGGGGCGGCCGTTGTTCAACCACGCCGTCCGGTCCGAGCCGGGTATTGGCCAGGGTCCGGTCTTCATGGTTCATGCGCCAGCTCAGCATTTTTTGCGCATAGTCCAGCATCACGCCGTGATGGGCGGGATCGCCGGCAAGATTGTGAAACTCGCCGGGATCGGCGGCCCGGTCAAAAAACAGCGGTGGCAGACCGTTGAAATGGACGTATTTGTACTGGCGGTCCCAAAGCAGGGCCGCGTTGCATTGATCGGGGCTCAATCCCAGGACCCGGCCGCCCTCAAGGCCTGGAAAATAGCGGAAATCGAACGCGGCATGGGCCTCCCCGCGCCAATCATCGACCTGCCGGCCCTGACAGAACGGCAGCAGCGAGGCGCCGTCGCAGGCCGCCGGCGTCTCCAGGCCCAGCCACTGCAGGATGGTGGGCATGATATCGACATTTTCGCTGAAGGCGTCAATGACCCCGCCGCGCCCACCATTCGAGGCCGCGCGGGGATCACGGATAATCAGGGGAATATGATAGGTCTGTTCGTAATAGCTGAATTTCGACATCATCCAATGATCGCCCAACTGCTCGCCATGATCGGAGGTGACGACGATCAGGGTCCGCTCCCAGTCCCCGCTCTCCTTCAGATGGGCGATCAAGCGTCCGATCTGCGCGTCGATCTCGGTGATCATGGCATAATAGGTCGCCCGGATCTGGCGGATCTCTTGTTCCCCGATCTCAAGGTAATCCTTCAGCGAAGCGCCATAGGTATAAGACGCATCCAGTTGGTTGGAGAGGTAAAAGCGGGCCCAGGGGTGTTGTTTGGCCTCGCCCTCCGCGCTGGCGTGGCGCAGGGGCAACGGCACCTCCGCCGCGTCATAGAGGGCATGATAGGGCGCGGGCACGACAAAGGGCGGATGCGGTGCGTGGTAGGAGATATGGGCGAACCAGGGCGTCCCTTCCCCGGCGCGGGCCGAGATATAGGTCAGGGCTTCATCGGTCAAAAAGGCCGCGCCGCTGTCTTCCGCCCGGTAAAAGGCCGGCGCGAAGGTGCGGCCCAGGCCTGGGTCGATGCCGTCCCGGTTGGGCCGGAACAGCGAGCGTGGGTCGTCATCGACCTCATAGCCCCGTTGCCGCAGCGCCTCCACCCAGGGCAGGAACTTGCCATCCATGCGGACCATGGGCGTCAACCCCGGCAACAGCCCGGACCGGGTCCAAAGCTCCGGGTCGTCGCCGTCCCGGCCCCTCGGGTCCGTGGTCATGTCGGTAAAGCCGAACAGGACGGGATCATGGCCCCCCTTGCGGGCCTCGCGCGCGAAATTGGCATGGCGGTCGTCCAGGGGCGTGCCGTTCGTTACCGTGCGGTGATTATGCTGATACAGACCCGTGTACAGGCTGGCGCGGGCCGGCCCGCAGGGGGCCGATTGGGAATAGTGGCTTTTAAACAAAGTGCCCATCGCCGCCAGGGCATCCAGATGCGGCGTCTTAATGACCGGATGGCCGAGGGCGGAGAGGCATTCGCCCCGCCACTGATCCGCCGTGATGAAAAGCACGTTGTCCACCATCTTTGTCATAGCATTGTCTTTGTCATACTGAAATCTTTGGCTTTTGAAGTTACTTGATCAGCTCGGCCTGCTGCCGGGTTTCGGCGGCTGATGCATCGAGGTAGGTATACTCGACCTCCCCGTAGTCGCCGTAGAGGACACGCAGATAGGCATCCGGGTCGCGCGGGCAGGCGAAGCTGCCGCCGAGGAAATTTATTGTCGCCGCCGGCAGCACGATGTCCCGCGCTATGCCATAGGCGCCATTCTCCGTGGCCTGCATGGCACCCTTGTGGCTTTGCCGCTCCAGCACCGCCTGGCCATGGCTCATGGCGGGGCGGTAGACGGCCAGGTCGACCCGGATTTCACCGCGCAGACGATTGTGTTCCCAGCGCCAGGGCCATGGTTTCGGCAAATCGAAGGCGATGGAAATCAGATCCTTGCGCTCGAATAGATCGATGTAGTAGCCGTCCCGCCGGCAGCGTTCGACCAGCCCCGCCGCCAATTTGTCCCAGGTCATCTCCTCGTCGACCAGAACCGAGATATCGACATCGTCCTCCCACGCCAACAGGGCGCCGCCCTCGCGCACGGCGCCAAGCAGGCTGCCGCCCTCCAGCCAGTACACGGCCCCGATCTCGCCCAGGCAACCGGCGACATAATGGCAGATATCCCCCATATGTTCGCGGCAGCAGGGTGCGGTGTTGAGGCCAAGGCGGTTGACGTAAAGGTTGAAGGGGCAGGGCGGCGTGGTTTTGCCGCAACCGCGCCAACTGACATCATCCCCCGACAGAACCAGCTCGCGGATCCCATGGCGGCGGCGAAAGGCCCCTAGATCGCCCCCCGCCTGGGTCTTCAGGACCGCCAGGTCATCCCCCGTCAAGGGATGGAGCTGCCCGCCACGGCTGGACCAATGGTGGCGCAGGGACCACGAGCATTCGATCGCCATGGCAACGGCCAACATCGCCTGCAATTTGATGTTATCAACTGCCAGGCCCGCCGCCAGGGCCGGGAAGAACAGCCACAGGCCCGCGTGTTCGCCATGGCGGGCCAGAAATTCCACCAACCGGTTGGCGGGGTGAAAGGCGATTGCGGGCGCGGCGATGACGTAAAACATGGCCATGATGAAACCGGCCGAGAGGACCAGACCGGCGGGGTCCAGGCCCTGGCGCGACAGCGACACCCAGGCCACCGTCAGCACCGCCGGACATGCCGCCAAGACGACCGATGGGAGGTTAAGCGTCACCCAGTTCCGCGGAATGCGCAACAGGTGGATGAAAGACAGATAGGCCGCTACATACAGGGCGGCGGCGATGATGGCATCGATTGCGCTCATGGCTCCCCCGACGCCTCCCCCGACGCCTCCCCCGTACGGTGACCGAGGCGCGGCAGGATCTCATCTTCGGCGCGCTGGACATCGGCGGCGAAATCAATCTCGATCCACGCCAGGCCCGTGATGTCCTCGAACGCGAAGCTGCCCCGCGGCGCCGTCAGCAGCACATCGCGGATGGCCTCCTCGTAAGCGTCATGGCGGCGGCCCTGGTCCAGGTAAAGCTCCGTCTGCGCGATAATCAACTGGGCCGCATGGCTGGAAAGTTTGAACATGCCCACGGATTCGCCGCAATAATCGTAGTCGATCGAGAGCCATTTGCGGAATTCAACGATCTCGCCGTCCCGGACACAGATTTTGACCGGCTCATCGCCCGGCTCGAAGCCGCGATCAAGCAGCAGGCAGTTTTCGTGGCGGGAGGTGACCAGGCGCCCCAGCAGCTCTTGGTCATAGAGAATATCGGCGTCCATCAACAGGACCGGCCCCCCGCAACGCAGTTCATCCCGCACCGCCCACAAGGTGACGATATTGCCCTCGCGGAAGTCCTCGTTGATGACGGTCCGCACGTAATCCTGGGCGCCCAGGGCGGCGATTTCACGCTCGATATCGAGGCGCCGATAGCCGACGGCAAGCACCAATTCGTCGATCCCGTGGCGTTGTAGATTATTGAGATGGTATTCCAGCAATGACTTACCGCCAAAGCGCAACAAAACCTTCGGCTGCGGTTCCGCCCCATCGGACCCCAGCCGCGACCCGACCCCCGCCGCCAACATAACTGCCTTCATGTGATTTTCCGTCCCCCTGATACCTCTCGCGCCGCGATACTACAGAGTTTGTCCGCCGTTCCCAAATTTGGCGTGGTGAAGGGGTGCGGAGTTGGTGCCAGCGGGGTGCCTGAAAGCGAGGGGCGGCGGCGGATGACGCCATGCCAGCGGGCGAACTTCAGCTGGTGACAAACAACGGCGAATCCGTCGAGTGCACCCTGATTCTTATGAGCGAATGGAGGGCGAAACTGCCGGGATATTTGATGGAAAGCGCCCCCTCATAGCGACGCCAATTCGCTCCGTATGATTGCTATATGATTGCTAGCGAAATATTTCGCCGCAACAATATTGCCTAAGTCATTGAAAAGATTGGTGCACCCGACAGGATTCGAACCTGTGACCTCTGCCTTCGGAGGGCAGCGCTCTATCCAGCTGAGCTACGGGTGCAAATTTGCCAATATTTTTGGGGCCAGGGGCCCAGGTGGGGGCAAGCTAGGGGATTTTTTGGTTTGCTGCAAGGGCGGGGGTGTTGATTGTCGGGGCGGGATGGGTATGATTTCCCCTGGAGCCCATTCGAGTGGTATTCTGCTCGTGTTTGCGGGCGCATTTCCGAGTGGGAATTGCTCTAAATGTTGGAAAGAACGGATACGCCATGGCCGTGGAAGCACCGGAAACCATTGAAGTCGATAAAGCCGAGGTTCGTTGCGACGGCGGCGGGGCCCTGGGCCATCCGGCGGTCTATTTGAACATGGGCGCCAAGGGCTGGGTTGAATGTCCCTATTGCGACCGTAAATTCGTGCTGGCGGAGGGCGCCGCGGGGCCAGCGCATTAGAGCAAATTATTCGCCGCCGCGCCGGGCCGGGCCGGTGTAGGAGTCAAGGGGCAGGCGGCGGCGGTCGGGGCCGGTGTATTTGGGCACGGCGACTTGCGGCATGGGGTTTTCGGACAGATTTTGCGCCAGATCGCGCAGGGCGCCGGCGGCAATCGGTTTGATCATGACGTGATCGACCCCCGCCTTGACCAGGGCGCGGACCCGCTCGGGGCTGCTTTCGCCCAACAGACAGATCACCTGCAAGCCCTTGGTGGGCGCGGTGGCCGGGCTGCGCACATAGTGCAGCAAGGCCTGGGCCTCGACGTCCGTGACGCTGATATCGGCAATCACCAGATCGGCCGCGAATGTCTCCAGGGCCTTTTGGGCGTCGGTGGCTTTTTGCGCGGTGACGATATTCAACACCTCGCTCAAGGCAATCCGGTCCGTGGTGCCGACACGGAGCAACAGCGCGTTCAAGCGCCCCCCGGCCGGAGGGCGCCGTGTTGAGGGTGGTGTTTTGGTGCTCTCGGGCAACTGACGATCCAGACTGAGCCATGGCAATGCGCCGACGGTGCAGAGAGCCCAGAATAACCCAAGCCGCTGGCCAAGAGCAATTTTCAATTAATCGGGTGAGGCCAAGACAAATTTGGCGCGACCCAAGTGATTGGTTCAATTGCTCTTATCTTAAGAGTCCGAGCATGTTTGAAAAGCACATGCTCTAGCGCATGTCGCGTTCAATTGAACGCGAGGCCATGCGCTAAAACCTTTA
>JAPYPT010000474.1 GCA_029937535.1 Alphaproteobacteria bacterium
GCCGGCACTTCTGGGCACGGGGCTATTTCTGCACCACAAGCGGGTTAGTGAATGAGGTTTGCGGCCATGCTGGCTGTCGCCACTCTGCTCCCAACCGCCGCCCATGCGGTGCCAAAATTGCAGCTCAACATTCTCGATGGCATATACCGCCAGTCCGACCAGACGACGGTGGCCTTTTCGGAAGATTTCACCTTGGAGGCTTATGTCAAGGCGGGCGTCTGGGACGACCCCAACAATGCGGCCAATCCCATTGAAAATCAGACGTTTTGGCTTGGCATCGCCCTTGAGCGTCATGACGGTGCGGTGATCGGTCAAACCAGTGATGGGGGTGCCCACGGCTCGTTCACGATCACCGATGATAGTGGCACAAGGGTGGTCAACGTGACGGCGGACATGATCTGGGGCAACGCGCCGAACCATGATCCGGCGCTGCATCAGAGCAAGGACCTGCCGTCACACGGTATCTACGATACCTATTACACCGAGCATGCCTTTTCCATCAGCGGTTTGCCGGCCTTGGCATTGACCGATATTTCGCCCGACGCGCCAAGTACCATCGGTACCGCGCCCGCATCCGGTTCCGGTATGTATGGCAAATCGTTTCAGATCAATACCGTGAGTCTATCGGAATTCCTGGAGCTGCATTTCGATCTGTACACCTTGAATGACGACGGCGCGGTGGAAAAGAATGCGCCGTTCTCCCATGATGCTTCGTCCTGGCCGCCCGATACTGAAGTTATGACGGTTTCCGAACCGGGCACGCTTGGCCTGCTTGGATTAGGTTTGTTGGGCTTGGGTATGGCGCGGCGCCGGCGTGGCAAGGTAAGCCACCCGTCATCGAGATCGCCTGTCAGCCGGGTTGATGGACCCAATGGGCGGGCGGACACAAAAGGAAGCGAGGGCATTACTGCTGGAGTTTGTGACGATGTCGAGAAGAGCAAGTTGGCCTAGTTATTTGGCGTTGTTCGTTTCTGTTTTAACGTCAATTATCTTAACTGTTATTGTTGTCGCGATTGTCTTCAATACGCGCGGCGCCTCAACGAATGCCGACGTTATCGCCAAGCTCCAGGAATTCGAGTGGCGGCTCGGCAACTTCCGAAATAGCCAAATGGCGGCCCCGGCCACCAACAAAACCCATTCAGGATACAGCCGCCCGGCCAATCTGCGCCCAGGCTGGCTGGCGCGGGTCTATCCGACGCCGAGAGGCGAAATTCAGGATCTGGCCGGCCCGGATCTCGGCACCTTCATTCTTGATGAAACCAGGTTCCATCTGCAAATTCACGACGGTCACGCCATCGCGCAACCAAACGCCGCCGCCTATCGGTTGAGTGCATTTTATGTGGCCGAAAAAAGCGGCCGCCACGAATTCAGTTTCGATCTGAAGTATCTTTGTGCGGGCGCGATGAAGACCGGCGCGCCGGCGAACTGCAAAGTCCGGTTATATATCGATAATCGGAAAGTGATTGACCAAGTCAGCAAACTTTTGCCTCCGAACTATAGTGAAGTTCTCTTGACCGGCCGGCTCCAACTGGAGCCTGGCATCTACATTGTCGAAGCGGAAATTGCCTGCAATATCGGCAAGAGCAAGGGACGCGATATGTTTGTTCTGGTCCGCACCCGGCCGCCGGGCGCAGCCAGCTTCTCCCAGCGGCGTAATGCGTTCCTGCACAAGCCGTCTTAATTGGCTTGAACTCCACTATTACTCATTGATGACGGGCACAAGAATTATGGTGACTTGACCGCTTTTCCCCCACTTTGAAGGGGGAAAGAGCGGATCATGTGGGTCTGTTGAAAAAGTCGAAATCTGGAAAATTCTTACCCATTGTTCGTCAT
>JAPYPT010000205.1 GCA_029937535.1 Alphaproteobacteria bacterium
CGAACGCCGCCTGGGCAATGCCCATATAGGTGGGGCACAGGCTCATGAACATATGGGGCCAGTTCAGGGCGGCCTGATAATATTTGCCCCGGGGCATCAATTGGTGTTCGTCGGGCACGAAGACATCCGTCAGCTCCAGATTGTTGGACGACGTTGCCCGCATGCCCAGGACATCCCATTCGCCGGTGATCTCGAAGCCGTCCGCCGTGCCGGCGATGGCCAGATAGATGGTGTCGCGGACATCCGCATCGCCCGTCTCCTTGGCCTCCGTACACAGCACGCCGTAGTAATCCGCCGCTCCGGCAAGAGAGGCGAAATGCTTGCGCCCGTTGACCAACCAGCCGCCGTCCACCTTGGCCGCCGTGGTGCCAAAGGGCGCCTTCCCGGCCGCCGCCGCGCTGTTCGGTTCGGAAAACGGCTGGGCGAATATGGCGCCGTCCTCGACCACCTTGCGGTAGATGCCAATGCGCCGCTGTTCATGGTTCTGGCGCTGTTCCGGCGTCATTTCCAGGTCATCGGCCATCTGGCTGGACCACAACATGGTGGCGCAATGCATATTAAAGGTCAGCGCCGTGGCGCCGCACCAGCGGCCCAACTCGGCCGAGATCTCCATGTACTGGCCATATTGCACGCCCATGCCGCCATATTGTTCGGGGATCACCAGGGCCAGGAAACCGGCCTCGCGCAGATCGTCATAGTTTTCGGTGGGAAAGCGTCCCTCCCGGTCGTAGCCGGCGGCGCGGGGTAGAAATTTCTCACTGCCCAGCTTCCGGGCGGTGGCCAGCAGCTCTGCCAGGGCCGCCATGGCTAGGCGACCTCTTGGAGAAAGCCGCGAATGGCTTGATTGAATGGGTCCGGGTCCTCCAGATTGGCCAGGTGACCCACGCCCGGGAGGCAGCGATAACGGCAATCGGGAATATGGCTGGCCATTTTCTCCATCATGGGGGCGGGAGCGGCATCGTCAAATTCACCCGCCAGGGCCAAAGTTGGGCAGGCGATATCACCCAACTTGTCCCGTTGATTGAAGGTCACCAGACAGTTCAGCGCCGCGCGGTATGTCTCCACCGACAGGGCGGACATTGAAGCATGGGCGGAGGCCACGGCGGCCTCGGGTGGATTGTCGGCCATCAAGTTCGGCACCAGATCTTCGGCGAAGTCAGCCGGGCTCAAGCCTCTGTCCAGAGGTGCGAGGCGTTGACCCAGAAACGAATCGCGCCATTTGCCGGGCTTGCCGAATGACGGCGAGGTGGCGGACAGCACCAGGGCGGTGGCGCGCTCGGGGTAATGCACCATGAACTCCTGAGCCACCATGCCGCCCATGGAATGGCCGACGATGACGGCCGTGGGGGCATCCAGATGGTCCAGCAGACGGGCCAACCCATGGGCCAAATTCTCGAATGTCATCTCCGCCAACGGGGCGCTGCCGCCATAACCGGGCATATCCCACGATATCGCCCGCCAACGGTCGGCAAAGGCGGGCAGTTGCCAATCGAACGATTGATGATTGCCGCCGATGCCATGCAGAAACAACAGCACCGGGCCATCGCCCTGGCTGACGAAATTTGGGATATCGCTCATGCCAACTCTCCTTGCAGGACGCCGCTTTTGACCACGGCCTGGCCGTCAAGTTCAACCGTGCAGTTGCGGATGGGTAGATCGAAATGGCCCAGCGTGCGCCGCCCGGCGACCTCATTGGCGCCTGTGGAATAGACCACATTGCCGGCGAAGGCGCGCAACTCGGTGCCGTTGAAATCCTTGCGGTCATACATGGTCATGGCATCCCATCGGGCGCCGGGGTTCATGCCCCAGCCGATGTGCGAAGTGGCATAGGCGTCCCGGTCATTCCAGGCCGCGAAATAGCTGCGCATCAGGTCCGCATCGACGCCGTTGCCCTTGATGGCGGTTACATAATCATCCTCGATGGTCAGCGCGATGGGGGCATCCAGATAGCGCTTGAAGGTCAGGTTTACATCGCCCCGGTCCAGCACCAGGGTGCCGTTGACCTTGCCGGCGCTGGGAAAACACAGGCACAGCCCGCCCGGCCAGTGGGACATGATGCCGGGCCGGGTGACCCAGCCCCAACCACCCCCCGCCACCGCGCCGTCCAGGTCCACGGACAGGTCGCTACCGGCTGCGGAGGTGATTTTCATGGCCTGGGCCTGGCGCAGCATCTTCATGCCGATCTTGACCCTGCCTTCCAGGGCATCGTCGGGGGCCAGGCGTTCCAATGCCTCCGGGTGTTCGTTGGAGATCATCAGCACCCGGGCGCCGCCCTTTAGGATTTCCGGCAGTTCGGGGGCATGCAACAGGCCCTCGACCGTGCAATCCACCACCATGGTGGTATTGGCCAGGGCGCCGACCACGGGGCGGATATTCTGGATCACGTCCGAGGCGCCGGTGGAACGCACGGGCACGGTGGCGGATTGCGCCGGCGTTGGAATGACGATGTGAAACGGCTGCGCGCCCAATTGGTGCAGAGCCAGTTCGGCAAGCTGCACATTGATGGGCCGGGATTGGCTTTCCGACAGGATCGCCACGGCCTCTCCCCGCTCCACCTTGCACTTGGTGAAGACACGGGCGAAACAATCTATCCACTTGCCTTCGATACGTTCCTGTAGCATGGCCACCTCGCTTTATTTTCTAACCAATGTTAGTGCAATATCTCCCCTCTGCCGAAGGAAAACGCATGACCTTGCTGTTTGAACACGAGAGCTGCCTGGAACACGACATGGGCGCTGGTCATCCTGAACGTCCGGACCGCCTGCGCGCCATTCAGCTGGCCCTGGCGGAGGAAGAATTCGCAAGCCTGGACCGCCGCTCCGCCCCCCTGGGCGAAAATGGGCAAATTGCCCTGGTGCATCCGCAATCCTACATCGACAACATTGTCGCCACGGCGCCAAAGCGGGGCCGCGTTCAACTGGATCCCGATACAGCCATGAGCCCCGGCTCGCTCGAGGCCGCCCAGCGGGCCGTTGGCGCCGTATGCGCCGCCGTGGATGGGGTCATGGCGGGGCTGGCGAAGAATGCCTTTTGCGCCGTGCGTCCGCCTGGTCATCATGCCGAGCCCGAGCGCTCCATGGGATTTTGCATATTCAACTCCGTCGCCATCGGCGCCCAGCACGCCCGCACCGCCCATGGCCTGGAACGGGTCGCGGTGGTGGATTTCGATGTGCACCACGGCAACGGCACCCAGGCGGCGTTCTGGGACGATGGCGATCTGTTTTACGGCTCCACCCATCAAATGCCGCTTTATCCGGGCACCGGCGCCGCGTCC
The DNA here is from genome assembly GCA_029937535.1 of Alphaproteobacteria bacterium. Taxonomy (GTDB): domain Bacteria; phylum Pseudomonadota; class Alphaproteobacteria. The sequence continues at coordinate 3,275 of JAPYPT010000205.1, forward strand.
GAGACCGGGCTGGGCAATATCCACAATTTTCCCCTGCCACCGGGTGCGGCAAGTGTTGCATTCCGCGATTCGTTCAGCGATGGCCTGTTACCCGCGTTGGACGCCTTTAAGCCGGATTTCCTTTTGCTCTCGGCGGGCTTTGACGCCCACATAAACGACCCCTTGGCGCAACTGCGCCTGGAGACGGAAGACTACGCCTGGGTCACCCAGGAATTATTGACTTTGGCGGACCGTCACTGCCAGGGGCGGGTGGTTTCCTCCCTGGAAGGCGGCTATGATCTTGCTGCGCTGGCAGCGGCGACGGCGGCGCATGTGCGGGCACTGATGGCCGCATAAGGGAGTAGTTGAATGGCGAAGCAGGAAAACGACCGGGACGGGGCTATTCCCAAGGATATCGCCGCCTTGAGTTTCGAGGCCGCCATGGCGGAGTTGGAGGAGATTGTTCAGAACCTGGAAGGTGGCCAGGTCGATCTGGATGCCTCCATCGCTCTCTACAGCCGGGGCGCGCTGTTGAAACGCCATTGCGAGGCGAAGCTGAATGCCGCCAGCGAGCGGGTGGAAAAAATTGTCGTGGACGGCGCCGGCAAGGCCCAGTCGGCCGAAGCCGCCGATATTCAATAGCCGCCAGGATAACCGACTTTAATGACTGATTTTAAGGCTATCCTGGCCACGGCAGCCCGGGCCGTCGATCAAGAAATGGATGCCTTGTTGCCCCAGGGCGCGGAACTGGAGCACCGCCTGTTCGATGCCATGCGTTATGCGGTGTTGGGTGGCGGCAAGCGGCTGCGGCCGTTTCTGGTCATCGCCAGCGGCGAGATTTTCGATCTGGACATGGCGGAATGTCTGCGCGTGGCGGCGGCGGTGGAATTAGTGCATGCCTATAGCCTGGTGCACGATGATTTGCCCTGCATGGACGATGACGATTTGCGCCGGGGCCAGCCCACCGTGCACGTAAAGTTTGACGAGGCCACGGCTGTTTTGGCGGGCGATGCCCTGTTGACCCTGGCTTTCGAAGTCCTGGCGGACCGCCTAACCTCCCCCGACCCAGAGGTGCGCATGGACCTGGTTGCCGGTCTGGCGCGGGCGGCGGGGGGGCATGGCATGGTTGGCGGCCAGGTGCTGGACCTGTGGGCGGAAAGCAATCCGCTGAACGAATCGGGCACGGCCCGCATGCAGCGTTTGAAAACCGGCGAGATGATTGCCTTTGCCGGCGAGGCGGGGGGCATACTGTCCCGCGCCCGGCCGCAACAACGCCAGGCCCTGCGGATGTTTGCCCATGATCTGGGCCTGGCCTTCCAAATTACCGACGATTTGCTGGATGTGGAGGGCAGCGTGGGACAGGTGGGCAAAGCCACGGGCAAGGATGCCGCCGCCGGCAAGGCCACCATCGTGGCGAAATTGGGGGTTGAAGGTGCCCGCGATCGGGCTAGTTTGTTATCCCGTCAGGCGGCCGTGCATTTAGATCATTTCGGAACGAAGGCGAATACTTTGCGGGATTTGTGTGAATTCGTTATAAACCGAACCAGTTGATACTATTAGGCGGGGGACGACGTGTCTGAAAGCAGGACACCATTACTGGATACCATCAAGGAACCGGCCGACACACGCGGCCTGTCGGATGCTCAATTGCGCCAATTGGCCGATGAATTACGGGTGGAGACCATTGACGCCGTGGCCCAGACCGGCGGCCACTTGGGCGCGGGGTTGGGCGTGGTGGAACTGACCGTCGCCTTGCATCACGTCTTTGATACGCCGGACGATATTCTGATCTGGGATGTGGGCCATCAGGCCTATCCCCACAAAATCCTCACCGGCCGGCGCGACCGCATCCGCACCCTGCGCCAGGGCGGCGGGCTGTCCGGTTTCACCAAGCGGACGGAAAGCGCCTACGACCCCTTCGGCACGGCGCATTCCTCGACCTCCATTTCGGCCGCCCTGGGGTTTGCCGTGGCGCGCGATCTTGATGGCCGGGACAACAACGTGGTCGCCGTGATCGGCGATGGCGCCATGAGCGCGGGCATGGCGTTCGAGGCCATGAACAACGCCGGCTCGGTGGATACCCGCCTGATCGTGATCCTGAACGACAACGATATGTCCATCGCGCCCCCGGTCGGCGCCATGAGCGCTTATCTGTCCCGCCTGCTGTCATCCCGCCCCTACCGCGGGCTGCGCCATTTCGCCAAGCAATTGGCGCAAAAGATGCCCGAACCCTTGGAACGCACCGCACGCCGGGCCGAGGAATATGCCCGTGGCCTGATCACCGGCGGCACCTTGTTCGAGGAACTGGGGTTTTTCTATGTGGGGCCCATCGACGGCCATAACCTGGATCACCTTTTGCCGGTTTTGAAGAATGTGAAAGAGGCCCGGCGCACCAATCCGATCCTGGTGCACGTGGTCACGCAAAAGGGCAAGGGCTATGCCCCGGCGGAGGAATCGGCCGACAAATCTCATGCTGTTTCCCGTTTCGATATCGTGACCGGGGCGCAGGCCAAAGCGAAGCCGAATGCGCCCAGTTACACGAGCGTCTTTTCCGATCAGCTTGTGCGCGAGGGCGAACGCGACGACAAGATCGTCGCGGTCACCGCCGCCATGCCGTCGGGCACCGGGGTGGCGGAGTTCCAGAAACGCTTTCCCAACCGTTGCTTCGATGTGGGCATCGCGGAACAGCATGGCGTGACGTTTGCCGCCGGGCTGGCGGCGGCGGGCTACCGGCCCTTCGCGGCGATCTATTCCACCTTCCTGCAGCGCGCCTATGATCAAGTTGTCCATGATGTGGCGATCCAGAAGTTGCCCGTTCGCTTCGCCATTGACCGGGCCGGCCTGGTGGGGGCGGATGGCCCCACGCACGCGGGTGCCTTCGATATTACCTATTTGGCCAGCCTGCCCAATTTCGTCGTCATGGCGGCGGCGGACGAGGCAGAATTAACCCGCATGGTGGCGACCGCCGCCCGCATCGACGACCGTCCCTCGGCCTTCCGCTATCCCCGTGGCGAGGGCGAGGGGGTGGAGATCGAGCTGCCGGCCGAGCCGCTGGAAATCGGCAAGGGCCGGGTGCTGCGCGAGGGCAAGGTGGTGGCGCTGCTGTCCCTGGGCACGCGCCTGGGTGAATCCTTGAAGGCGGCGGAGGAGCTGACCGCCAGGGGCTATTCGACCACGGTGGCCGATGCCCGCTTTTGCAAGCCATTGGATGAAGATCTAGTCTGCGGCCTGGCCCGCAACCACGATATTCTGATCACCATGGAGGAAGGCGCCATCGGCGGTTTTGCCGCCCATGTGCTGCAATGTCTGGAGCGGCATAAGCTGCTGGACGAGGATCTGAAGGTCCGCACCATGATGCTGCCCGACGTCTTTATCGATCACGATACGCCGAAGGAAATGTACGCCGCGGCGGCCCTGAATGCGCCCGATATCGTGGCCACCGCCCTGTCAGCCTTGGGTCGGGCGGAAGAGGTCGAGGCGCCCAAGCTGGCCTAGGCGACCTATCGATATGACGTCCCGTGCTAAACCCAGGAAATTGCGGCTGGATCTGCTGCTGGTCGAACGCGGCTTGGCGGCAAGCCGCGCCAAGGCCCAGGCCTTGATCATGGCCGGCAAGGTGCATGGTGTTGATCGCCGCTTCGATAAGGCCGGGCAGGAGTTACCCTTTGATGCGGAGATTACCGTGCGGGGCCGGGACCACCCGTGGGTCTCGCGCGGCGGCGTAAAACTGGCCCATGGTCTTGATGTATTCTCCATCGATCCAGGCGGGCTGACCTGCCTGGATGTAGGCGCCTCGACGGGGGGCTTCACGGATGTCCTCCTCCAGGGCGGCGCGGCGCGGGTCTATGCCGTTGACGTGGGCCATGGTCAGTTGGCCTGGACCCTGCGGAACGACGACCGCGTCGTGGTTCTGGAACAAACCAACGCGCGCTATCTGACCCAGGCGCAAATTCCCGACCGGATCGATCTGCTGGTTTGCGACGCCTCCTTCATCGGTCTGCGCACGGTGCTGCCCGCCGCCATGGCCCTGGCCGCCCCCGGCGCCCGGCTGATCGCGTTGATCAAGCCGCAGTTCGAAGTGGGACCGGACCGGGTCGGCAAGGGCGGCGTGGTGCGGCAGCCGGAACTGCATACGGAGGTCCGGGCGGAGCTGACCGAATGGCTGGCCCAACAGCCCGGCTGGTCGCCACAAGGCACGGAGCCAAGCCCGATCAAGGGCCCACGGGGCAATGTTGAGTTTCTGCTGGCCGGCCAAAAAAGCAACGGCGGCGACAATGGCTGAGTTTCTGATCGAGAGCCTGGGCGCGCGTGGCGACGGTATCTGCCGCGACGGCAACGGCACGGTCTATATCCCTTACAGCGCTCCCGGCGACAGGGTCGAGGCCACGATCACCGGACAGCGTGGCGCGGCGCGTTCGGCCCGGTTGGATAAAGTGCTGGCGCCGGGACCGGACCGTGTTGCGCCCCCTTGTCCCCATTTTGGTATTTGCGGCGGCTGCGCCCTGCAGCATCTGAATGACGTCGCCTATCGCCGCTGGAAGCTGGAGATCCTGCGCAACGCCCTGGCCCACCGGGGCTTTGATGATGTCCCCATCGCGGAGATGATCGCAATCCCGCCGGCCAGCCGCCGCCGGGCGCGGTTCTCGGCGTGGCGGCGGCGCAAGGGCGTGCAGTTGGGTTTTAACGCGCCGGGCAGCCACGACATCGTCGATGTGCGGGCCTGTCATATTCTCGTACCGGCCATCGCCGCGGTGATGGATGAATTACGTGCCCTGTTGGCCGATCTGCTGCCTGGCGGCGGCAAGGCCGATGTTCAAGTCACCGCGACGGAAACCGGTCTGGACATTTGGCTGGTGGCAAACATCCCCCACAGCGCCCAGACCGACATGCGGCTGGCGGAATTCGCCCAAGCGGCTGATCTGGCCCGCCTTGCCACCGGCACCCGGCCCGAAATCGTCATGGTGCGGCGGCCACCGCGGGTCACCTTTGATGGCGTTGCGGTAACGCCGCCGCCCGATGGCTTTCTGCAGGCCAGCCTGGCGGGAGAGCGGGCCCTGAGCGATCTTGTCTGCCGTGGGGTCGGCCGGGCCGGCAAAGTGGCCGATCTTTTCGCCGGCATTGGAACCTTCAGTTTTCCCTTGAGCGGGAACGCGGAGGTGCTGGCCGTGGACGGCACGGGGGATCAAACACAGGCCTTGGTGGATGGCCGTAATGCGGCGCGGCGCGGGCGCATCGAGGTAGAGGTGCGCGATCTGGAGCGCCGCCCGCTTTCGGTGGAAGAATTGCGTACCTTCGAGGCCGTGGTCTTCGACCCGCCGCGCGCGGGCGCCCGCAATCAGGCATTGGCTCTGGCTGCGTCCGCCGTTCCCGTGGTCGTTGCCGTGTCCTGCAACCCCTCGACATTTGCCCGCGATGCCCGCGCCCTAGTGGACGGCGGCTATCGTTTGTTGTCTCTCGCGCCGGTGGATCAGTTTCCCTGGAGCCGCCATTTGGAACTTGTCGCCTGCTTCCAGAGATGATGACGGTTGCCAGGGACTGGAATTGGATTCTGGCGAATTTCTGTTACCTTTGGGGCTAGAGCAACCCGCATTCAATTGAATGCGGATAAGTTGCTCGATCTTAAAGGTTTTAGCGCATGGCCTCGCGTTCAATTGAACGCGACATGCACTAGAAACAAATTGCACCATGAAACAGGGAGACAGAAACAATGGGCACGATGATCGATTTCGCCAGGCCGGACGGCGGCTCCACCAAGGGCTATCTGGCAACCGCGGGGGCTGACCGCCCGTCATTAATCGTAATACAAGAGTGGTGGGGCTATTGCGCTACAGCGAAAAACCGTTAAAAAACAGCATTTTACCTGACTCTATATGACACGTGTAAGGGACGTGTAAGTTAAAGTTCTCAGTTTGTACTGCGAATTTATTAGCAATGTAACAGACAAGTGATGGCTTCCTGTGGGACTATGCAATCACTTCGTTTCGCTAACTTTAATCTAGTTTTTTACCTTATTTTTCAATAGGTTATATGTCGACTAGGTTCCGTGCTACGGATTTGCTATACAATACAGAGGCGCACCACACATTGAAGATGTCAGATTTACCACGAAACTGGCGATCCGCATCACGCGGACGGCGTTGCCGATAACATCGGCGGGCGTGTCTGGCCTTTTGGTCCTTTAGGCATCTAACTATTCCACAAGCCAGGATTCGCTTGGCACGTGCCCATCCTTGACCGCATTTTTATAATAGAGAGGCAATCCAGATACCGCCTTATGTAGGGCATAAGC
>JAPYPT010000475.1 GCA_029937535.1 Alphaproteobacteria bacterium
TAAACTTCTTCAATGCCGCTGGATATGAGGCCAATTAAATGCGACACGCTCTAGACGGCGTCCCCTTGGCATTTCAAACAATGCCTGACGGGAAAAATCTTGGAGTGAAAGCATGTCGATTTTAAAACTTCGTATCCAGGGCCGGCTTGTCGCCGGCTTTGGCTTAATGGTTCTGCTCACATGCAGTGCCGTCATCTTCACGCTGTGGCAAGTGAACAACATCAGTGCGGTCGGAGAGCGCATCGTTAATTTGCGCACCCCCACGGCAGCCGCCAGCAGTGCCATGGTCAACAACATCAACGCCTCATTGGCGGCCCTGCGCGGCTATATGCTGACCGGCAATCCGAACTTCAAGGCGGGCCGGGCGGCTGTCTGGTCGGACATCGATCGGGTCAGGGCGGACATGGACAAGCTTTCGAGCCATTGGACAAATCCCAAGAACGTCGCGGTCTGGACGGAGCTGAAGGCAACCCTGAACGAATTCCGGACAGCCCAGGTCAAGGTTGAAGCCATCGCCCACAGCCCCGACGAACAGCCCGCGACCCAAATCCTGGTACGGGACGCCGCACCCCTGGCCGCCATCCTGGTCAGCGAGATCACCAAAATCATCACCCTGGAACGTGACCTGCCGGCGACGCCCGAACGCAAGGCATTGCTGGGCATGATGGCTGATACACGCGGCACCACGGCCCGCGGCCTGGCCAGCATCCGCGCCTTCCTTTTGACCGGTAACGAGAAATTCCACAAAGCGTTCAACGTGATGTGGAAGAAGAATGGCGTACGCTTCGGCGATCTGAAGGCCAACAAGCATCTTCTCAGCCCCGAGCAGATGGTTGCCTTCAAGAAATTCGAAGCCGCGCGGGCCAAGTTCCTGCCCTTGCCGCCAAAAATGTTCTCAATTCGCGGTTCGGAAAAATGGAACATGGCCAACTACACACTGGTGTCGGAAGCCGCTCCTCGGGCCGGCAAACTGTTGACAACGCTGCTGGGCCCGAAGGATGAAAATGCCGTCCGGACCGGCGGCATGGTGGACAACCAAAAGAGACTGTTGACCCGCGATGCCGAGGCCAACGCCTCGTCCATCCAACAGCTTGAAGTCATTGAGTGGATCCTGCTGCTGGTCAGCATCGTCGCCGGCAGCGCCCTGACGTTCGCGATGGTCCGCGCTATCGTTACCCCGGTAATTTCGATGACCGGCGCCATGGCCTCTTTGGCCGACGGCAATCTCGAGGTGGAAATTCCCGCCCAGGAGCGCACGGACGAGATAGGTGATATGGCCGATGCGGTCCAAGTCTTCAAGGACAACGCAATCGAACAGGTCCGCCTGACCAATGAAGCCGCCGAAGAGCAAGAACAGCGCGAAGCCCGTGCGAGCCAGATCGAAGCGCTATGCGATGCCTTCGACAAGAACGTAAACACGGCCTTGGATAGTGTCTCCAGTTCTTCCGCCCAGATGGAAGCGGTGGCGCAAAGTATGTCGTCCGCGGCTGATAGCGCCGGCGAACGTTCCCAGGCGGTCGCGGCGGCATCCGAGCAAGCCAGCACCAACGTGCAAACGGTGGCGGCGGCTTCGGAAGAACTGACGGCCTCGATCCATGAGATCTCTTCTCAGGTTTTGTCGTCCTCCGATGTCGCACAAAACGCGGTCACGGCGGCGGAAGACGCGACCCGGAAAATCCAGGGTCTGGTCGATGCTTCGCAGAAGATCGGCGATGTGATCAGCCTGATCAACGACATCGCTTCACAGACCAATCTTCTGGCCCTCAACGCCACCATCGAGGCGGCGCGGGCGGGTGATGCGGGCAAGGGCTTTGCCG
>JAPYPT010000206.1 GCA_029937535.1 Alphaproteobacteria bacterium
ACCCTGTAGTCCAGCATATTGGCGGCGATGGGCATGCCTTCATGATACTTGGTCTCTTCCGACAGGGCCTGGCCCATGCCCATCCAGACCGAGCCCTGGACCTGGCCTTCCACGGCCAGGGGGTTTAGGGCCTTGCCGCAATCGTGCGCCACCCAGACTTTATCCACCGTGATCTCGGCGGTGTGGGGATCGACCGTGACCTCGACCACCTGGGCTGCGTAACTGAAGGCCATGGTGCCGCCGATGGCGGCGCCGCGGTATTTCCGCCCGCCCCAGGATTCAGGGATGGTGTCGTAGTTGCCCTTCACCGTGATCGTCCCTTCGCCTTCCAGGGCGGCCAGGGCGACTTCATCGAAGGTCAGGCCCTGGTCCTGCTGGCCGCCACGGTAAACCTCGCCCAGGCATTCCACATCTTCCGGCGCGATTTCAAGCTTGCGGGCGGCGGCCTCGACCAACTTGGCCTTCAGGTTCTGGGCGGCATCGATCGAGGCGTTGCCGACCATGAAGGTGACCCGGCTGGAATAGGAGCCGTTATCCTTGGGCGTGATGGCGCTGTCGGCGGCGATGACGCGGATGCGGCCCATGTCCACGCCCAGGGTTTCCGCCGCGCATTGCGCGATCACGGTGGAGGAGCCCTGACCAATTTCCGCCGCCCCCGTCAACAGCGTGATGCCGCCGTCCCAGTCCAGGCGCAGATGGATCGTGGCATGAGGTTCGCCGGTCCAATGTTTCGGTTTCGAGGCGCCGGAAATATAATGGGAGCAAGCCATGCCCAGACCCTTGTTGGCGCCGAGCTTGCCCTTGCGTTCCTTCCAGCCGCTGGCTTTCTCGGCCCAGTCCAGACATTGGTCCAGGCCATAGCTGTTCACCAGCAGGTCGTTCTCGGTCATGGTTGGGGCCACCAACAGATTGGCCCGGCGCACGGCAAAGGGATCCAGACCCAGTTCCACCGCCATGCCGTCGATCAAATTCTCGAAGGCAAATCGCGTCTTCACCGTGCCGTGGCCGCGAAAAGCCCCGCAAGGGGGCGTGTTGGTCAACACGCGGCTGCCCTCGAAACGCACGGATTTGATGTCGTACAGGCCATAGATCATGGAGCCGGCATACAGAATGGTCACGATGCCGTAGCCGCTGTAGGCCCCGCCCCGTTGCTGGGCGGAGAAATCCACCGCCCGGATGGTGCCGTCTTTGTTCATCCCGACTTTCATCTTGATCTGAGATTCGGGCCGGCCGCGATGGGTGATGAAGGTTTCTTCGCGGCTCAATACCACCTTCACCGTGCCCCTTGCCTTGCGCGCCAGCAGGGCGGCGATCAGGTCGCTTTGCAGGGTTTCCGTGCGGGCCCCGAAGCCGCCGCCGATATGGGGCTTGATCACCCGGATCTTGCTCTCGGCCATGGCCAGGGTGCGGGCCAGCATCTTGTGCACATAGTAGGGCACCTGGGTGGAGGGACGGATGGTCAGCCGCTCCCGGCCCGGATCGTATTCGGCGAAGGCGGCGTGGGGTTCCATCTGCACCTGGCAAACTTCGGCGCATTGCACCTCAATATCGCGCACCAGGTCGGCCTCGGCCAGGTCCTTGTCCACATCGCCCAGATCGAACTCAACATCGCGTTCTATGTTGCCGGGTTTGTCCTCGTGCAATTGGACGGCGCCCTCGGCGCGGGCCGCCTCAGCCGTGAAGTAGGCGGGCAGCTCCTCATAGGTGACCTGGATCAGATCCAGCGCCCGTTGCGCCGTCGCCACGTCCACCGCCGCGACCGCCGCCACCGGCTCGCCCCGGTACCGGACCTTGTTCCGGGCCAGAGCCCATTCGTTCATGGCAATGGGTAAAACGCCGTAGCTATCGGCGCAGTCTACCTCCGTCACCACCGCCATGACGCCGGGCAAGGCTTCGGCCTGCGTGGTATCCATGGCGACAATGTTGGCGTGGGCCACGGGGCTGCGCAATATGCGCCCGACCAAAGCCTCCGCCGTATTGAAATCGGCCGCGAACATTGCCTTGCCGGTGGTCTTCTCCGGGCCGTCGACTAGGGGCTGGGCGACGCCGATGGTTTGTACCGGTGTCATTTCATTCATTGTGAAAGTTCCCCCGTGGCAAGTTCCCCGCCCGCAAGTTCCTTAGCCGCGAATTGCACCGCTTCGATGATTTTTACATAGCCTGTACAGCGGCAGATATTTGCCGCCAGGGCCTGGCGTATGGCGTCTTCATCGGGGTTGGCGTTGCGCCGCAGCAGGGCTTCGGACGCCATGATCATGCCGGGTGTGCAAAAGCCGCATTGGGAGCCCAGTTTTTCGTTGAAACCCCGTTGGATTGCCGTCAACCGGCCGTCTTTGGACAGGCCGTCAACGGTTTCAATATCCGTTCCGCCGCAGGTTGCCGCCAGGGTGAGGCAGGCATGGCGGGGCCGGCCGTCGATCAATACCGTGCAGGCGCCGCATTCGCCGCCATCGCAGCCGATTTTGGTTCCGGTCAGGCCAACCTTTTCGCGCAGATAATCGACCAGCAACATGTTGTCGGGCACCACATCGTCCCGGGCGTGGCCATTGACCGTTAGGGAAAGGATCGTTTTCACGGCGGCTCTCCTAAATTGCGGAGGGCCAGTATATGGCAATATTGTTTGGTACCCAAACAATATTAATTCGGCCCTAATCTGGAATGACCGCCGTCGCCTCAATCTCCAGTTTCGCGCCCGGTTCGATAAAGCCTTCGACGCCAATCACCGCCATGACCGGATAGTGCTGGCCGAAAAACTCCCGGTAGGCGGCGCCCAGCTCCCTTCCGGCGGCGAGGTACTCGGCCCGGTCGCTGACATACCAGGTCAGGCGCACCACATGTTCCGGCTTGGCGCCGGCCTCGGCCAACAGGGCGGTGATGTTGGCAAAGCATTGCCTGGCTTGGCCGGCAAAATCCTCCGCCTCGAATACTTCGTTGGCATTCCAGCCGACAATTCCAGCCAGAAACACCATCTCGCCACGGGCCGCGATACCATTGCTATAACCTTTGGCGCGGGGCCAATCGGGTGGCTGCAAGAATTTCATGGTGTCCTCGTTTGTTGATCAGAAGAATTTCGGAACATCTCTCAAGATGATGTATCCATTGCCCGCAGGCGTTCCTTGGGGAACCAGATCCGCGCCGTGGTGCCAACGCCTGGTTCACTGTTAATCTCCAACCCGCCGCCATGAAGTTCAGCCAGGGTGACGGCGAGGGGCAACCCCAGGCCGGTGCCTTCGCGGGCGCGGCTCTGGGCGGTATTCACTTGGCCGAAGGTGGACATGGCGCGGGGCAAATCAGCGCTTGCGATGCCAATGCCGTTGTCGGTCACGTCAATGCAGAAACGGCTTTCGCCCCATTCGGCGGTGACTTTGACCTCGCCGCCAGAGGGCGTGAACTTTATGGCGTTGGACAGTAAGTTTAACAGGATTTGTTTGATCATGCGCTGATCGCCCTGGAGCAACGGCATATCTGGCTGAAATTCAGTCTGGAGAAGCAGGGAGGACTCGGCGGCCTTGGTCTTCACCATGTTGACACAGTCCGAGATCATTTTGTCGATCTGAATGGGCTCTTCCGACAAATCCGCGCGGCCGGCCTCGATCTTGGAAATATCAAGAATATCACTGATCAAGTCCAGCAGATGCTCGCCGGAAGTAACCACATATTCGATCTGCTCTTGTTGTTTTTCATTCAGATCGCCATGCAGACCCATGCTCAGCATTTGCGAAAAACCAATAATGGCGTTCAAGGGCGTGCGCAGTTCGTGGCTCATGTTGGCGAGGAACTCGGACTTGGCGCGATCGGCCATCTCGGCTTCTTCCATGGCTCGGCGCAGGCTGTCCTCGGCGGCCTGCCGCTCGGTAATATCGGCCATGATGACCAGGGTCCCGCCATCCGGCGTTCGATGTTCCCGCACTTGAAATGGACCTTGGTTGAGAGATATTTCCATCGCATCGCCCGGATTTCGATGGCGTTCCATGCGGGCTTGTACCCAAGCCTCTTCATCGCCGTCAATATTACCAACTTCGCCGCGCGCCACGCGAGCCCGCAACAACGTCTCGAAGGTCACGCCGGGAGTTTCCGCTTCGGCAACATCCTTGATGGTATTGCGATAGAGTTCGTTGCAATGGACCAGCCTGTCTTTTTCGTCATATAGGGCTATGCCCAGTGGAATGTGCTCAACCGCAGTGATAAAACGCTGTTGAAGTTCAGCCGCCTTCTCCCGTGCTTCGGCCTCGGCAGTAATATCAGTGCCCGTGCCGCGATATCCTTGAAAGACGCCCTCATCGTCGAAAACCGGTTTGCCGCTGACCGACCAATGAAGTTGACGGCCATCGTCCCTGGTATAGTTATAGCGAAAATCTCGGAAGGGCCGCCGGTTGTTCAGATCTGCCTGATGGCGCCGCCAATGCCTGTCTTCCTCTTCGCCGCGAACAGCCTGTTGCCGGGTCCGGCCCAGGGACCGGTCGGGCGAAATGCCGGTCAATGCCTGCAGGCGGTCGGAAAAATAGGTATAGCGAAGATCGGCATCCATTTCCCACAGCCAATCGGAGCCGATTTCGGCAAAGTCCTGAAACCGTGCTTCGCTCAGGCGCAAGGCTGCCTCAAGCTCGCGGCGTTCGGTGATGTCCGTGATGGTGCTGTAAAGTCTGGTTACGCCCTCGAATTCGATCAGATCACAGGAATACAGCACCGTCAGCACTTGCCCGCCCTTGGTTTTCACACGGGCTTCAAAATCACGTACCTTGCCTTTTTTCTTTAAAACCTCAAGGAGGGCCTGGCGCTGATTATTTTTGGGGGCCAATAGCTCTAAATCGGCGGTGGTCTTGCCAATGGTTTCGACTTGGCTATAGCCAAAGGTCGCGCACCAGAAATCATTGACTCGGATAAACTCTCCAGTATCGATATCCGTGATGGAGAGGCATATGGGACTTTGCTGAAAAATTCGGGCAAATTGTGCTTCGGACCGGCGCAGGGCATTGGCCGCCGCCGCGCCCTTCGAAACGGCCCGGTCCGGCGCGGCGGCGGCTGTGGAGCCGTGGGGTGCATCCGATTTGCTCATTGACGTAAGTCCAAGATCCGCTCTTGCCACCGCAAACTGGCGGCAATCAGCCCGTCATCACCTCGACAGTACACTGCGGCAATTTTCCTTACGCCAACTTAACACAACATGTCTTGCGCTCGATCATGGCAAATAGACGCCATGTCAACAAATTCGGCGCCGCGTATAAATCAACCCGCCATGATCGGCCAGGCGATCATGACCATGCCAACAGCGGAAACCGTCCAGACCCCGGTGCGAAGCCAAGGTATGCCGATAATATAGATGATGGCATAGACCAGTCGCGCGACCACGAATATCTGGGCGCCCAGGGCCGTCAGGTCCGTGCCCAACCCCGCCAAATGGACCACGAGTACGAGAATGGCGAACAGCGGCAGATTTTCCAACATGTTCATATGCGCCCGTTTGGCGCGCCCCGCCATCGCCGTCGTGGTCAGACCCTCCCGGTTCCCGGCAAGTTCGGGCAGGCCGACCTGCATGATCGACAAAAGCACGGCCACCACGACCTGCACGAATGTCAAAACAACGGCCCAAAACAACATCGATAATTCTACGGTCATGACGATCTCCCTATCGGCATTTATGAAAAAGATACGCGTGTTAACTTACATCTCTTCCCGCAGGCTGGGCAAACCAATACCCACCGCGTCGAAGCCGCCGTCGACGGCCAGGGTTTGTCCGGTAATGTAGCTGGCTTGCTCGCTACATAGAAACCGGATGGCGTCGGCGATCTCTTGTTCGCGGCCATAGCGGTTCAGGGGAATGGCATCGTGATAGTCGGCCCGGATGGCGGGGCTGTGCACCGCCTTGGCCATGGCCGTATCCACGGGGCCGGGAGAGACGGCATTGACGCGTATGCCGACCTCGCCCAGTTCGGCCGCCTGTTGCTTGGTCAAATGCATCAACCCGGCTTTCGAGGTGCCGTAGGCAACCCGCAAGGTGCTGGCGCGCAGTCCCGAGATGGAGGTGATATTGACGATACTGCCGCCGCCATTGGCAATCATGATCGGCGCACAGGCCTGGGCACAAAGAAAGGGTCCGCTCAGGTTAACATCGAGCACCCGCTTCCATTCCTCGAAACTGGTCTGCAACAACGGCTTGAAGACGGCGGTGCCCGCATTATTGACCAAGGCGTCAATGCGTCCGAAGCGGTCCACCACCTGGGCAATGGCGCTGGCCACTTGTCCGGGCTCGGCCACATCGCAGGTCAAGGCCAAGGCGCCGGACAATGGTCCGGCCGCCGTCCGAAGCGTGGGCTCATCTATGTCCAGCAGCGCGACCCGCCAGCCGTCGCTCAGGAAGCGCTCGGCCGTGGCCAGCCCGATACCCCGCGCGGCGCCGGTAACAACGGCGACCTTGTTTGTCTCCGCCGTCACGACTTTGGCTAGGCCGGGCGGAACACGGGCAGGGTCAGATCGGCGGTGGCCGCTTCGTAGCCCAGTTCAACCGGCATATCGATGCACAGCTGATTGGGCTGTAGATCCCGCATCTGGGCGCACATGCGCACGCCTTCCTCCAACTCCACGGTGACCAGGGTCATGGGCAGATCGCCAATGAAGCCGGGATGGAAAGGGTGATGGGAAATGGTCCAGCTATGCACCTTGCCCTTGCCGCTGGCGCGTACCCATTCCACCTCCATGGAATGGCAGGCATCGCAGACGGGACGGGGATAGTGGCGCACCTTGCCGCAGTTCCCACAACTTTGCAGGCGCATGGCGTGTTCCTGCATGCTGTCCCAGAACGGCTTTGAGTCCCGGTTCAGGGGCGGCATGGGTTTATCGTAGGCGACATCTGTCATTGTCTTAATTCCGTATCCTAATTGCGCATGATGGCGACGGAGCCGTCGCCCATGTCGCCATAGCCCGTGACCAGGCCGATCCCGGCATTCGCCACCTGGGCCTTGCCGCCCGTGCCGCGCAATTGTTTGACCAGTTCGCAGACATGGTTCATGCCGACGATGTGGGATTGCGAGAGCAGGCCGCCATGGGTGTTGATGGGCAATTCGCCGTCCAGGGCGATGCGGCCGTTGGAGACGAAATCGCCGCCCTCGCCCTTTTCGCAAAAGCCCAGATCTTCCAACTGACACATCACGATGTAGGTGAAGCAGTCGTAGATTTCGGCCACGTCGATATCTTTCGGGCTGACGCCGGCCATGCCAAAGGCCCGGGGCGCCGCCTTGGCCGTGCCCAGGGTGGTGATATCCGGGCGCTGGGTGATAATGGAGGGGGAGTCGGGATGCCCTTCGGCCACGCCCATGATGTAGATGGGTTGTTGCGCCAGATCCTTGGCCCGTTCCGTCGATGAGATGACCACCGCCGCGGCGCCATCGCTTTCCAGGCAGCAATCGAACAAGCGCAAGGGGTCGGAGATCATGCGGGAATTTTGGTGATCCGCGATGGTCATGGGTTTTGTCATGACCGCGTTGTCATTCAACAAGGCGTTCGAGCGCACGGTAACGGCAATCTCGGCCAATTGTTCCGACGTCGTGCCGTACAATTCCATGTGCCGCCGCGCCATGTGGGCGTATAGCTGTGGCGGTGCGATGTTGCCCGACGGCATCTCATATTCGCCCAAGATCCGGAATTGCGGCATGGCGGCGACCCGGGTGCCAATGCGATCGCCCGAAGCGCCGTTGCGCCCGATGGGGATCAATACGTGGTTGGCGACGCCGGCCGCGATGGCGGTTACCGCGGCCTGGATCGCCGCGACGGCGCTGGCCCCGCCCAGGGGCGTGACGGCGGAATAGCGCAGGTCCTCGATGCCAAGATTGGTGATGAAATCTTCCGCCACCACCTCCAGATTGCCATAGGGAATGACCCCATCAATGTCGCCGGGCTGCAAGCCGGCATCGGCGATGGCCTTGAGCGAGGCTTCCATTTGCAGGGTCACGACGGACCGGCCGGAATTTTTCGAATATTCCGTCTCGCCAATGCCCGTCACCGCGCATTTATCCATGAGGTTCATTTTCAGTTTCCTCTGTATCGTTTTTTGAATTGTCTGGCGCCATTATCCCGCATGCGCCCGGCCATCGCCAGTAAATAACCATGGGCCTATCTGGACATCCCATATGAACCGGCGTTATAAGGGCGCCGTCGCTCATCAGTTCAGTCATGCGGGACTAAGAAAATGGGGCGGCGGATACAGGATGCTTGCGACGATGCAGCGCGATGGCCATTTCCAGCGAATTATCACCTTGCCGGTCTGTTGTACCGGCGGGAGCTGTCTGGGTATTGCCCATGCGCCTCCCCCTTGCGCCTGATCCCATAGGTGCCGCACCAAAGACAGCCTTTGGTGCATTTGATCTCGGCATCCACGAATATTGACGGGAGCACGCTCGATGCCCCAACTGCAAATCTATAATACCGCGACCCGAACCAAGGACCTTTTTTCGCCCCTGCGCCCGGACGACGTGCGTCTGTACGTCTGCGGCCCCACGGTCTATGACCTGGCCCATATTGGCAATGCCCGGCCCGTGGTGGTGTTCGACAGCTTCGTGCGTCTGTTGCGCCGCCTGTATCCATCGGTGACCTATGTCCGCAATATCACCGACATCGATGACAAAATCATGGACCGGGCCCAGAAAACCGGGCAAAGCATCGCCCAGGTGACGGCGAAGACGACCCAGGTGTTTCATGACGACATGGCGGCCCTAGGCGCCCTGCCGCCCGATCACGAACCCCGCGCCACGGACTATGTGGAGGGCATGGTGGCGATGACGGAAAGCCTCATCGCCAAGGACTATGCTTACGCCGCCGATGGCCATGTCTTGTTCGATACCACGTCCATGGCCGACTACGGCCTGTTCTCCCGGCGCAGCCAGGATGAGTTGATCGCCGGCGCCCGTGTCGATGTGGCGCCCTATAAGCGCAACGCCACCGATTTCGTGCTGTGGAAACCCTCCAGCGAGGATCAGCCGGGCTGGGACAGCCCCTGGGGCAAGGGCCGGCCGGGCTGGCATCTGGAATGCTCTGTCATGGCGGAGGCGTTGCTGGGCCAGACCTTCGATATTCATGGCGGCGGCATAGATCTGGTCTTCCCCCATCACCAGAACGAGTTGGCGCAAAGTGTCTGCGCCCACGATGGCGCCCCCTTCGCCAATTATTGGATGCACAACGGCCATGTCACCGTGGGCGGCGAGAAGATGTCAAAATCCCTGGGCAACTTTCTCACCGTGCATGACCTGCTGGACGAGTTTCCGGGCGAAGCCCTGCGTCTGACCCTGCTGTCCGCCCACTACCGCCAGCCGTTGGATTTCACCAAGGAGCTGGTGGCCGAGTCCCGCCGTATTCTGGACAAATGGTATCGTGCCGTCGGCGACACGAAAGCGGCAACGGAATTGCCCGAAGAAATCGAGGCCGCTTTGCTTGATGATTTTAACACGCCTAAAACC
>JAPYPT010000207.1 GCA_029937535.1 Alphaproteobacteria bacterium
GTTGTGGGCCGGTCAGTTCGTGCCCCCGTGGGAGTGGCGACGAGGCAGGCGGCTGGCGTCCGTGACCACTGCTGCCAACGATGACAACCCCAATGGCTGCCGGATCAAGGGCAACATCGGTTCCAAGGGCGACCGCATCTACCACATGCCGGGTGGCCGCTGGTACGACAGGACGGTGATCACGGCATCAAAGGGGGAGCGGTGGTTCTGCTCTGAGGACGAGGCCAAGGCCGCTGGATGGCGGAGGGCCGGGATGCCCGCGTTCACGACGCCTCGGTCGAACACTGGGCAGTCACCAGCTACGTTGGAGCCTGCTAAGGCGTGCTGCAAGGTCTGCCGGAAGGGCCAGGCGTGTGGAAACTCCTGCATCAGTCGCCGGCATACCTGTCGTAAGCCGCCAGGGTGTGCGTGCAACAGATAAGCAGCGCCTCGATGCCATAGACGCCGCATCCCTGCGCGGGCCTAGCCCGCTCTCCTATGCCCGAAATGGCTCTCGACTGAAGATCGTCCGAATACTCCTGAAAGATTTTTATCGTGATCACAAAATTAAAAAAGCCCCTAAGTGTGACACTTAATACCCGAAATCAAAAACCCCATAGACGTGATCCTAGGAACCTGCGCGCGGCCAGCCGCAACTGGTTCGGCACTGGATACCGGAATGACATCAACGGATTCCGCGTTGCCAGGACCCTTTCGCGATAGCAAAAGTTACTTCTTGCACCTTTCCTCCTTTACCTCCTGCGGGGTCTGGGGGCTCTGCCCCCAGCGCTGCATTTTTGCGGCCATGGCAAACAGTACGTCCGACCCAACTTGGTAGATTAGAGCGGCCATTTCTGTGGCAGTGGCTACCAAGCGTGAGCATGAGGCTCCCATTGCCCGGTATATCTATATCTACTGAGCGGCGGGCGGTTTTCCGGGGGGTGGGGGGCCGGCTTTTCAAAAATCACGGCTCAGTCCGGTACTGGCAAGCCTGGCGCAGCATCGTGGAGCTGCCGTGTGGCCTTGAGCCGTCGCTGGATGACCTCGATCTCGCTGTCGGAACGCTGCGTCAAAATTGCCAGCATGGACTCCAACACCGTCATTCCTCATACGATGCGCCACACGGCGATAAGCCGCTTGGCCGCGACAGGAGCCGACATCAAGACGCTGCAGGAATTTTCAGGACATCTTTCGATTTCAATGGTTATGCGCTATGCCCATGCCCAAGATCGCACTGTGGACGCTGCCTTGGATCGCATGGAGGGTAGAACAATTATCGAACACCCAGCCATGCGAAAACCTCAAGATTCCTGACACGTTTACACCGGAATTACACGCACGCTGTATTTAGGCAAGAGCGCCGTCTTACAAAATTAGCGCTAAGTCGTTGAAGTAAAGTGGTGCCCCCTCCCGGACTCGAACCGGGACGACTGTTAAGTCTCGGGATTTTAAGTCCCGTGCGTCTGCCAATTCCGCCAAGGGGGCACATCGGGGATGCTTGCTGACGGGGGGAACATGCCGTGCCCGTTCGCGTGGGGCAAGAGGCTTTATTGTGGATGGCTTGGAATTACCATTCCCGCAGGGCGCGCCAGTCATCGTCGGTGCCCAGGGCGGCTTTTTCGGCGTCGTAGGTGAACAGCCAGATTTGCTGCGGGGTCAGGCCACCACGACCGTTTTGGGCGCTGTTCTTGGCGTGCGCCGCCAGGCGGGCGTTGCGGCGGGCGATTTCGTCTTTGTCCTCCAGGTGGTACCAGCGTTCGGCGTTGCGGGAATGCAATTGCAGGCGCTGGGCGCGGTCCTTGCGCAGGCTTTCGTATTTCAATAAGGCGGCAGTCGGGTCGGCAGTGGGGTCGGCGGCGCCTATCTGCAGGCATCTTGCCAGCACCCAGGCATCCTCGATGGACTGCACCGCGCCCTGGGCGTGATAGGGCAGCATGGCGTGCGCCGCGTCGCCCATCAGGGCGATGCGGCCGTCAATCCAGCTCCCCAGCGGCTCCCGGTCGTGCAGGGCGGTGACGAACAGCTCGTCCGTCAGCTCCACCAGACCCCGTGGATGGGCATACCAGCCTTCGAAGCTCTTCCGCAGGTCCGCCTTGGTTGTGGTTTGCGACCAGCTTTCCCGCATTTCGCCCCGCAATTCTTCGGTCCCGGCGCCGATAGCGACCCAGTTGATCTTGGCCCCGCCGGAGACGTAGTAAATCACGATGGACTGGCGCGGCCCCATGACGGCGACGGATTGTTTTTCGATACCCAGATGGGCGGCCCGTTCCGCCTCCACCATGCCCCGCCAGGCCACATAGCCGGACGGGCGGGGAGGGGCCGGGTTGAAGATCTGGTTGCGGACCACGGAATGGATGCCGTCGGCGGCGATCAGCACGTCGCCCACCTCCCTGCTGCCGTCTTCCAGCACGGCGGTGACCCCTGTATCGTCCTGACTGACCGAAACCACCTTGGCGTTCAGACGCAGGCGGTCTGGGTTCAGGCGGGTGGCCAGGGCGTCGATCAGATCGGCCCGGTGGGCATGATAATAGGGCGCGCCGAAGGTCTCCCTGACCACGGCTTTCAGGGGCGTCTCCAGGACGATGTCGCCGCTTTGCCAATCCTTCAATTGGTGGCCGCCGGGTTCGACGCCAAAGCGGGCCAGATCATCGCCCAGGCCCAGCCAATCCAGGATCCGCACGCCATTGGGGCTTAACTGAATGCCGGCGCCCACTTCCGCCAATCCAGGCGCCTGTTCCAGCACCAGGTAATCCATGCCCGCCTGTTCGAGGGCCAGGGCCAGAACAGAGCCGCCGATGCCGGCTCCCGTGACGATGATACGCATGCTTAAATCCTGATTGCTAGAGCATGTTCTTTTAAAACATGCTCGGACTCTTAAGAAAAGAGCAATTGAACCAATCACTTGGGTCGCGCCAAATAGGTCTTGGGTGACTCCGATTAATTGAAAATTGCTCTAAAGGTTATTTCAGGGCTTCGGTGTGCTCGTGGGACAACTCGAAATAGATCTCCACCATCTCGGCATGTTCAACAAATTCCTCTGGGCGCAGATCACGCATGAATTTCGCCGGTCTGCCGGCCCAAAGCTGGCCGGACGGGATACGTTTGCCCGGCGTCAGCATGGCGCCCGCGGCCAGCATCGCCTGGGCCTCGATCACCGCTTCATCCAGCACGATGGCGCCCATGCCCACGAAGGCGCGGTCCTCGACACGGCAGCCGTGCAACAGGCACATATGGCCGATCATCACATTCTCACCGATCCAGGTATCGGCGACGCCGCCCGAGGTATGGATGACGGTGCCGTCCTGAACGTTGGTGCCGGCGCCGACGTGGATCGCCTCCTCGTCACCACGCAGCACGCAATTGTACCAGATCGAGGTTTTCGCCCCAACGTTGACCTTGCCGATGACCTGCGCGCCGGGCGCAATGAAGGCCGATTGGTGAATGTCCGGCGCGATGCCCCGGTAGGTGATGATGCCGCCCGTACTCATAATTTACACCGGGAACGGTCAATCAAGGAAACAACGCCTCTTGTTCCAGGCCCGTGGTTTCCGCCATGCCGTACATCACGTTCATGTTTTGTACCGCCTGGCCCGAGGCGCCCTTGACCAGATTATCGATCACCGAGACAATGATGGCGCGGCCCGGCAAACGGTCCGCGAAGACCCCGATCAGGCAATGGTTGGAGCCCCGTACATGGCGCGTTGCCGGCGCCACGCCGTCCGCCACCACGCGCACGAACGGCTCGTCGATATAACGCGCCTCCAGACAGGCGCGCAGATCATCCACGGTCGTATCACCGGCCAGACGCACATAACTCGTGGCCAGGATGCCCCGGTTCATGGGCACCAGATGCGGGGTAAAGTTAATTGTTAAATTATCTCCGTAAGCCTTTGATAATTCTTGCTCAATTTCCGGTCCATGCCGATGCTGCGCGATGCCGTAGGCGTGGATGCCCTCGGACACCTCGGAGAACAGATTGGCCTGTTTGGCGCCCCGCCCGGCGCCGGTAATACCGGACTTGGCATCGATGATGATATCCTCGGGCTCGATATGGCCCGCCGCCAACAGGGGTGCGAGGGGCAGAATAGCCACGGTGGGATAACAGCCGGGGCAGGCCACCAGGCGGGCGCCGGGCAGTTGCTCCCGCGCGGTCTCCGTCAGGCCATAAACCGCCTCTGGCTGTAGGTGCGGTGCGTAATGTTCGTGGCCGTACCATTCGGCATAGGTCTCCGTGCTGTCCAGGCGGAAATCAGCCGAGAGATCAATAACCCTGGGCGTGCCTTGAATGGCGGCGGCCGCATCGCCCGGACCCTCGCGCATGACCTCGTCGACCACGCTGTGCTGGGTCTGATGCAGCAGACCGGCGATGATCTCCTGCGTGGTGCCGTGGGGCAGGCCGCAAAACACCGCGTCCACCTCGATGCCGGCCCATTCCACCTCGTCGATCTTCACCAGACCGGGCAGATCCAGGCCGCCCAAGTGGGGAAAAACCTCGTCGAACGGCTCGCCCGCGTGGCTGTCGGCGGTCATCAGGACGATATCGGCGCCGGGATGGCGGCAGAGCAGACGCACCAATTCGGCCCCGGTGTATCCGGATGCCCCAAGGATGCCAATTCTGATCTTGTTACCGAGTCCCGCGTTCATGGTCCGTCTCCTCATCAAACAACGTCTGTATACAACAAATTCAAAGCGCCAAACGAAAAATAGCCCAAACAAAAAATGGCCCGCGGCGAAACACCGCAAGCCATTTTGGCTGATATGTGTTCGCGTTAGTGTTTAAAAATGTGAATTCGTCGATTTTTCATAGCATATTCAATCAATTATAGAATCCGCGCGATGAATATCCGGCAACAAAACCGATATCATTACGATGTTTCTGTCAAATAACCTGCCAATGAAGATTATTCAAGATGCATTTTTTTCACCTAAATGCCTTGGCCCGAAACCGCGCCAGTTTATGAGGTAATTTCCGCTCCGCCTCATAAAAATATAGACACCCGAAAGCAGCCCATTACTTGCAGGTATGTTTTCGGCATTTAGCGTTTCGAGAACTGGAAACCATGATTTTATTGTTTAATATCAAAGGTATATAGTTTCCGTGTGATGGATACGCACACTACACGACATTCGCCGATTCTATCGTCATTGCCGGGCTCGACCCGGCAATCCAGGGCAAAAAACTCCAGTGTTTGCGGCCCTGGATCCACGGGTCTCCGCTTCGCTGCGCCCGAGGATGACGTTTTGCCGTGTAGTGTGACGGATATGTGATGACATTATTCAGGCACGAACGGCGGCAACTCAGTTGTCTGCTCATCAAATAGGATATCGCCTTCATGAAAGGCTTCCCAACCCTGAGCACTAGACATCCACAAATGTGATCCAGGCACTATCCAACTGGTGTCGTCAAGTGTGCCAGGTTTGAGGTTTAGAAATGGGAGGTCTCCGTCCTTGTTGAAATATTGGTGATATATGCGAGATCCACATTTAGGGCAAAAATAGCACTTTAAATCGCGACCCTCACCTTCTCGGACAAAATGATTGAGACTGCCGTCTGTGATAGTCATGTTCGCTTCAACAAACACAGCGGCAAGCCCAAAGGCACTTCCCGATTGCTTTTGGCACCTGTGACAATGGCATGTGTAAATGGCATACGGCTTCCCCGTAAGGACGTAGCGAATATGGTCGCATTGGCAACCGCCGACATATTCTATTGTCATCCTGGATTCCTTTACTGGAGGTTCTCTCGCATATTTCTAATTTCAGCACACGCAATACGATGCTTTCAACCCAAATACGCTAAACGCGACCTCTCCAAGGGCTAAATCTGAACAAAAAAAGAGCCGCCCAAAGGCAGCCCTTTTCTTGTTCGTATGTTCGCGAAGTTTAGCGTTTCGAGAACTGGAAGCTTCGTCGGGCTTTGGCCTTGCCGTACTTCTTGCGCTCCACGACGCGTGAATCGCGGGTCAGGAAGCCGCCGGCTTTCAGGACGCCGCGCAGGCCGGGCTCGAAATTCAGCAGGGCGCGGGAGATGCCGTGACGCACGGCGCCCGCTTGGCCCGAAAGGCCGCCGCCCACGATCGTGCACATGACGTCGTATTGGTCCTTGCGCTGGGCGGTTTCGAAGGGCTGGTTGATGATCATGCGCAGCACGGGGCGGGCGAAGTAGGTTTCGAATTCCCGGCCATTGACCGTGATCCGTCCCGCGCCCGGCTTGATCCAGACCCGGGCGATGGCGTTCTTGCGCTTGCCGGTGGCATAGGCCCGGCCCTGGTCATCGATCTTGGGCTCGATCGCCGCCGCCTCGTCACCGCCAACGGGTGCGGCGGACGGGGTATCGCCCGATGGGGCCGCGGCCGCCGCGCCCTCGACGAGCTGTTTCAGATCGGCCAGGGTGCCCGTGGTCTGCGCCGCCGCCGGGGTCTCCACGGGAGTCTCCGCCGGTGTTTCTACTGTTTCTACCGGCGTCTCGGCGGGAGTTTCCGCCGGGATCTCCGTCGCGGTTACTTCGGCGAGTTTTTCAGTCGTTTCTTTTGCGGTTTCGTCGGCACCGTTGGTTTCATCGGCCATGCTCAGGCGCTCCTTTTGTTCTTGTCGTTCATGGCGGCCACATCCAGCACTTCCGGCTGCTGGGCCTCATGGGGGTGCTCGGCGCCGGCATAGACCTTCAACTTGGTCAGAACCTGGCGGCCCAGGGGCCCCTTGGGGATCATCCGCTGCACGGCCTTTTCAACCACCCGTTCGGGATGCTTGCCGCCGAGCACCTTGCCGGCGGTGGTGGACTTGATACCGCCCGGATAACCGGTATGGCGATAGTAGGTCTTGTCGGCCAGCTTGTTGCCGGTCAAGTGCACCTTTTCGGCGTTGATGACCACGATATGGTCACCGCAATCCATGTGCGGCGTAAACATGGGCTTATGCTTGCCACGCAAACGCATGGCGATGATGGAGGCCAGCCGGCCCAGGACCACGCCTTCGGCATCGATCACGAACCATTTGCGCTCGATGTCGCCCGGCTTGGCGGAATAGGTTTTCATTGTCGTTCCTCGACAGCTTCGGAAATAGCTTCGGGACGGCGGCGCAGCGGCCCGGCCCCGGTTCAGCGGCGCGCAGTATGTCAGAAAATAATGCCGGGTCAACCTGAATTACGTCAATATTTCAATAATATAAGATACGGTAACATAGTAGCGTCATATTGACTCCCCTGTAACCGAAGGAGATTGATGGACCTTGGTTGCCGCAAGGATAAGGACCCTGAAATTTTTCATAATGCCTAAACCTGTTTTGTCTTATAAGCATTTTTTTTGGGGCTATATATATAATTCCTTATTGCTTTGGCAGTAGCTTCATTGGATATGCAATGTTCTTTCCAAGGAACATTGAATTGGGCTCATGACCGGTTCGAAAAAGGCTGATTGGTACACTGGAAGTGGATAATCTGAAGCAGTATGGCATCCCCGTCTTAATCATGGCGGTCGTCACCATGGTGCTAGGAGCCGTGGCAATTGGTGGTCTCTATGACACGGCGTTTGAAGTGGAACGCCGTCGCCTGACGGAGATCGCGCAAAGCCGGGCGAGCCTGATTGAAGCCGTGGCGCGGTTCGACCAAATTTATAGCGGAAACTATCCCGACGGCGAGAAGGCGGCCACGGTCTCGCAGGTCATCGATGCCCATGAACGCTATCAAGGATTCGGTGAAACCGGCGAATTTGTCTTGGCGCGGCGCCAAGACGAGCAGATATTCTTCATCCTTCGCCGCCGGCACGGCGATCGCAAAAATACGAAACCGGTCCCCTTCGGCTCGCCCCTCGCCGAACCCATGCGCCGCGCGCTGTCGGGTCATTCGGGCACCGTGGTCGGCTTGGATTACCGGGGCGTCTCCGTTCTGGCGGCACACGAGCCGGTCTCCGTCCTTGACATGGGTATCGTGGCAAAAATTGATCTGGCGGAAATCAGGGCGCCTTTCATCAAGGCGGGACTGATCGTTGCCGGGCTGGGCCTTTTGATCCTCACCGTCGGAACCGCATTATTCGTTGCCGCCAGCAAGGCCGGCTCCCAGCGTCTTCGCGACAGCGAAGAACGTTACCGGGCACTCTCCGATCTGACCGGCGAAGGGGTCGCCATTCATGAGAACGGCATCATCGTGGAAGTCAACCAGGCTTACGCGAAAATGTATGGATATGACCTGCCCGAACTTATCGGAAAAGCGGTACTTGATTTTACCGTTCCCGAGGAAAGCCAGACCGCGGCTGAACGGGTAGCGCGAAATGTAAGCGATACCTATGAAAGCGAAAGCTTCCGCAAGGACGGCAGCCAAATTCCAGTCGAGATAAAATCCGCGCCGGTGGTCTATCAGGGCCGGAAGATGCGGGTTAGCCGGCTGCGCGATCTGACGGAAGCCCGGCGGGCGGCGGCGGCGATACGGGACAGCGAGCAACTTTTCAAGAATATCACGGATAATCTGCCGGTTTTGATCGCCTACATTGATAGGGACGAGCGCTATCGTTCGGCGAACAAGTTGTTTGAGTCCTGGTACCAAAAACCGCTTTCAGAAATTATCGGCCGGCAAATGAACGAGACCCTGCTGCCGGAAAGCTACGCTGAGCTCAAGAATTCCATTGACCGTGCCCTTGCCGGCGAAGCTGTCATGCGGGAGGACGAGGCAAAAATACCCGACGGCGTCTATCGTTACAGAAGGCTGCATTACCTGCCCGATGTAGCGGAGGATGGCCAGGTTATGGGGTTTTATGCGCTGGTCGAGGACATCAGCGATATCCGGCGGGCGACGCGGGAGCTTGAGCGTCAGGGCGCGAGCCTGGAGGAGGCGCAGCGCATCGGTAACATGGGCAACTGGGAACGGGACTTTACGACCGGGACGCTGCATTGGTCGGCGCAACTTTACCGTATATTCGGTCAATCCAATTTAACATCCGATGGCCCTAACCGGCAAGGTTTCATGGCCTTGGTGCACGAAGACGATCGTCATTTCGTTCAGGCCGGGCTTGATGCCGCCGCGGAAGGCGATGCGCCCTATAGCCTGGATCACCGGATCGTCCTCACCGATGGCACGGTGCGGGTGGTGCATGAGGAAGCCGTGGTGATCCGCGATGAAGCCGGCCGGGTGCTGCGCATGGCGGGAACGACACAGGATATCACCGAGCACAAACAGACCGAACAAGCCCTGCGCGACAGCGAACAGCAACTGCGCATGGTCACCGACGCCTTGCCCCTGGTCATTAGTTATATCGATGCCGAGGAACGGTATCAATTCGTGAACTTGCTGGCGGTGAAATGGTTCGGCAAGCCCATACCGGACATCATTGGCAACAGTTTAGCTAATAACCTCGGCCCGGAGACCTATGCCAAACTCCAGCCTTTTATTGTCGAGGTCTTGTCCGGCAGGGAGCG
>JAPYPT010000476.1 GCA_029937535.1 Alphaproteobacteria bacterium
TGAGTTCTCACGAGGTTGTTCATTCGATCCTCTTCTGAAAAGCTGATGTTTGCGAAGACAGAAGCTTCAAGGAGAGAACCGAATGAACATGCATCACAATGCCCGCCTGACGCCGAAAGGTCGAGAGCTGTTGATCCAGCGGCTGGAACGCGGCGAACACCCCGAAGACGTCGCCTGCGCCATGGGCGTCTGTATCCGCACGGTCTACAAATGGCGGCGGCGTTATCGAGAGGAAGGTTTGGCTGGTCTGCGGGATCGTTCATCCCGTCCCCTAAACAGCCCGGCCCGAACGCTTGAGACAATCGAGGCGCAGGTTATCGCGCTGCGCCGGGGGAAGCGCGTCTATGATCTTATTGCCAAACAAACCGGCCTCTCCCGCGCCACCGTCGGTCGTATCCTGGTACGTCATGGCTTGAACCGCTGGCGGGACCTGGAGCCGGCCGAGCCGGTGATCCGCTATGACAGGGACAGCCCCGGCGAGATGATCCATATGGATATCAAGAAACTGGGTAAGTTCGACCGCGTCGGCCATCGCATTACAAGCGACCGCCACGGCCAGAGCAATGCCAGGGGCATCGGCTGGGAGTTCGTCCACGTCTCCATCGATGACCATTCCAGCCTGGCCTTCAGCCAGGTCCGCAAGAGCGAGAGGAAGGCATGCGCCATGGCTTTTCTGATCGCAACGGTCGCATGGTACAAACGCCTCGGCATCAAAATTGAGCGGCAGATGACGGACAACGGATCGTGTTACCGTTCCAAGGCTTTCAACAGGCTGTGCAAGGCCCTGGGCATCAAGCATATCTACACCAAGCCCTACACGCCAAAAACCAACGGCAAGGCCGAGCGCTTCATACAGTCAAGCCTCAGGGAATGGGCCTATGCCCAGGCCTATGATACCTCGGAGCAACGCAAGAAGGAGCTGCCCTACTGGCTGCACCATTACAATTGGCACAGGCCCCATGCCGGGATAAAAAGGAAACCACCCATCAGCCGAGCAGGTTTGGATGTGAATAACCTATCGAGACTCCACACCTAGAGTATCCGTTATAGGCAAGGCCTAGTTTCGGACCAAGTTCGATTATCTTTGATGGGTGCGTTTACGAGGATAATGAGCTTGCGCATGATGGCTGTTATGGCGACTTTTGGCGGTTTACCGTTTTTGATGAGGGCCTGATATTTTCGTTTCAAATCTGGGTTAAAGCGGGTCGCGACGAGGGCGGCCATATAGAGAGCCTGACGCAGCTTTGCCCTGCCGCCACGGATATGGCGCTTGCCCTGGAATGCGCCACTGTCGCGGGCGATGGGCGCGACGCCCAACAGGCTTGCGACCTGTTTGTCGTTGAGCTCTCCCAGTTCCGGCATTTCGGCCAGCATGGCCATGGCCGTGATCTCTCCGATGGATGGTATGCTGAGCAGGATTGCGAGCCGTTGGGCCAACGCCGGGTCCGAGGCGGCGATCTCGCGGCACGCCTTGTCGAAGGCCTTGATCTGCCGCTTTAGCAGGGGAGCGACAGCGGTTTTGCTCTTGTTGGCGATGCGGGTTCTCTGCTGTATCAGGCCACGGCGCGCGGCGACCAATTCCTTGAGTTGCTCCAGCGCCAGGCCGCTTAGGGCCGTTGTCGCCGGCTTCAGGAAAGCGCCAAATTGGGCCAGAACGCAGGCATCGGCCGGATCTGTCTTGGCCTGCACGCCGATGGCCTCGGCAAACCGTCTGGCGCGGCGTGGATCGAGGTGGGCGATGGGCAGGCCATGGCCGCCGAGGTAGCGCTCAAAACCTTTGTGATAACGCCCCGTGGCCTCAT
>JAPYPT010000208.1 GCA_029937535.1 Alphaproteobacteria bacterium
CGCACGGTCGGCGCCGGCGTCGTCGCATCTATTGACGAATAGTTGGCGACGAATAAGTGACGGCGAATAAATGGCGGCGGGGAAGACTTTAGGAGTGTAGCTCAATTGGCAGAGCACCGGTCTCCAAAACCGGGGGTTGTGGGTTCGAGTCCCTCCACTCCTGCCAAACTAGACGAGCGATGCGATTTGGCTGATGTAGGCGTTACGAATAATTGTTGACGAAAGATTGATGGCGAAAGATTGATGGCGAAAGCGAGCCCAGCGGAATTAGTGAGACAGGTGCGCCAGGAAACCTCCAAGGTGACCTGGCCGTCGCGCAAGGAGACCGGTCTGACCACGGCCATGGTGTTCGTCATGGCGGCCGTGGCGGCGATCTTTTTTCTGTTGGCGGATAAGGTCATCACATTTGGCGTTGAACTAATTCTCGGACTGGGGGGCTGAACAATATGGCGGCGCGCTGGTATATCGTTCACGTCTATTCGGGCTTTGAGAACAAGGTTTCGGCTTCGATCACGGAGCAGGCCGAGTTGCAGGGCCTGGATGATGACATTCTGGAAATCATGGTGCCGACGGAGGAAGTCGTCCAAATGCGCCGGGGCCAGAAGGTCAATGCGGAGCGCAAGTTTTTTCCTGGCTATGTGCTGGTCAAGATGGACCTGTCCGACGATGCCTATCATCTGATCAAGGACACCCCCAAGGTCACCGGATTTCTTGGCACCGGGGGCAAGCCGTCGCCGATCAGCGAGGCGGAGGCGCAACGGGTCATGCGTCAGGTCCAGGAAGGTATCGAGCGGCCAAAACCATCGATTACGTTTGAGATCGGCGAACAGGTACGGGTCAGCGATGGTCCCTTCGCGTCATTCAACGGCATGGTCGAGGAAGTGGACGAGGAACGGGCGCGTTTGAAGGTCTCTGTTTCGATCTTCGGTCGGGCCACGCCGGTGGAATTGGAATACAGCCAAGTCGAAAAGACCTAAATATCCGTGTGGGAGGCCCGCCATGGCCGTACCACGCACCCTTCGGTGACCCAATCGCCCCGGAACTTGGGATGAGCGGCACCAAACAAATTGTAGGACTGCGAGAAGGACAAGACGATGGCAAAAAAGATCGCCGGCTATATCCGGTTGCAAATTCCGGCCGGACAGGCCAATCCCTCACCCCCCGTGGGCCCGGCCCTGGGTCAACAGGGCGTGAACATCATGGCCTTTTGCAAGGCCTTTAACGCCGAGACCCAGAATCTTGAAGGCGGTATGCCGATCCCCTGCGTGATCACGGTGTACGGCGATAAAAGCTTCAGCTTTATCACCAAGACCCCGCCCGCCAGTTTCTTCATTAAAAAGGCGGCTGGCCTGCCCAAGGGCTCGCCGACGCCGGGACGTGAATCCGCCGGCTCCATCTCCATGGCTCAGGTACGGGAAATTGCCGAGAAAAAGATGGTTGATTTGAACGCCAACGACCTGGATCAGGCCAGCAAGATGATTGCCGGTTCGGCCCGGTCCATGGGCATCATGGTGGAGGGTTAGTCACATGGCCAAGAACAGCAAACGGACCCGGGGCGCCCGCGAGGCGATCGATCGGGAAGCCGAATACGAATTGGGCGCGGCCATAAAAATGGTCAAGGATGCCGCCACGGCGAAGTTCGACGAGACCGTGGAAATCTCCATGAGCCTGAACGTGGATCCACGCCACGCGGACCAGATGGTGCGCGGCGTGGTGCAATTGCCCAATGGTACGGGCAAATCCGTCCGCGTGGCGGTGTTCGCCAAGGATGCCAAGGCGGATGAGGCCCGGGAAGCCGGCGCGGATTTGGTTGGCGCCGAGGATCTGGCGGAAAAGATCCAAAATGGCGAGATCGATTTCGACCGTTGCATCGCCACCCCGGACATGATGGCGGTGGTTGGCCGACTGGGCAAGGTGCTGGGTCCCCGCGGCCTGATGCCGAACCCAAAACTGGGCACGGTAACGCCCGATGTGGCTGGCGCCATCGCCGCGCAAAAGGGCGGCCAGGTGGAATTCCGCGTGGAAAAAGCCGGCGTCATCCATGCCGGCGTGGGCAAGGCCAGTTTCACCGAAGACGCATTAGAGACCAATGTCAGAAGCTTCGTCGATGCCGTGATGAAGGCGAAACCCAGCGGCGCCAAGGGTACGTATGTCAAAAAGGTCGCGGTCAGTTCAACCATGGGACCTGGCGTCAAGATTGATCTCGCTACCGCCCATTAGAGCAGTTCCGATCCAATGCGGATCAGGAAGTGCTTCTAGGCGGCCGGGAGCAGTACGAAAGAATTTACGAGGTTGGCCACCGTTGTCGAGCGCGTTGCTCGGTAAATGGCGGCCCAACGCCGGAAAGTCAGGAACCATACCGGATCCGAAACTTTCCATCCTGTCCGAGACTGCAGGCGTGACCACCCGAATTACTTAATTTGGATGGTTTGCCTAAGGGCCCAAAGTGAGGGGCCACCTGTATAGACGGGGGTAGAGGCGGATTTCGCGGCGCAAATCCTTGATGGATGCCGCAGAACCAGTTCGAACCCTTGGGCAGGTTAACCGGATCGCGGACGGGTTTTGGCCTGCGCGGTCTAAACCGCAACCGGCCGTGCCGGGCGAATGTGCCCGAACATGGCCACCGTTAGGGAGCGAAAAAGTGGACCGAGCGCAAAAGCGTGCGGCGGTGACGGAATTGAACGAGATGTTCTCGAACACCTCTTCGGTTGTTGTCACCCACTACAGTGGCTTGAATGTCGCCGAGATCAGTGATCTTCGGCGGCAAATGCGGGCGGCTGGCGCTACTTTCAAGGTCACCAAAAACCGGCTGACCAAGCTTGCCCTTGATGGAACCCCCTATGCCCCGATCAGTGATCTGTTCACCGGGCCGACGGCGATCGCCTATTCGGACGATCCGGTCGCGCCCGCCAAGGTGGCGGTCAATTTTGCCAAGAGCAACGACAAGCTAGTCGTTCTTGGCGGCGCCATGGGCGGCAATCAGTTGGATGTGGACGGTGTCAAAGCCCTTGCATCCTTGCCGTCACTGGATGAACTGCGGGGCACAATTATCGGGCTGTTGCAGGCCCCCGCGACCAAGCTGGCAGGCGTCATTCAGGCGCCCGCTTCGCAATTGGCACGGGTGCTTTCGGCCCAGGGATCCAAGGAAGACGCGGCTTGATAGGCCACCATAACCACTATTGGTTCGAACGAGGAGCTAGAGAAAATGGCTGATTTAGAGAAAATCGCAGATGAACTATCCACATTGACCGTCATCGAGGCGGCTGATCTGGCTAAATTGCTGGAAGAGAAATGGGGCGTCTCCGCCGCCGCGCCGGTCGCCGTCGCGGCGGTTGCCGCGGCTGACGTCAGCGCCGCTGAAGAGCAAACCGAATTTGACGTGATCCTGGCCTCGTTTGGCGAGAAAAAGATCAACGTCATCAAGGAAGTCCGGGCCTTGACCGGTCTTGGCCTGAAAGAAGCCAAGGATTTGGTCGAATCGGCGCCGAAAGAGATCAAGGAAGGCATCGATAAAGAAGAAGCCAACAAGATCAAGGAACAGCTTGAAGCCGTTGGCGCGACCATCGAAATCAAGTAAATCCATTGTTTTTCCGGCCGGCATGGTGGCGCCGCCACCGGCCGGCCGGCCCAACAATAGCGGAAAAGCGTTATAATGTTTGTTTATATTGACTTATCCGAAATTTCCGGTATCTACTGATATCTTGGTGTCTAAGAAATTTGGAACTGGAAACACACTGGCGGACCTCTGTGGCGGTTACGCCTGTTTTTGCGTGGAAATCCCTACCGAAAATTTTACCTCGCGAGACGCGCCCTGGCGCAATCGGGAAGGTGGGTTTGGCGTTCCACGAAGGGTACCGTCTGTTCATGAAGGGCCCGCCGGGTACTCTCCGCCGGACCTGAAATCGAACATGGCATTGGGCACGCCGTAGGGCACTGGAGCAGTTCCGATCTAAGGTGAATCACGAAGTGATTCTAAGTGATTGGAAAAACTGCTCTAGACTTAAGAATCGGAGCATTTCCAATTCGGAAATGCTTTTGAACAATCGGGCATCTATCGAATTTAGGATAGCGGGCCGGTCGCAGCATGAGGAAGACGCATGTCACTGACATTCACCGGTCGTAAACGCATCCGTAAATCATTCGGGCGTATCGCGGAAGTTGCCGCCATGCCCAATTTGATAGAAGTGCAGAAAAGTTCCTACGACAAATTCCTGCAGGCCGATATTCCGGAGGCCGAACGGGGCGATAGCGGCATGAACGGCGTTTTCCAATCGGTCTTTCCGATCAAGGATTTTGCCGAGACGGCGGAACTGCACTACGTCAGGTTCAATCTTGAAGATCCCAAATACGATGTCGAGGAATGCCAGCAACGTGGCATGACCTACGCCGCGCCGTTGAAGGTTACCTTGCGTTTGATCGTATTCGAGGTTGATGAGGATACCCAGGCCAAGTCCGTCCTCGATATCAAGGAGCAGGAAGTCTACATGGGCGACATGCCCTTGATGACCGACCATGGCACCTTTGTCATCAATGGCACGGAGCGGGTGATCGTCAGCCAAATGCACCGCTCGCCGGGGGTATTTTTCGATCACGACAAGGGCAAGACCCATTCCTCGCGCAAATTCCTCTTCGCCGCGCGCATTATTCCCTATCGCGGCTCCTGGCTGGATTTCGAGTTTGATGCCAAGGACATTGTCTTTGTCCGTATCGACCGCCGCCGCAAGCTTCCCGTGACCACATTGTTGCAGGGCATCGGCCTGAGCGCGGAAGAGATCCTGAATTATTTCTACCGCAAGGTTGATTACAAGTTCGACAGCAAAAAAGGCGGTTGGCGCACGCCGTTCGAGCCCGAGCGCCTGCGCGGCCTGCGCGCCGTGCGCGACCTGATCAATGCCAAGAACGGCGATGTGGTGGTTGAGGCTGGGGAGAAAATTACCCCCCGCCGGACCCGCAAGCTGATTGAAGATGGCGTCAAGGAACTACTCGTCGCGGACGAGGATCTGGTGGCCCGCTACGTGGCCATCGATCTGGTTGATGAAAACACCGGCCTGGTCTTGGCCGAAGCGGGCGAGGAGTTGACGGATGAATTGGTCGCCTCGCTGCGCGAAGCCGGCGTCAATCTGATCCCGACGCTTGATATCGATCATGTGACGGTCGGCGCCTATATCCGCAACACCCTAAAGGGCGACAAGAACTCCTCCCGTGAGCAGGCCCTGATCGACATTTACCGGGTCATGCGGCCCGGCGAGCCGCCCACGGTGGAAGCGGCCCAGAACCTGTTCAATTCCATGTTCTTTGATTCCGAACGCTACGATCTGTCCGCGGTCGGCCGGGTGAAGCTGAATGCCCGCCTGGGCCTCGATGCCGAGGACACGGTGCGGGTGCTGCGCATCGAGGATATCCTGGCCGTGGTCAAGACCCTGGTGGACCTGAAGGACGGCCGTGGCGATATCGATGATATCGATCACCTGGGCAACCGCCGGGTCCGCTCGGTCGGCGAATTGATGGAAAACCAGTACCGCATCGGCCTGCTGCGGATGGAGCGGGCGATCCGCGAGCGCATGAGCTCGGTTGAGATCGACAGCGTCATGCCCCACGACCTGATCAACGCCAAGCCGGCGGCGGCCGCGGTGCGGGAATTCTTCGGCTCTTCCCAATTGAGCCAGTTCATGGATCAGACCAATCCGCTGTCGGAAATTACTCACAAACGGCGCCTTTCGGCGCTGGGCCCGGGCGGTTTGACGCGGGAGCGCGCCGGCTTTGAGGTGCGCGATGTGCACCCCACCCATTATGGCCGCATTTGTCCCATCGAAACGCCGGAAGGCCCGAATATCGGCCTGATCAACTCGTTGGCGACCTATGCCCGCATCAACCGCTATGGCTTCATCGAGACACCTTATCGCAAGGTTACCAGCAGCCGGGTCGGCGAGGAGGTGCTTTACCTCTCGGCCATGGAAGAGGGCAAGTACACCATTGCCCAGGCCAATGCGGAACTTGATAAGCGCGGCAAGTTCGTGGCCGATCTGATCAGTTGCCGGGTCGGCGATGACTTCCAGATGACGGCGCCGGAAAACATCGATTACATGGATGTGTCACCGAAACAATTGGTTTCCGTGGCCGCCGCCCTGATCCCCTTCCTGGAGAACGATGACGCCAACCGGGCCCTGATGGGTTCCAACATGCAGCGTCAGGCGGTGCCGCTGCTGCAAGCCGAGGCGCCCTTGGTGGGGACCGGCATGGAAGAGGTGGTGGCCCGGGATTCCGGCGTTTCCATTGTCGCCCGGCGTACTGGCATTGTCGATCAGATCGACGCGACCCGTATCGTGGTCCGGGCGACGGACGAAACCGATCTTTCGGTCAGCGGCGTGGACATCTACAACCTGCTGAAATTCCAGCGTTCGAACCAGAACACCTGCATTAACCAACGCCCGTTGGTGAAGGTGGGAGAAGAGGTAACCGCCGGTGATATTATCGCCGATGGCCCCTCGACCGAGCTGGGCGAATTGGCCCTGGGCCGCAATGTGCTGGTCGCCTTCATGCCGTGGATGGGCTACAACTTCGAAGATTCCATCCTGATCTCGGAACGCATCGTGCGCGATGATGTCTTCACCTCGATCCATATCGAGGAATTCGAGGTCATGGCCCGTGACACCAAACTGGGGCCGGAGGAAATTACCCGCGATATTCCCAATGTGGGCGAGGAAGCCCTGCGCAACCTGGATGAGGCGGGTATCGTCTATATCGGCGCGGAGGTGCATCCCGGCGATATCCTTTGCGGCAAGATTACCCCGAAGGGCGAGAGCCCGATAACGCCGGAAGAAAAACTGCTGCGCGCGATCTTTGGCGAAAAGGCCTCGGATGTGCGCGATACATCCCTGAAGCTGCCCCCCGGCGTGGCCGGCACGGTGGTCGAGGTGCGGGTCTTCTCCCGCCATGGCGTGGACAAGGACGAACGCGCCCTGGCCATTGAACGGGACGAGATCGAGCGCTTGGCCAAGGACCGGGATGACGAAATGGCGATCCTGGAACGCAATACCTATGCCCGGCTGCATGAATTCCTCATGGGCAAGACGGCTTCCGGCGGGCCCAAGGTGGTCAAGCCCGACAGCCGTATCAACGATGCCCTGTTGGCGGAGATGAGCCGTGGGCAATGGTGGCAAATCACCCTGTCCAACCAAAAGGCCATGGACGAGATCGAGCAGTTGAACAAACAGTTCGATCTGGCGCGGAAAGAACTGGAAGACCGTTTCGACGACAAGCTGGACAAGTTGCAGCGCGGCGATGAATTGCTGCCGGGCGTCATGAAAATGGTCAAGGTCTTCGTCGCCGTGAAGCGGAAGCTGCAACCGGGCGACAAGATGGCCGGGCGGCACGGCAACAAAGGCGTGATTTCCAACATCGTACCGATCGAGGACATGCCTTATCTGGAGGATGGGACGAACGTGGATATCGTTCTCAACCCCCTAGGCGTGCCCAGCCGCATGAACGTGGGGCAGATCCTGGAAACCCATCTGGGTTGGGCCGCCGCCGGTCTCGGCCTGCAGATTGGCGAGATGGTGGATAACATCCGCCGGGGCGCCAAACAGGATGAGCTGAAAAAGCATCTCAAGGTGGTCTATGGCGATGAGCAGTACAAGGCGACCGTCGCCGATCTGAATGACGATCAGATCATGGAACTGGGTGAGAATCTGCGCCGCGGCGTGCCCATGGCAACGCCGGTGTTTGACGGCGCCCATGAGGCCGATATCAATGCGATGCTGGATTTGGCCGGGTTGAGCAGCTCCGGACAATCGACCCTGTACGATGGCCGCACGGGCGAGGCGTTCAAACGCCAGGTGACGGTTGGCTACATCTACATGTTGAAACTGCACCATCTGGTGGATGACAAGATCCATGCCCGCTCCATTGGCCCCTACAGCCTGGTGACCCAGCAACCGTTGGGTGGCAAGGCGCAGTTCGGCGGCCAGCGGTTCGGCGAGATGGAGGTTTGGGCCCTGCAAGCCTATGGCGCGGCCTATACCCTGCAGGAAATGCTCACCGTGAAGTCGGATGATGTCGCCGGCCGCACCAAGGTCTATGAGGCCATTGTGCGCGGCGACGACGCCTTCGAGGCGGGTATCCCGGAATCCTTCAATGTGTTGGTGAAGGAAATGCGATCGCTCTGCCTGAACGTGGAATTGTCGCAGAATTCGTACTAAGCCGGCGCCCGGCGGCATCGCCCGCCGGACACCGGATTTTTTGATGTCACGAGGCTGCCCCAATGGAATTTGGGACCGCCGCAAATGGGAGATGGACCCATGAACGAACTGATGAGAATTTTTGGCCCGGCCACTACTTCGGCCGCCGACAACTTCGATCAGATCAAGATTTCGATCGCCAGCCCGGACCGCATCCGCTCGTGGTCCTTTGGCGAAATCAAAAAGCCTGAAACCATCAACTACCGGACCTTCAAGCCGGAGCGCGACGGCTTGTTCTGCGCCCGCATCTTTGGCCCGATCAAGGATTACGAATGTCTGTGCGGCAAATATAAACGCATGAAGTTCAAGGGCATCGTCTGCGAAAAATGCGGTGTGGAAGTCACCTTGTCGAAAGTACGCCGGGAACGCATGGGGCATATTGAACTGGCCTCGCCCGTGGCGCATATCTGGTTCTTGAAATCCCTGCCCTCGCGCATTGGCCTGCTGCTGGACATGACGCTTCGGGATCTGGAGCGGGTGCTGTATTTCGAACATTACGTGGTGGTTGAGCCCGGCCTGACGCCCATGGAATATATGCAGCTCCTGACCGAGGACGAATATCTCGACGCCCAGGACGAATATGGCGAGGACGCATTCTCCGCCGGCATTGGCGCCGAGGCGATCAAGGAAATTCTTTCCACGGTCGATCTTGAGGCAGAGCGCATCAAACTGCGCGAGGAACTGGCGGAAACCACTTCCGAGTTGAAGCCGAAAAAGATCGTTAAACGTCTGAAATTGATCGACGCCTTTATCGAATCCGGCAATCGTCCGGAATGGATGATTTTGGAAGTGGTGCCGGTCATTCCGCCCGAGCTGCGCCCCCTGGTGCCGCTTGACGGCGGGCGCTTCGCGACCTCGGACCTGAACGACCTCTATCGCCGGGTCATCAACCGCAACAACCGGCTGAAACGCCTGATTGAGTTGAAGGCGCCGGATATCATCGTCCGGAACGAAAAACGCATGTTGCAGGAATCCGTCGATGCCCTGTTTGACAACGGCCGCCGCGGCCGGGTCATCACCGGCGCCAACAAACGGCCCCTGAAATCCCTGGCCGATATGCTGAAGGGCAAGCAGGGCCGCTTCCGGC
>JAPYPT010000004.1 GCA_029937535.1 Alphaproteobacteria bacterium
TGATCTTTGACGAGGTGGTAACGGGTTTCCGCTTTGCCTATGGCGGCGCCCAGGCTTATTACGGCGTGACGCCGGATATCTGCGCCGTGGGCAAATTGGTCGGCGGCGGATTTCCCTTGGCCGCGATCGCCGGCAAGGCCGAATTCATGGCGCATTTCGACCATGGTGCTGTGGGTGATGACGGCTACATGTTGCAGATGGGCACCTTGAGCGGCAATCCCGTCGCCGCCGTTGCCGGACTGGCCAGCCTGGAAATCCTCAGGCGGCCCGGCACCTACGAGAGACTTTTCGCCACGGGCCGAAAACTCATGCAGGGCCTCGAAGGTTTGTTACGGGATGCGGGCATCCCCGCCCAGGTGATTGGAGAGCCGCCCCTGTTCGATGTCTTCTTCACCACCCGCGAGATCAAGAACTATCGAGATATGCAGGACAGCGATGCGGCCATCGCCCAACGTTTCAACGCCACCCTGCGGGAGCACGGCGTCTTCAAGGGGGACAGCAAATTTTATGTCTCCCTGGCTCATGACGAGGCGGATGTGGACCTGACGCTCAATGCCTTCGCCGCCGCAGTAAATTCCATCTAGTGAAATCAATTTAAAGGAAATACAAGTGAGCGAGACCATCGATCTGTTGAACAACCGCGTCAGTATCAGAAAATTCAAGAGCGACCCGGTCGCGGAGGACCTGGTCGACCGGGTTCTCAGGGCGGCCTTCCGGGCCCCGACGTCATCCAACATCCAGTCCTACAGCGTGATCACGGTGCAGGACCCCGATACCCGGGAAAAATTGGCGGTGTTGACCGGGAACCAGCGCCATGTGGTCGAGGCGCCGGTCTTTTTGGCCTTTTGCGCCGATCTGACCCGCATCGAACATGCCATGGCCCAGCGCGGCCACACCATCGTCGACAATAACATGGAGATCGGCCTGGTCTCCTCCATCGATGCCTCCCTGGTCGGCATGTCGGCGTATCTGGCCGCCGAGTCCGTGGGCTTGAAGGGCGTCATGATCGGCGCCGTGCGCAATGACGCCTCCGCCACCGCGCGCCTGTTGGGCCTGCCGGCCCAGGTCTATTGCGTGTTCGGCATGTGTCTGGGCTGGGCGGACGAGGCGCCGCCGCAAAAGCCACGCATGGATTTTTCATCCATGGTGCATTACGAACGACACGGCGCCTTGCGGGACAACCGCGACCTGAGCCAGACCCTGGACGACTACGACGCCGCCCTGGCCGGCCACTATCGTAGTAAGGGAATTGCCACCACGCCGGATTCCTGGGGTCACGACATGGACAAGAAATTCGACCCGCAACTGCGCGACAACCTGCGCCAGGAACTGCAAGAACGCGGTTTCGATTTCCGCTAACTCAAGACGGTCCTAATACGGTGACGTAATACCTATTTACGTTATAAATTGCTGAATACTGCGGTTTAAATACTTATTACGTCGCCGCATTAATATTTTCTGTGCTGGTTTAGTCCGGCAAATATCTTCTTGTGCAGGGCAAGATAGCCGGCTTGCAACACCTGCACATGGGGCCGCGCATATGTGTGGAGCTCGGGGAGTTGGTGGAACGGCACCGCCGGCTGGGCGTGGTGTTCGGCGTGGTAGGACATATTCCAGCTCAACAGCCGCCACGCAGGCGCGGTCAGGGTGGTGCGGCTGTTGGCCAGCATATCGGGAACCAGCGGGCAGCCCATATGCTCCGCCAGCAGAAACCCGCGGAGGAACGGCTGCCCGATCAGCACCGGCACCACCCAGATCCACAGCAATTGCGCGCCCCCAAGTTGGTAGGCGACGGCGTAAGCGGTCAGAAACCAGACTGCCTCCACCGTGACCCGGGCGTGGGCCTTGCGGGGGATGAAGCTGTCGCGGTTGCGGCCCAGAGCATTGGCCAGCAGACCCCGCATCTGTGCCCACCACACGGTTAGCCCGGTCAAGTGAACCAAATAATCCCTCGGGCTTTCAGGCTTGGGCACGGCCAGTTCGGGGTCGCGGGCCGGGTCGTTGGTAAAGCGGTGATGGGTAAGGTGGAAATGGCGGAACCAGGTTGGCGGCAACAGCAACAACCAGCCGCATATGAATGCCACCAGATCATTGCACCATTTGCCGCGAAAGGCCGTACGGTGGACGGTTTCGTGCAACGGGGCGAATAGAAAGATCAGCAACAACCCCTGGGGCAGCAACAGCAACGGCCAAAGGGCGATCTTGGCCCCGATCATGGCGCCAAGGGCCACGATCAGCCCGCCATGGATGGCCAGGCGCAGGGCGGCTGGCCCGTTCGATCGGGCGACCAAGGCCCGCCATCGGGGCTTATCCGGAATTAGAGCAATTTTCAATAAATCGAGGTCGCTTTCGCGACCGAAGTTATTGATTCAATTGCTCTATTCTTAAGAGTCCGAGCGCATTTTCTTCGAATGCGCTCAGGGCTCACGATGGTAGTCATTGCGCGCGCCTTCCTCGGTGATATAGCCGTCCGCCAGATCGGCCATGATGGCGCCGGGATCCCGTTCCGCCACGGGGCCGTAACCACCGGCGCCGGAGAGGCGGAAACTGACGACATCGCCTCGCTTCAGGTCATACATGCCCTTGGAATGCAATGGTTCGGCATTGCCGTCGGGGTTCAGTACGGTTTCGCCCAGGGCGCCGGGTTCGCCGCCGCACAGACCATAGGGCTGGAAGACGTGACGGTCACCGAGATGGGACAACACGGCGGTGGAATTCAGCAGCTCAAAATCCTTACGCAGGCCGCAGCCGCCGCGCCATTGGCCGGCACCACCTGTATCGGGAATGAATTCCAGACGCTTTATACGAATGGGGCTATGGGTTTCGTGAACCTCGACGGGGATGTTGGTGCAGTTCATCACCGGGCTCAGGGCTTCAACGCCGTCCCTGCCATCGCGGCCGCCGTAGCCGGCGAAGGCCAGGTCATACATCACGAAGGGTTGTCCCGTGCGGTCGTCGGTGCCGCCGAAATTCGGGTTCGACCAGTGCGAGAAGGCACCCATGGCCCGGTGCGGGAGGGCCTTGGCCATGGCGCCGTTGATGGTGTCGAAGATCCGCACCTGCAACACGGCCCGCCCCCCCGACGGCGCGGGGAAAGCGGGGTTGAAGAACGAACCTTCCCGCGCCGTTATGGTGATCGGCCGTATGGCGCCTTCGGTTTGTGGTTGCCGGGCATCGCAAAATACCTTGATCGCGAACACCGCATAGGCGCGGGTGTAGTTGATGTATGAATTGATGGCGGCGGGCACCACATCGGAGGAGCGGGAGAAATCCAGCTCCACCGCCCCCTCGCCGTCGAAGGTAATATCGACGGCCATTTTGATGGGCTCGGTATCCGGGCCGTAGTCGTCCAGATAATCCTCGAAGCTATAGGTGCCGGCCGGCACGGCGGCCAGGGCCGTGCGCATGGCCTGTTCGGAGCGGTCAAGAATGATGTCGTAGGCGCGCTCCAGAACCTCCCCGCCATGCTCGCGAAACAGTTGCTGGAGGCGGCTGCCAGCGCTCAAGTTTGCGGTGTGCTGGGCCAAAAGGTCGCCGCGCACCTTATCGGGCATGCGCACATTGCCCAGTATCAGACGCAGAATATCCTCGTCAATTTCGCCGTCCCGCACGAACCGCACGGGCAGGATCCGCAAGCCCTCCTGAAAGGCTTCCGTCACCCCATGGACTTTTTGCGAGCCCGGCGCGGCGCCGCCCATATCCACTTGATGAGCCGAACAGGCAACAAAACCGACCAGCGCGTCATCCACGAATATGGGCATGACCTGAAAGGTATCGGGAAAATGCCCGGAGCACATGAAGCTGTCGTTCAACAGAATGGAATCGCCCGGCCGCAAGGTTTCAAGTGGAAAATATTCGATGACATGGCGGGCGCAGGCGGGCATGGAGCCTAAATGTCCGGGGCTGAAATTGCCCTGGGCGATCAGCCGGCCAGTGCGGTCGAACAGCGCGGTGGCGAAATCATCGCCCTCCCGCACGCCTTCGGAAAAGGCCGTGTTGCGCAGGGTGGTGCCTAGCTCCTCGGCGATGGACATCAGGGTATTCCAGATCACCGTCAGGGTGATGGGGTCGATGGGCGGTGCGCTCATGGGGCTGCCTCCGGAGAGATTTCGATGATCAGGTGACCAACATCGCTGATGCGGGCCGTATCGCCCGGCAGAATGACGATGGTGCTGTCGGGTTCTTCCACGATGGCCGGCCCGGAAATTGTCATGCCTTGGCTCAGCGCCCGCCGTTCTACGATTCGGGTCGGGACATAGCCGCCGGCCTCGGGAAACCAGGCATCGCGGATTTCGGGCGGCCCGCCCGTTGTGTCGGGAGCGTTCCGTGAAAACGCCAAGTTGGCGCTGCCGTGGCCGCGGTCGTTGCGCAAAATGGCGGCAAGGGACCAGTCCACCGCCTCGATCCTGGCCTCGGGATCCAGAAATTTATGCTTTTGCAGATAGGCCTCGTTAAAGGCCGCGATTGCCTGGGCGCCGAAATCATCACCGATCGGTCCGCCGGGCAGATCCACCTGCACCTCAAAACCCTGGCCGGCATAGCGCATATAGCCTTGCCGGCGCCATTGGGGCGCCTGCCCGCCGCCGAGCTGATCCAGTTCCAAGCGCGCCCGCGCCTCCAACTCGGCGTAGATTTCCGCAATGGCGGCGCCCGCATCGCCGTCCAGCAGCATCACCCTGGTGATGGAAACATCGATCCGGGGCGCGGCCTGCAATAATCCCACCGCCGAGCCGACGCCGGCGCCGAGGGGCACGATCACGGTTGGAATTCCCACCGCGCGGGCCAGGCGGGCGGCATGCATTGGCCCCGCACCGCCGAAGGCAACCATGGCGTAGCGCCGGGGATCGCGGCCGCGTTCGACGGAGACGACCCGCAAGGCGTTCTCCATGTTCATGGTGGCGACCAGATGAATGCCCCAGGCGGCATCGCCCACGCTCAAATCCAGCGGCTCGCCGATGTATTTTTTGATGGCCTGGGCGGCGGCGTCTTGGTCCAATGTCATGGCGCCGCCGTTGAAGGTATCGGGATTGATATAGCCCAGGACCAGGTTGGCATCGGTTATGGTCGGCAGGGCTCCACCCTGGCCATAGCAGACGGGGCCGGGGTCCGCGCCCGCGCTTTCCGGGCCGACGGCGATCATGCCCATGTCCGCCCGCGCGATGCTGCCGCCCCCGGCGCCAATCTCCAGCAACTCCACGGCGGGAATATTGACGGGCAGGCCGCTACCCTTTTTGTAGCGCACATGGCCAATCTCAAACGTCGGCATGATGGCTGGGGTGCCGCCAT
This sequence comes from Alphaproteobacteria bacterium, assembly GCA_029937535.1. GTDB lineage: Bacteria > Pseudomonadota > Alphaproteobacteria. The sequence goes on from JAPYPT010000004.1 coordinate 5,287, forward strand.
CGACCGCACCCAGCTTGGCCGTGGTGCCGCCCATATCGAAGGTGATGACATGATCGCGGCCCATCGCCGTGCCCACGATGCCGCCCATGAGGACGCCGGCGGCGGGACCGGATTCGATAATGCGGATGGGATAGGCCTTGGCGATGGCGGGCGTGACCAGGCCGCCACTGGACTGCATGACGAATAATTCGTGGCGATAGCCCTGTTCTTTCAGGGCCGCTTCCAATTGAACCATGTAACGTTCCACGATGGGTTTTACATAGGCGTTGGCGACGGCTGTATTGGTGCGCTCATACTCACGGAATTTCGGCGAAACGTCCGACGACAGCGATACCGGCAATTCCGGCGCCCGTTCCCTGATGCGCGCCTGAATGGCCTGTTCATGGGCCGGGTTGGCATAGCTATGCAAAAGCGCAACAGCGATGGTCTCGGCCCCGCCCGCCCGCAGAGTATCGATGGCCTGATCGACGGATGCCAGATCCAATGGCGTTACCACCCCGCCGTCATGATCCATGCGCTCCACCACCTCGGCGATATGCCGGCGGGGCACCAGGGGTTCCGGTTTGTCGATGTACAGATCATAGGTTTCATATCGTTTCTGCCGGCCGATGATCAGCACATCGCGGAAGCCTTGGGTGGTGATCAGGCCCGTCGCCGCTCCCTTGCGCTCCAACACCGCATTGGTGGCCACCGTGGTGGCATGCAAGACGCTGTCGATGGCGCCGCCCCCGATGCCCGCTTGGCCCAACAGCCGTTCCAATCCCGACATCACCGCCACGCCAGGGTCATGGGGCGTGGAAGGGATTTTCAGGACGTGAGTTTGGTCACCACCACCATCATCGCCGTCATCATGCAGGACGAAATCGGTGAAGGTTCCGCCAATGTCGAAGGCAACCCGGATCATCGTGCCGCCGCAATCAAGGTCCGGTCAGCTCCGCATGGGCCTGATCAAGCGTGCGGCCCAGCATTTCAACCATATGGTCCACGTCCTCGATCGTAATGATCAATGGCGGGGCGAAGGCCAGGCGGTCGCCGATAACGCGCAGGATCAGGCCGTTTTCCCGGCCGATACGGTCAACCGTGGGCCCCGCCAGGCCCGGTTCGAACGGCGTGCGGGTCGCTTTGTCCCGCATCAGCTCCATGCCGGCCAGAATGCCAATGCCGCGCACATCGCCAACCAGGGGATGATCGGACAGAGCGGTCAGGCCCTCGATCATGTGGCCGCCGATTTCGCCGGCGCGGGCGCATATGTCCATTTCCTCGTAGATCTTGATGACTTCCAGGGCCACGGACGTGGTTACGGGGTGGCCGGCATGGGTATAGCCGTGGGCGAAGGCGCCCAGCTTGTCGCTTTGCGCCAGCATGGCCTGGTGGATTTTTTCATTCACCATGAGGGCGGAGATTGGCTGATAGGCCGCCGACAGCGCCTTGGCGCAACTGATCATGTCGGGCTGCAGATCAAACGTCTGGCTGCCCCACCAATTGCCCGTGCGGCCAAAACCGCAGACCACTTCATCGGCCACGAACAGCACATCGTACTTTCGCAATACCGCCTGCATCTTCGCGAAATAGGTCCTTGGCGGGATAATCGCGCCGCCCGCCGCCATCACCGGCTCGGCAAAAAAGGCGGCCACGGTGTCGGGGCCCTCTTCCAGGATCAATGTTTCCAGGGCCGCCGCCAGTCGGGTGGCGTAATCTTCCTCGCTTTCGCCCGTCTCGTGGCCACGGTAGTAATGGGGAAACTCCGTATGCCGCATCATGGGCAGGGGCAGGGGGAAATCGGCGTGCATGTCCGGCTTGCCCGAGACGGAGACGGCGGCGATGGTGCTGCCGTGATAACCGCGTTCCCGCCCGATAATTTTAATCTTTTCCGGGTGGCCCATGGCGGCGTGATAGTACCAGGCCAACTTGACCGCCGTGTCGTTGGCCTCCGAGCCCGAGCACTGAAACAGCACCTTGGACATGGGCACCGGCGCCAGTTGGATCAGTTTCTCGGCTAGGTCGATGCTGCTCTCGTTCGCGGTGTGCCGGTAGGTATGGTAATAACCCAGCTTGCGCATCTGGTCGTAGGCGACGCGGGCGATGCGCTCGTTGGCGGAAAAGCCCAGCGCCGCGCACCACAGGCCGGCCACGGTTTCCATGTAACGGTTGCCGTTTTCGTCCTCCACATAGACGCCGTCGCCCTTGCTGACGACGACCGGGCCGATTTCGGCATGGCGGCGCAGGTTGGTTTGGGGGTGGATATAGTAGGCGATGTCCCGCGCGGCGGCGGAGTTGGGCATGACGTTCATGGCGGTGCTCCTATCGTATGAGGGTCTAGTCTAGCTGAAGGCGGGCGCGATCTCTTCTTGAAAACGGTGCATCTGTTCGCGCACCATGGCGTCGGGTTTATTGCCCACATTGAAATACAGGATCACTTCCTCGATCCCGGCAGCTTCGACATTTTTCAAGGTCTCGATAATTTTGGCTGGCGAACCGATCAGGATGGAGCGCTCGCCCAGGTCCTGCTTTTTCATATTGCGCAGAATTTTCACGATATCCATGAAGTAATGCATGGTGGGCGGCGCCTTGGCCGGGTCGTCCGGGAAGGCGGGCAGGACGCAATGCTGGAAATAGGCCATCTGCCTCTCCCGGCCATAGTCCTCCCCCGAAGCATCATCGGCGATATGGATGAAATAGCTGCACATGGCGCGGCCCGGCTCATTACCCAAGGCGCGGCATTTTTCGCGATAGCTTTCCACCGCCCGCTCCAGGCCGCCATAGACCATGCCGGCGGCGAACGGGGCGTAAATAATGTTCAGGCCGTGTTTGGCGGCCATATCGGCGGAGGTTTCGGAAAACGAGGCGACATAGAACGGCACCGGGGTCTGTATGGGTTTCGGCGTAATCTCCATTTCCGGAATGTCATAAAAGCGGCCCTTGTGCGCCCAGGGTCCCGGTGAATTCCAAGCCTTCAGCACCACTTCCATGCCCTCTTCGAAGATCTCCGCCGAGTCCATGAAGGGGGCGCCGAAGGGCGCGAATTCGCGGCGGTCATAGCCGCGCCCGGCGGCGAAATCCACCCGCCCGCCCGAGATCAGATCGATCGTCGCCCACTCCTCCGCCACATGCAGGGGATGGTGCAGGGGCAGGACACTGACCGCCGGCGCCAGGCGGATATGTTCGGTTTCGGGAATAATGCTGGCCAAAAGAGTGCCGGGCCGCGAATTCACGCCGAGGGAATCAAAATGATGCTCGCCGATCCAGGCGGAGTGATAGCCCAATTTGTCCGCCAGAATGGCCTGTCCCCGAATTTCGCCGACGAATTGGTTGGCGCTGCGGGCGTTGTCCGGATAGGCATTGTCGGACAAGGTAAAATAGCCGAATTTCATGGATGCCGCGCCTTTCCCTGACTGGTTCCGTCCCATCTTACGATGGAAGTTGGCGAATTGGTGCAAATTGCGTGCTTGACCGTGACGTTCTATCATGCGGCCAAGTTCTTGATGTTCTCGGGAGTGAGTTAATGCCGGAAATTGCCACCAGCCATCCACCGCTGCATGAGAAATTCGATGCCCAGGGTTTTCTCAGCCCGATCCGGGTCATGTCGCCGGAAGCGGCGGCGGCCATTGCCGATAAAGTCTCCGGGATTGAGACGGAATACGGGGCGGACGGCGGCGATATGCTGCGTTCCAACACCCACTTTTTGTTTCCGGAGCTATACGATCTGGTTTGCTCTTCCGCCATCCTTGATCATGTGGAAGAGGTTCTGGGCCCGGACATCCTGTGCTGGTCGGCATCGTTCTTTTCCAAACCGCCCCAGGACCCCAGTTTTGTTTCCTGGCACCAGGACCTGACCTATTGGGGTCTGGAGCCGGCGGACATCGTGACCGCGTGGGTGGCCATTACGCCGAGCACCAAGGCCAGCGGCTGCATGCGGGTCGTGCCGGGCAGCCACCGCCCCGGACAATTGGGTCACAGCGATACCTTCGCGGCCGGTAATCTGCTCAGCCGTGGCCAGGTTTTGGACGTTGCCGTGGACGAGGGGTCGGCGGTCGATTTGGTGTTGCAGCCGGGCGAGATGTCCCTGCACCATGTGCTCGTGGTCCATGGCTCCGACGCGAACCAGTCCGATCTGCCCCGTCACGGCTTCGCCATCCGCTATATCCCCACCTATTGCAAACAGATCGGCGGGCGCACCACGGCCCTGTTGGTGCGCGGGCGGGACCGCTACAACCATTTCGATCCCGTGCCCCGGCCCCAGGCCGATATGCACGCCGACGCGGTTGCGTTCCGGGCCAAGGCCAACAAGGTGGTCAAGGCGATCCTGATGGACGGCGCTAAGAATTAGATCGCTCACACCGAATTTTATGGAAGGTAGATAACCCATGGCCCTGGAAATAATTGGCGGCGCCCGTTCAAACTTTGTGCGCACGGTGCGCATGGTGGCCGAGGAAAAAGGCGTGCCTTACGAGCATATCTCCGCCATGCCCCATTCCGATGAAGTCAAGGCTATCAACCCGTTCGGCCAGATCCCGGTGATGCGCCACGATGGCCTGGAAATCCCGGAATCTCATGCCATCGCCACCTATATCGACACCGCCTTTGACGGCCCCGCCCTGGTGCCCATGGAGCCGAAGGAAGCGGCCGCGGTCAACCGCTGGGTTTCCGCCGTCAACACGGGCGTGGATCAAATGCTCATGCGCAAATATGTGGTGGAATATGCCTTCCACAAGGACGAGGACGGCAATGTCGTGCGCGATGTGATCGACCAGACCGTCAAGCGCCTGCCGAAAATGTTCGCCATGCTGGATGGGGCCGTCGCCGGCGGCTATCTGGGCGGCGATAGTTTTACCATGGCCGATTGTTTTTTGATGCCGATCCTGGCGGCGGTTCAAAATTTCCCCGAGGGCAAGGAAAACCTCGAGACTTCAACAAATCTGTCGGCCTATTTCGCCAAGCTATCCGAGCGCCCCAGCTTCACCAAAACCGCCGCGTAGACTGGCCGGAAGGCGGTTTAATACGGTGACGTAATACTTATATCGTCAACGTCCGGGCAATTTTCCTGCATTTTTGACGATATAAGTATTACGTCACCGCATTAAAACGCCTGTCGCCGTCGGCGGCTCTGTTAATCCCGGAAGTTCACGTATTGCAGGGGCTGGTCCAGCTTCATGTCCTTGATCAGGGCTATGGCGGCCTGCAGATCGTCGCGTTTCTTGCCGGTGACACGCAGCTCATCGCCCTGGATCGCCACCTGAACCTTCTTCAGCTTCGCGCCCTTAAGCTCCTTGACCACCTTTTGCGCCAGGTCCCGGGCGATGCCCTGTTTGATGACGATGGTCTGGCGAATGGTGTTGCCGGAGGCTTTTTCGGGATCGCCGTAGTCCAGGGCCTTGTGGTCCACCTTGCGCTTGGCCAAATAGCCGCGCAGCAATTCCTGCACCTGTTTCAGTTTCAGATCGTCATCGGCCCGTATGGTCAGGACTTCGTCCGTGCGCTCAATGGCGCATTGGCTGCCCTTGAAGTCAAAGCGCGTGGAAATTTCCCGCATGACGCCTTGCAAGGCGTTATCCACCTCGGGCAGTTCCGTGCGCGAGACAACATCGAATGACGGCATGGCAATTTCTCTCTCAGATTATTGGGTCTGCTTCACGGCTTGCGTCACCAAGTCGGCCATAACCTCATTCCCCTGGGCACGCAAGCCGTTGATGACGCCAGCGGCATCGTGTTCGGACTTATTCTGGCTCATCTTCCATTTGCCTTCCAGCCGCGTGATCGGCATCTCGATACCGATGATGCCCCGGCACATGGCCGCGATATAATCCGCCGGCGCATCCGCCAGTTTCCAGGGCAGCTCGTAGGGGCTTTCGAAGTGGTCGGTCATGGCCGCCAGATGGGTCTGCAATTTTGCCGGATCATCGAAGGTTGTCGCCGTGCCGTAGGCGTGAATGGCCACATAGTTCCAGGTTGGCACCGCCTTGCCGGTTTGGTGTTTCGAAGGATACCAGTTCGGCGAGATATAGCTTTGGGGACCTTGAAAAATCACTAATAATTCCTGGCCATCCCGCAGGGCGGCGGCCTGGGGATTGGCTTTGGCGAAATGACAGCGCAGGGTACCATGGGGCTCGGCAGCGGTATCCAACTCGATCGGCACGTGGGAGGCGATCAGGCCGTCCGGCCCCTGGCCGACGACAATTGCCGCGCCGATCTGGCGCATGGTTTGGTGCAGAACCTCCGTGCGGTCCTCACGAAAATCGCCGGGTAGATACATGGCCGTCTCCTCGAATAAGGTCGAGGCCCTATTTAGGAGACCAGATCGTATTCGTCCAGGTTGGGCGTGGACATATCATTGCAGAATTTGTCGTAGGAAAAGGGCCACATGGCCGGATTGCCGTTCTTATCCAGATACCAGCTTTGACAGCCCGTGACCCAGACCGTGCCTTTCATGGCTGCTTTCAAGGTTCCATTGAAGGCCTCCATGGCGTCTTGCTTGGCGGAAATCTCGTCGGCCCCGCCCCGCCGCCACAGATCGATCAGCTGCATAATGTAGGCCAGCTGCTTTTCCGAAATATCGATCAGGGAGAAATTTCCAATGGGGCTGTTGGGGCCCACCAACATGAAGAAGTTGGGAAAGCCGGGCAGGGAGACGGAGCGGTGGGCGGGCGTCGCCTCGGCCCATTCGTCCTGCAATTCGCGCCCGTCATTGCCGGTCAAATCCATGGGCCGCATGAAACTATGACCATCGAAGCCCGTGGCCAGGACCAATACGTCCATTTCGTGCAGGCGGCCATCCGTGGTCCGTACACCGCCCGCCTCCACCCGTGCGATGGGGTCCGTAATCAGTTCTGCATTGGGTTTTTGGATGGCTTCATAAAAACTGTCGGAGACGATCAGGCGCTTGCAGGCCGCCTTGTAGTCGGGCGTCAGCCGCGCCTTTAGCTCCGCATCATGGACGTTGTCGTCGAGATTGGCGCGGCAGGTTTCTTCGATCCTGGCCATCTGCTCTTCGTCGCCGATCACGGCTTCGCCAAAGGTATCGGCGAACAGCCGGGTCATTGAGGCGAGCAAATCATCCATGGCGCCGGGGACGTTGCGGAAGACATCCTTTTCCTGCTCGCTGAAGGCCGGATTTTCCTGCGGGAAGATCCATTGCGCCGTGCGCTGGAACAGGGACAGATGGGAAACTTTATCGACCAGATCGGCGGTGATCTGCACGGCGGTGGAACCGGTGCCGATGATGCCGATGCGCCGGTTTTCAAGGGGTACGTCGTGGTCCCAGCGGGCGGAATGAAAGACCTCGCCGGCGAAATCATCCAACCCCTCGATGTCGGGGTAAACCGGATGGTGCAAAACGCCGGCGGCGGAAATGATGATATCCACCACATCGATGGTTTCATCGCCGCATTCCAAGTGCCAGTTTCCGTCCCGGCGCCGGGCGCGGGTGATCTCCGTATTGAACCTGAGGCGTCTTTCGACGTCGTATTTTTTGGCCACCCCGTCGAAATAGGCCCTGATTTCCGCGCCGGGAGAGAACCGGTGGCTCCATTCCGCATTCGGCTCGAATGAATAGCGGTACATATGCGAGGGCACATCGCAGCACAGCCCCGGATAGGTGTTGTCGCGCCAGGTGCCGCCCAAGGCCCCGGCTTTTTCATAGACGGTGAAATCGGCAATGCCGGCTTCCTTGAGTTTGATCGCCGTCAGAATGCCCGACATCCCGGCCCCGATGACCGCGACGCGGGGGGAGCGCTTAATTTTGTTCGCGGCACCTGGATCGGCTTGCGCATTCATGACTCACCTGTACTGAAATGGTCGACAACACCTTCCATAGCATTAATCCCGGCCTTTGGCCCTGGACGCGGCAAAAAGCCACAGGCGGCGTCTTTCATGGGCGGCGGCTACGGGGTAGGTTGCCACTTTGGTATCGGGGAGGACGTCATGGCGAGATATCTGAAACAGGGCCTGGGACAGGCGGAGGTGGACGAGGCCGACGCCAAGGTGCGGGCCCAGGTGGAAACCATTCTGGGCGACATCCAGGCGCGTGGCGATGACGCGGTCCGTGATTTGTCTGAAAAATTCGACAATTGGAGCCCGGAAAACTTCCAACTGTCCGAACCCGAGATCGAAGCCGCCATGGCAAAGGTGGCCAAGCGTGACCTGGACGATATCCGCTTTGCCCAGGAACAAGTGCGTAATTTTGCCCAGCACCAAAAAGACGCCCTGCGGGATATCGAGGTGGAAACCATGCCCGGCGTCGTGCTGGGGCATAAGAATATTCCCGTAAATTCGGTGGGCTGTTACGTGCCGGGCGGCAAATACCCCATGGTCGCCTCGGCCCATATGAGCGTGGTGACCGCAAAGGTGGCCGGCGTGCCGCGCATTGTCGCCTCCGCCCCGCCCCAGGGCGGCGCGCCACACCCGGCCATCGTCGCCGCCATGCATATGGGCGGGGCGGACGAGATTTTGGTGCTGGGCGGCATTCAGGCCGTCGCCACCATGGCGCTTGGCACCGAGAGCATTCCCAGCGTCGATATGCTGGTGGGGCCGGGCAACATGTTCGTGGCCGAGGCCAAGCGGCAGTTGTTCGGCCGGGTCGGCATCGATCTCTTTGCCGGCCCCACCGAGACCCTGATCATCGCCGATGACACGGTCGACGGGGAATTATGCGCCATCGATCTGCTGGGCCAGGCCGAACACGGGCCCACGTCACCGGCGGTGCTGCTGACTACCTCGGAAGCCTTGGCGAAGGATACGATGGCCGAGATCGCGCGCCAGTTGGATATCCTGCCGACGGCGGAGATCGCGAGAGAATCCTGGGCCAATTACGGCGCCGTCATTCTGTGCGACAGCGAGGAAGAGATGGTGGAGGAGGCCGACCGCCTGGCCTTCGAGCATGTTCAGGTGATGACGAAAGATCCGGAATATTTCCTCGATAACATGACCAACTACGGCGCCCTGTTTCTGGGCCCCCGCACCAACGTCTCCTACGGCGACAAGGTGATCGGCACCAACCATACCCTGCCCACCAAACGCGCCGGCCGCTACACGGGCGGGCTGTGGGTCGGTAAATTCATCAAGACCCACACCTATCAGCGGGTGCTGACCGATGAAGCCTCGGCCCTGGTCGGGGAATATTGTTCGCGGCTGTGCATGCTGGAAGGCTTCGCGGGCCATGCCGAACAGGCCAACGTCCGCGTGCGCCGCTATGGCGGGCGCAACGTGCCGCCCTACACGGCGGTCGAGCCTCGCTGATGGCCGGACATATCGCCATCGTCGGTGCCGGTCTGGTCGGCGGTGGCTGGACCATTGTCTTTGCCAGGGCGGGCGAACAGGTCCGGGTGTTCGATGCCGCGCGCGGTGTTCGTGACGACTTTCTGGCGGTGGTCAGCCAACAGTTGGATGACCTGAAGGCCTATGATCTGGTCGATGACCCGGCCGCCATTCTGGCCCGGATCACGGTTTGCGATAGCCTAGGGGAGGCCGTAACGGGCGCCCGTTTCATACAGGAGTCCGTGCTTGAGGAAATTCCGGTTAAACAACAAATTTCGGCGGCAATCGGCCCTTTGCTGGATGACGGCGCTATCGTCGGCTCGTCCACCTCCGGCATTCCCGGTTCCGCTTTTACCGAGGACGTGACGAACCGGGAACGTTTCCTGGTGACCCATCCGGTCAACCCGCCCTATCTGGTACCCGTGGTCGAGGTGGTGCCGGCGCCATGGACCGATCCGGGGGCAGTGGATGGCGCCATGGCCCTGATGGCGGAAGTTGGCCAATCCCCGGTCCTGGTGCGGAGGGAAATCGAAGGTTTCATATTGAACCGCCTGCAAGGGGTTCTGTTGCGGGAGGCTTGGGATCTGTTCGAGGCGGGCTATGCCTCGGCCGAGGATATCGACAAGACCGTCTCGGAGGGGCTTGGCCTGCGCTGGTCCTTCATGGGACCGTTCGAAACCATCGATCTGAACGCGCCGGGCGGCGTGGCCGATTATGCCGAACGCCTGGGGCCGTTGTACCATGCCATCCAGAAATCCCGCACCGACCCACGGCAATGGAGCCCGGAACTCATTGCCAAGGTTGATGACGAACGCCGTCAAGCCCTGGCCATGGGCGGCCTGGCCGGCCGGCGCAATTGGCGCGACCGCCGCCTGATGGCCCTGGCCGCCCACAAGGCTGAACAAGACAGCCAATAGAATCCGAACCATCCAGCCGGCGCTTTGAAGGAATTGTCTCGATGTCCGAATTGACCGTCACCGACCATAAAGTCGAAAGCATCCAGGCGGGATTATCCGTCTTCGTCCGCAATAAACATCTGGCCGGCCGGACGGAATTCTCGCCCACCGAGACGGTATTGTGCGTCCACGGCGCAACCTATCCTTCCACCGTGACGTTCGATTATGTCATTGACGGGCAATCATGGATGGATGTTTTGGCCAAGGCGGGTTTTGATGTCTGGTGCGTCGATATCCTTGGCTATGGCGCATCCGACCGGCCGCCGGAGATGTCGGTGCCGGCGGATGATAATCCACCGATTGTGGATACAGAACATGCCGTAGCCGATGTGGCGCGGGTTGTTGACTTCATTCTGGCCCGGCGGGACCTGCCGCGCCTGGCGTTAATAGGCTATTCCTGGGGTACGATGATTTGCGGCAACTACGCTGGCCAGAGGCCGGAGAATGTGGCGCGTCTGGTGCTGTATGGCGCGGCCTGGTTGGGCGCGGGAAGCTCCATTTCCTCCGGCACGCCGCCGGGCGCCTATCGCATGGTCGATGCCGAAGCCGTGATTGCCCGTTGGTGCCGTGAGCTGGATGAGGATCAGATCGCGCGCATTGCCTCCCCCGCCCACATGGCGGCCTGGGCGGACGCGGCGATAGCCTCGGACCCGGAGGCAGGCAATCATGAACCGCCTCAACTGCGCGCGCCCGCGGGCGTGGTCAAGGATGTACTGGAGAGGAATGCCAGCCAGACGCCGTCCTATGATCCTGGAAAAATCAGGTCGCCGACCATGGTCGTGGTCGGGGAATGGGACCGGGAAACCACGCCGGAGCAGGGGCGGACGGTGTTCAGTCTGCTGCCAAATGATATCGACCGCCGCTATGTCATGATCGGCGGCGCCACCCATTCCATGTTGATTGAAAATCAACGGGGTGAACTGCACCAGGTGGTGGACGGCTTTTTGAAGGAAGGGTGGGAGAGATGAGCGACGGCATCGTCCTGTGGGGCGCCATATCCCTGCGCGCCCTGCGGGTTCATTGGGCGCTGCACGAATTGAACCTGTCTTACGAGTATCGCCCGATCCAATCGCGCACGGGGGAAACCCTGACGGTGGAATATACCGGGCATAATCCAAAGCAGAAAATCCCCTGTTTGCAGGACGGTGATTTCACCCTGACGGAAAGCCCGGCCATCGTGAACTATCTGTTCAATGCCTATGGCTCCCGGGGGGATGTCCATATGCCGCGCGACCCCGAAGAGCAGGCCAGGGCGGATGAATGGAGCTATTTCGCCATGATGGAGCTGGATGCCCATTCCCTGTATTTGATTCGCCGGCACAAGTTTCTCCCCGAAATTTATGGCGAGGCCCCCGTCGCCGTGGCCTCGGCCGCCGAATACTGCAAGAAACAGATGGACGCCGTGGCGCCTGACGTAGCCAAGTTCGCGCCTTTTATTTTCGGCGAAAAACTGAGCGCCGCCGATATTCTGTTGTCCACCACGTTCAATTTCGCCGAACGCTATGAAGTGGAACCGCCCGAACCCTGCCGGACTTACCGGGACCGCGCCTTTGCCCGGCCGGCGTTCTTGACCGCCAACGCACGTAACGAGGACCTAAATGCCAGCTAACAACAGCTCTCATAACGCCCGCGACACCCTGGAGGCCGCGCTTGCCGCGATCGACAGCCGGGACGAAACCATCAACGCCATGATCACGGTTACCGCCGATCAGGCGCGCGAGGCGGCGGACGCCGCCGACCAGGCGGCGGCGGCGGGGCGATGGCTCGGCCTGCTGCATGGCATGCCCATGGCCATCAAGGATAATATTCAGACCGCCGGCGTGCGCACCACCTCCGGTTCTTTGCATTTCAAGGATGTGGTGCCCAATCAGGATGCCTTCGTCATTCAACGGCTGAAGGCGGCGGGCGCGGTGATCGTCGGCAAGGCGACCATGCAGGAGCTGGCCTTTGGCATCCGCTCCGACAATCCGGTCAGCGGCCAGTGCCGCAATCCATGGGACCTCACGAAGGTACCGGGCGGCTCCTCCGGTGGCTCCGGCGCGGTCATCGCCGCCGGCATGGCGCAGGGCGCCTTGGGCACGGATACCGGCGGCTCGGTCCGCCTTCCGGCGGCCATGAACGGTGTTGCAGGGCTGCGCCCCACCCATGGCCGGGTCCCCAACCATGGTTCCACCCCGGTCAGTGTTTCCTATGACACCATCGGCCCCATGGCCCGGCGGGTCGAGGATATCGCCCGCATTCTGGCGGTGACCGCCAGGGGCGAACCGGGGGCAGCGCCCTCGGAGGCGCCGGATTTGGGCAATTTCCTACCCACCTTGAACGATGGCGTGGCCGGCCTGCGCCTTGGCCTGCCCCGCAACCATTATTTTGAAGGCTGCGGCGATGAAATCGCCGAGGCCGTGATGACGGCGGTGCGGGCCTTGGAGGCGCGGGGCGCGAAGGTTGTCGAGGTGGATGTGGATGGCGCCGAGGCGACCCATCAATGGGCCACCATTCAGGTCTATTCCGACGCCTGCGCCTATCACGCCGACCGCATTGATCGTCACCCGGAATTATTCTCCCCCGCGGTGCTGGAGCGGATGTTGGTGGGCCGTACCTTTAGTGGCGTCGATTACGCCAACGCGGCCCGGGCGCGGGAGGCTTGGCAAGGGACCATGGCGGCGCTATTTCAGGATATCGATATCCTGGTCTCGCCCACCACAACCGCCCCGCCGCCGCCCATCGAGGAAGACAAATCCCTGTTGGAGGCGACGCGGGACGCCTCCCGCAACACCTACGCTGGCGGCTTTGGCGCCTATCCCGGCCTCTCGCTGCCCTGCGGCTTTGACAAGGCCGGCCTGCCCATGGGTATGCAGTTGGAAGCCGCCTGGTGGCGGGAGCCGATGCTGCTGCGCACGGGTGCTACCTATCAGGCGGAGACCGACTGGCACCTGGCGGAGCCGCAACTGCCCTAACAAAACACCAAGACTCGAGGAAACAGATCGTCATGAGTATCAAGAAACTACTGGTCGCCAACCGTGGCGAAATTGCCATTCGTATTCTGCGCGCCGCCGCCGATATGGGCATCCCGACAGTGGCGGTCCATGCCGAGGATGAGGCGGACGCACTGCATACGGTCAAGGCGGAGGCGGCCGTGGCATTGTCCGGCCGCGGCGTTCCGGCCTATCTGGATAGCGCGGGCATATTGGCTTTGGCGCGGGACAACGGCTGCGATGCGATCCATCCCGGTTATGGCTTTCTGAGCGAGAATGCGGAATTCGCCATGTCCTGTGCCCAGGCCGGCATCGCCTTTGTCGGTCCCGGCGCGGAAACCCTGGACATGTTCGGCGACAAGGCGGCGGCCCGCGACTTGGCGGAGAAAAATGGCGTGCCTGTATTGCCGGGTAGTCAGGGCGCCGTGGACGTGGCGGCGGCGGAAGCCTTTTTTGACGATCATGGCGCTATCATGATCAAGGCCATCGGCGGCGGCGGCGGCCGGGGTATGCGCGCCATCCATGAGCGCGGCGAAATTGCTGCTGCACTGGAGCTTTGCCGGGGTGAGGCCTTGCAGGCCTTTGGCAGGGGGGAGGTTTTCGTGGAGCGTTTGCTGGAACAGCCCCGCCATATCGAAATCCAGATTATCGGCGACGGCAGTGGCGCCATCAGCCATCTGGGGGAGCGGGAATGCAGCATCCAGCGGCGCCACCAAAAACTGGTGGAATTGGCGCCAGCACCTGGCCTGACGCCCGAATTGCGCGACAAATTGGCCAAATCTGCCGTGGCCTTGGCGGGCGCCGTGGACTACCGCAACATCGGGACTTTCGAATTCCTGGTCGATGGCGATGATTATTTTTTCATCGAGGCCAACCCCCGCCTCCAAGTCGAACATACGGTGACGGAGGAGGTCTGGGGCATCGATCTGGTACAGACCCAATTGCGCCTGGCCGGCGGCGCCAGCCTGGCGGAGCTGGACCTTTGCCAGGAAGACCTTGGGCCGCCGCGGGGCCAGGCCATGCAGGTACGCATCAACATGGAAACCATGGCCCCCGACGGCAGCGTGCGTCCCTCTGGCGGCGTGCTGGAAAGTTTCGAGATGCCCTCGGGCCCCGGCATCCGGGTCGATAGTTTCGGCTATGCCGGCTACCGAACTTCGCCCAGCTACGATTCTCTGCTGGCCAAGTTAATCGCCCATGCACCGGGCGGCGATTTCACGCAACTGGTGCAAAAGACCTACCGCGCCCTGTGCGAATGCCGGATTACCGGGCTGGCCAGCAATATTCCGTTTTTGCAAAACCTGCTCAGCCATCCGGAGTTTCGGGCGGGCGGGCTGCATACCCAGTTTATCGACCGGCATTTGGATGCTTTGGCCAGCGGTACGGAACATCGACGCTTGTTCTTTGGCCCTGATACGGTTGCGGCGCCGGACGGCAATTTGGTGGGCGTCAAGGTGGATGCCTCCGACCCCCTGGCCGTTCTGGCCCATGGCAAGTCGGAGGGAGCCCAGGAACAATTGTCCGACGGCGGCCTGTTAGGCCCCGATGGCACTGTTCCGATCATCGCGCCCATGCTGGGCACCATCGTCAGCGTCGACGTCGCCGAGGGCGATGATGTCTATCCGGGCCGTCAGATACTGATCATGGAAGCCATGAAAATGCAGCACGTGATCGAAGCGGAAATCAGCGGCGTTTTGCGCCAACTGCCCGTGGCGCCCGGCGATACGGTTTTTGAGGGGCACGCCCTGGCCTATGTGGCGGAGCAGGAGGTGGACATTCCCGATGCCGGCGATGTGGTGGCGGTGGATCTGGACTATGTGCGCCCGGATCTGGCGGAAGTGCTGGACCGCCAGGGCCACACGCTCGATGATCGGCGGCCCAACGCCGTGGCCCGGCGGCGCAAGACCAACCAACGCACGGCACGGGAAAATATCGAACAGCTATGTGATCCCGGTTCATTCACGGAATTCGGCTCTCTGGTTCTCGCCGCCCGCCGGGGCATGCATTCCATGGAAGAGCTGATCGAACGGACCCCGGCCGATGGCCTGATTACCGGCCTGGGCCGGATCAACGGCCATATTTTCCCCGACGAAACCGCGCGTTGCGCGGTGATGAGCTATGACTACACGGTGCTGGCGGGTACCCAAGGCAAGAACAATCACAAAAAGAAGGACCGGATGTTCGAAATGGCGGAGAAATGGCGTCTGCCGCTGATCTTCTTCACCGAGGGCGGCGGCGGCCGGCCCGGCGATACGGATATGATTTTCGCCGCCAATCTGCACGTCCCGGCTTTTCATCTGTTTGGCCGCCTGAGCGGTCTGGTGCCTTTGATCGGTATCACGTCCGGGCGCTGCTTCGCCGGCAATGCCGTACTGCTGGGCTGCTGTGACGTGGTCATCGCGACGGAGAATTCAACCATCGGCATGGGCGGTCCGGCGATGATCGAGGGCGGCGGCCTGGGTGTTTTCCGGCCCGAGGAAGTCGGGCCCATGTCCGTGCAGGTACCCAACGGCGTGGTCGATGTGGCGGTCAAGGACGAGGAAGAGGCGGTTGAGGTCGCGCAGCAATATCTCGGTTATTTCCAGGGCGCGGTGGAGGATTGGGACTGCGCCGATCAACGCCATTTGCGCCAGGCCATCCCCGAGGACCGCCTGCGCATTTATGACGTGCGCAAGATTGTCGAGACCATGGCCGATACGGGCTCGGTCCTGGAACTGCGCGCCGGTTTCGGCCTTGGCATGGTCACCGCCCTCGCCCGGATCGAGGGCCGGCCCGTGGGTATCGTCGCCAACAATCCGAACCATCTCGCGGGCGCCATCGACAGCGACGGCGCGGACAAGGCGGCCCGTTTCATGCAGCTTTGCGATGCCTACGACATCCCCCTGGTGTTTTTGTGCGACACGCCGGGCAACATGGTCGGCCCGGTGGCAGAACAGACCGCCCTGGTGCGCCACTGCTGCCGCCTTTATGTCATTGGCGCCAACGTGACGGTGCCCACCTTCACCATCGTGCTGCGCAAGGGTTATGGCCTGGGCGCCCAGGGCATGGCGGCGGGTGGTTTCCATGCGCCGTTCTTCACCATTTCTTGGCCCACGGGAGAATTCGGCGGCATGGGACTGGAAGGCGCGGTGAAGCTGGGCCGCCGGGATGAGTTGATGGCCATCGAGGATCCGGAGGAACGCATGGCGAAATACGAGGAAATGGTCGCCGCCATGTATGCCCAGGGCACGGCGATCAACGCTGCGTCCCTGTTCGAACTGGACAATGTGATCGATCCCTCGGCCACCCGGGAGTGGATCATGGCCGGCCTGCGCGCGGCACCCTCCGTACCGGCCCGCGAGGGCAAGAAACGGCCTTGGATCGACGCTTGGTGAGTAATACATACCGCTCTTGATGTGGATCAAGGGCGTTGGCCCCAAAAGCGTGTAGCATTTCCAAATCGGTGCGAAAACAGGCAGAAAAATGTCGGCTGACCATCCTGATTTTGGGGAATTTGTGCTGCCTATAGGCAAACGGAAAATCTATGACCGTATCGCCTGGCTCTATGACATCCTCGATGGGCCTTTCGAGGCCCTTCGTTACAAGCCCCTGCGCCGGGCGTTGTTCGACGGCCTGAATGGCGTCTTGCTTGACGCCGGGGCTGGTACCGGGCGGAATATCCCTTTCTACCCGGCCCGTGCGAAGGTCATCGGCATTGATCTGAGCCCCGCCATGCTTGAGCGCGCCCGGCGCCGCCGGGATGAACTAGGCGCTGTTGTCGAATTGCGCGCCATGGATGTGATGGCATTGGAATTCACCGACAATAGTTTTGATGGCGTCGTCTCGAGCTTCCTGTTTTGCGTGCTGGATGGCGAACATCAACAGCCGGCCCTTGAGGAACTGCGGCGGGTCTGCCGTCCTGGCGGCACCATCCGTATTCTGGAATATGCAATCTCGGAAAACCCTCTGCGGCGCTTCATCATGAAGCTGTGGGCGCCCTGGGTACGCTTTGCCTATGGCGCCGAGTTCGGCCGCAATACCGAACAATATCTGGAAGCCGCCGGCCTGGACCTGGTCGAAAAAAAATTCCTCTACAAGGACATCATCAAACTCCTCATTGTGCGGCCGAAAATAACCTGAGCCTTGAACACCCGGACTGGCGACGGGGTCTGCTTTTCTGATACATTTTTGGTGAGGTGAGGCCCGGACGTCTGGCGGGCGTGAGGAGCGGTATGGCTGACGGTATTGAACAGTGGCTCATCGATCTTGATTTGGCGAAGTACATTGATGTCTTCGTCGAGAATGAGATTGGCGCCCGCGATCTGCCGATGCTCACCGACACCGATTTGCGCGAGCTGGGACTGCCCCTGGGGCCAAGGAAGCGCGTATTGGCGGCCATTGAGGGACTTGGCAATGACGTCACGGCGCCGCAAGCGGTACAACCGGCGGCCTCGGATGCGGAAGCGGAACGCCGTCAGGTAACCATTTTATTTGCCGACATTTCCGCCTTTACCGCCCTGTCCGAGCGCCTTGGCGGCGAAGCGACACATGATCTTCTGAACCGCTTCTTTGCCGTTGCCGATGCTGCCGTTTTGCGTTTCGGCGGCACCATCGACAAACATATTGGCGATGCGGTGATGGCCATATTCGGCGCGCCCGTCGCCCACACGAATGATCCGGAACGGGCCGTCAGGGCGGCGCGTGAACTGCATGCCGTGGCCCAGGACATGGAGCCGCCGCTATCGGTCCATATCGGCATTGCCTCCGGTCAGGTGGTCGCCAGCCACATGGGTGGCGCCGAGCACAAGGCGTACACGGTAACCGGGGATTCCGTCAATCTG
Source organism: Alphaproteobacteria bacterium (assembly GCA_029937535.1). GTDB lineage: Bacteria > Pseudomonadota > Alphaproteobacteria. The sequence continues at coordinate 23,284 of JAPYPT010000004.1, forward strand.
GCGTCCCGGCTAACTGACCTGGCGGGCCCCGGCGAGACATATTCCTCGTCGGCCATCGCACGCGGTTTGGGCGACCGGATTGAAGGGACCTTGCTGGGACCTCGCGCGATCGAGGGTTTGCCGGAGCCCGTGGAGGTATGGCGTATCGAGGGCATGGCCGTCGAAGAGGATATCGTGGCGGCGACCACCTTCGTTGGGCGCGAACGGGAACGCGCGGACTTCGCCGAGGCGGTTCAACGCTGCCGGCGCGATGGCCAAGGTGAAACGATCCTGATCCGGGGAGAAGCCGGTATCGGCAAAACCAGGCTGTTGCAGGAGTTTGACGAATATACCCAAAAACATGACTTTGAAAGTTGTACCGGGCTGGTCCTCGATTTCGGCGCCGGCAAGGGTCAGGACGCGATTGGCGCCTTGGTCCGCGGCCTGTTGCGGCTGCCGCCGGGCAGTGACAAGAATACCCGCGCCCTGGCGGTTGAAGAGGCGGTCGCCATGGATTTGCTGGCGGTGGAGCGGCGCATCCACCTTTATGATCTGCTTGATCTTCCCCAGCCCGACGACTTGCGCGCCTTGTATGAGGCCATGGACAATGAAACCCGTGACCGGGGCCGTCAGGCGACCCTGGGTGATTTGGTCATGGGGCGAAGCGCAAAGCGGCCCCTGCTGCTCAGGATAGAGGATATGCATTGGGCCGGTGCCGCCGTGCTGGCCCAGGCCGCCGCCCTGACCAAATTGATTGCGACCTGCCAGGCACTGCTGGTCTTGACGACCCGTATTACCGGCGATCCATTCGATGCCGAGTGGCGCAAAAAAATCGATTCGGCGCCAGTCACCAACTTTGATTTGGTTCCCCTGGCCGGTACGGAAGCTGCGGACTTGGCGCAGGAATTTGCCGATTTGGATGCTGAAACAATCGCGACCTGTGTTGCACGGGCCGGAGGCAATCCACTTTTTTTGGAACAATTGTTGCGCAACGCCGATGAACTGGTGGCCGGGAATATTCCTGGAACGGTGCAAGGTATTGTGCAGGCCAGGATGGATGCAATCCCGGAAGACGACCGGCGGGCGCTGCAGGCGGCAAGCATCCTTGGCCAGCGCTTTAGTTTGTCGGCCATGTTGGCGGTGGCCGGTTTCGAAGACTATCAGCCGGACAATCTATTGGCCCTTGCCTTGATCCGGCCCATAGAGAATGACTTTCTGTTTGGCCATGCCCTGATCTGCGAGGGCGCCTATGCGACTTTGCTGACCCCGCGCCGGCGTGAACTTCATTTGCGGGCAGCGGATTGGTTTCGCGAGCGGGATCCGATTTTGCATGCATCTCACCTCGACAAGGCCGAGGATGAGAGTGCGGCGCAAGCATACCATTCAGCGGCCCGCGTCTTGGCCGGCGTTTTTCGCCATGACGACGCCCTTGCGGCCGCCGAACGCGGGGCGGAAATTGCCGTCGCCCCGGACGTTCGGTTTGATCTGCAACGATTGCGTGGCGATGTTTTGCGCGGGACCGGGCAGACCGACCGCTCGATCGAAGCTTTCCGTCTGGCGCTGACCGATGCGCCGGACGACGGCGCCCGTTGCCGCGCCCTGATCGGTATCGGCGCCGGTCTGCGGGTTTTGGGCCAGGCCGATGAAACCCTGGACGTCATCGATCAAGCCCAGCCGCTGGCGGAAGCCAATGAAATGTCGCTGGAGCTTGCCCAAATTCACCATTTGCGGGGCAACATCGGATTTCTGAAGGGGGACGCGGCGCAATGCAACGACGAACAGCAATTGGCCATGATGTATGCCAGACAGGCCGGTTCCGTTGAAATCGAGGCGCAATCTTATTCCGGTATCGGCGACAGCCAGTATATGGAAGGGCGCATGGCCTCGGCTTACCGGAATATAAAATTGGCGGATGATATCGCGAAGACCCACCAGTTGATTGGGGTGCAGGCGGGCGGTGTTCCCGCCGTCGCCCATACGCTTGTTTTACAAGCTAAGTTGGTGGAAGCGCGGGACATTATTGTGGAAGGTTTGGAACTCATCCGGCGGGTCGGCCATTTTCGCGCCGAACTGATTGTCCGGCTCAACTATGCGTCGCTGCTTTGCGAATTCGACGATGCTCAAGGGGGCCTGGAACAGGCCGAGACCGCCGGCCAAGTTGCCGGCCGCATTGGCGCCAAAGTATGGGAGCCCTTGGTTTGGAGTATCATGGCCCTTTGCAACGTCCACCTTGGCAAAACGGATGCCGCCATCCCATTGGCCCGCCGGGGTGCTAAATTGGCTCTGGAGACAAGCCGCGCCCTGCTGGGACCATGGTCATTGGGAATATTGGCGTGGACCACCGAAGATGCGGTTGAACGCCAGGCAGCGCTTGAGGAAGGTGAAGCCATGCTGGCTGAACGCGTGGTTGGGCATTGCCACCTTTGGTTCTATCGCTTTGCCATCGAGGCCAGCTTGAACGCGGGTGATTTCGACGAAGCCGACCGCTATGCGGGCCTGTTGGAAGCGTTTACCCGGCCCGAACCCTTGCTCTGGTCCGATCTCTTCATCGCCCGGGGCCGGGCCCTGGCCGCCTGGGGGCGTAATCCCGGCGACGGCGAGGCTCGCGCCGCACTGATTGCGGTCAAGGCGGACATCGAAAAGGTCAATTTGGGCACGGCCTTGCCGGCGATCGATCAGGCGTTGGCAGGCTTTTGAAATACTCGGAACTTGAACTGTGTCGTTGCCGATAATCACCGTTCGGCGATTTGTTCCGAAGCGATTAAGATAGAGGTTTATTAACCATCATGGCCGATAACGTGTCGATATCGGCAGAGTTATGTCGAAATGAGTTAGGTTAGAGGATTGCCAGGATGCCAAGCAAAGGCAAGGAACCTTTCAGGCCGGCAATGTCGACCTCGGTCACCGAGACCGGGGACGACACCAAAAGTCCATCCGAAAATGACCATGACGTTATGGGAGAAATCGCCCGGCTTCGCCAGCGCATTGGGGAGCTGGAGGCCACGCTGGCGGCCGTCGACCAGCCGGCGGCGGCGGATATCATCAGTTTTGGAGAGAATGAAATTCTTGAGGCCTGCCCGATCGGCATCGCTATTCTTGCCGAAGACGATGGGCGCCGTTTATTCGTGAACTCAGCGCTGGTGTCGATGTTGGGGTGGGGAACGCGCGAAGAACTCCTATCGGCGGTTTTAGATGTAACTTGGGCGGATCAGTCCCGGTTGTCCGAGGCTTGGTCGGTCTTTCAAAACAAAAAATATGTTGTGAATTTCGAGGCTGAACGCATACGCCGCGACGGCTCCCGATGGTGGGTCTTGATGAACACCCAGCCGATCATGTTTGAAGGCATGGCGGCAGGCATTATCTGGCATATTGACATCACGAGACGAAAACATGCCGAAGAGATTGCGGGGGTATCCGAGAACCGGTTGACGGAGGCGGTGGAGAGTCTGTCGGACGCCTTTGCCTTGTTCGATCCGGACGATAAATTGATCTTCTGCAATCGAATGTTTCATGAGCTGAACCCGGAACTTGCATCAAGTATCCATCCGGGCATGACCTTCGAGGACATGGTGCGCGACAACATTGCCAATGGCCGCATTGTCGAGGCAGTGGGCCGGGAAGAGGAATTTGTACGGCAACGCATGGCCCAGCATATCGCGCCGCCCGACGAGCCCATTGTCTCGCAACGGGCTGACGGCCGTTGGCTGCAATTACGCGAAAAGCGGGCGCCGGACGGATCGACATTCCTGGTCAATACGGACATCACCGAGTTGAAGAACCGCGAAGATGCGCTGCGTGCCGAAAAAGAGCGTGCCGAGCAGGCCAGTGGTTTCAAATCACAATTTCTCGCCACCATGAGCCACGAATTACGTACCCCCTTGAACGCTATCATGGGATTTTCAGATATCCTGCAACGAGAGCTGTTCGGTGCGATCGGCGATGAACGCTACCGGGATTATGCAGCGGACATATTCTCCAGCGGTCAACATCTTCTCGACTTGATCAACGATGTCCTTGATCTCTCGCGCATCGAGGCCGGGCAGTATGAGTTGAATTTAGACGAAGTCGATATCGGCGGCGTTGTCGGATCTTCCTGCGATGTGTTGAGGGAGGAGGCCAAGAGCAAGGGATTGCACTTTTTTACCTCGATCACCGACGGCTTGCCGGCAATCCGTGCCGACGTGCGGGCGGTCCGGCAAATACTGCTCAACTTGCTCTCCAACGCCGTCAAGTTCACACCGGCGGGCGGCGAAGTTCAGGTGCGCGCTTTCCTGGATGTTCAAGGCGGCGTCAGTATTGTTGTCGTCGATAGCGGTGTTGGCATCGCCAGGGAGGATATGGAAACGATTCTCATGCCATTCTCGCAGGTCGCCACGAACGATCTCGCCAATCAGGGCGGCACCGGGCTCGGACTTTCCATTGTTAACTCGCTGATCGACTTGCATGGCGGCGTCCTCGACATCGACAGCAAGAAAGGCGAGGGCACGGAAGTCACCGTGCGCTTCCCTGAATCCAGCGTCCTTTCCTAAATCGTCACCTCGATCAGATACGGCCCTTCCGAGTGCAGGCCGGCGTCCAGGGCTTTATTGAGTTCTTCGGCATTGTTGGCCCGCGACCCCTCAACGCCCATGCCCTTTGCCATGGCGACCCAATCCAGGCTGGGCCGGTCGATGGACAGCATATCGATGGCGCGGGGACCGGGGTTTTGCACGCCGACATTGGTCAGTTCGCCGCGCAGAATGTTGTAGGTGCCGTTGGCGAAGACCAGGATGGTGATGTCCAGGCCTTCCCGCGCCATGGTCCAGAGCGATTGGATGGTGTACATGGCGCTGCCGTCGCCCTCCAGCGCGATGACCTTGCGGTCGGGGCAGGCAATGGCCGCGCCCACGGCGACGGGCAGGCCATAGCCGATGGAGCCGCCCCGGTTATTCATCCAATCATGAGGCGGCGCGCCGGCGGTGGTGGGGAAGAATTCACGGCCCGTGGTGACGCTCTCGTCCACCACGATGGCGCCTTCGGGCAGCATGGCGCTCAGGGATTGTGCGATGGTGGCCAGCGTCGTCTCGCCCGTGGGCAGGGGGGCGCGGTGCGGGGTGGCAAGGCCCGCCGGCTCCAGGTCCAGACAATCCAGCTCGGCCGCCAGGGCTTCCAACGCGGCTTCCATGTCTTCATCCGTACCGGCTAGCTTGGTGGACCGGGCGTCGGGGTCCATCAGCAGGCTGGATTTGCCGGGATAGGCGAAAAAAGCCACCGGCTCACGGGCGCCCACCAGTACCAGGTTACCGGCTTTTTTCATCACCGCCTGGGCTAGTTCTACGACGTACGGAATGCGGTTTACCTGAACCCGTCCCGCCCCTCGTTCCAGGCGGGTGTTGGCGCCCTCCGTCAGGATGCCGCAGCCGGTTTTGGCGGCAATCCGGCCCGCCAGTTCCAGGCCGCGCTGGCGCAGGGACGCCCCACCCATGAGCAAGGTTGCCGTCTCGCTGTCGCGCAACAGCGCGGCGGCGGTCTTGACCGCGTCTTCGGACACCTTTGGGGGCGCCATCGGCGCGGTGACTTCAGCGACGCCGTCCGCCGGGCCCCAGGCTGTATCGGCGGGCAGGATCAGCGTGGCGATCTGTCCCGGCCTTTGGTTCGCGGCCTCGATCGCCAGGGCGCCGTCGGCGGCAATGGTGGTTGATGACGGCGATGTCTTGACCCAATGGGACATGGGCGCGGCCGTACCTTCAATATCGGCGGTCAGGGGCGCATCAAATTTGATGTGATAGGTGGCATGTTCGCCGACAATATTGACGACGCCGGATTCCGCCTTCTTGGCGTTGTGCAGATTGGCCAGGCCGTTGGCCAGACCGGGGGCCAGATGCAGCAGGGTCGAGGCGGGCTTGCCCAACATGCGGTAATAGCCGTCCGCCGCGCCGGTGACCACGCCCTCGAACAGCCCCAGCACGCAACGCATGCCGGGCACCTTGTCCAGGGCGGCGACAAAATGCATCTCGGACGTGCCCGGGTTGGTGAAACAGATGTTGACATCACCCGCGATCAGGGTCCTCACGAGGCTTTCGGCGCCATTCATTTCGTCACTCATCGGATAACAACTCCCCAAAAAAACATTTCAATTTGCACGTAACGCCGCCGTCGCGGTTTCGTTCACGGATTTACCATCATCGTTCAGGATAACGCCATAGGTGGTTTCCGCCGCCGCCTGGCTAACCACGCCGTCGCGGACATCGCGTAGGACCCGTTGCGGATCTCTCGAAGTCGGCTCGCCCCAGCCGCCGCCGCCCGGCGAGGTGGCGGTAAGGGTCAAGGGTTCGTAATGGCGTACGGCGTATTTCGGCGGCTGCTCGCTACCGCCCGAGTGAAAAGCCAGCTTCATATCGCCGGCCTCGCCGGCCGCGCCACCACCGACCCCAAAGCATGATGTGTTGTACAGGCCTTCGCCGCGAAAGGCGTATTCGGCCGCAACATTGATTTCCACCTCGAAGTGGGCGCCCGTGCCGCCGCGATAGGCGCCCGGTCCCGCTGCGTCCGTGCGAAATTCCTGGCGGTGAAAGCGGACGGGGTAAAGCTGCTCGTAGGTTTCCACGTTGGGCAGAACCAATCCGCCCAGGGCAATCAAATGGCCAATCTGGTTAAAGCCATCCCGTCCCTCCACGGCGCCGCCGCCAGGCGCGCCATTCCAATGGTACATGACAAAAGGACTTTCCTCTCCCTGGCGGCCCGAGGTGGTGCCGTGGATGGATTTCGACCAGCCGGCGCAACTGCGTTCGGGCACGGCCTGGTTCAGGGTCTTCCAGATGGCATGGACGATTTCATGGGCGACGAAGACGGTATTCATGGTCATGGCGGCGGGCGGCCGGGCGTTGATTATGGTGCCTTCGGGCGCGGTGATGGTCACCGTGCGGAAGGTGCCCTCGTTGCGCGGCAGATCCGGGTCGAAATACGACGCCAAGGCCATGTAGACGGCCGACCAGGTATTGGCCACCGAAGAATTCTTGAAGCCCTGGACCTGGGGTGCGGTGCCGGTGAAATCAACCTCCAACGCTTCACCCTTGATGCCCAGGCGTACGCGGATGGAATCCGCCAAGGGCTCGAAACAATCGTTGTCGATGGCCTCCTCCGCCCGGTAGTCGCCGTCCGGCATGGCGGCGACGCAGCGGCGGAAGCTGCGGTCGGCATGCTCCAGGATGCCCTCGAAATAGTCGCGGTATTGCGCCGGCCCGAGTTCCTCGACCAGGGCGGCGATACGGTCGGCGCCAATCTTCGTGGATCCGATCATGGCGCGCAGGTCGCCGTCCAGGGCCTCAGCCGTGCGCGTATTGATCATCAACAGACGCCAAATGTCTTGGTGGGTGTCCCCCTTGGCGATCAGCTTCATGACCGGCAGGCGAATGCCTTCATGAAAGATCTCCCTAGCTTCGGAATTATAGGTTCCAGCGGCGCCGCCGCCGATATCGGCCTGGTGGGCCCGGTTGCAGGCGAAGGCGATCAAGCGGTCCCCTACGAACACGGGCCGCGCGATGACCCAGTCAGGCAGATGGTTGCCGCCCGCCGTATAGGGATCGTTTAGAATGAAAACGTCGCCGTCGTCTATATCATCGGCGAAATCCCGCAACAGGGCCCGCACCGCGAAGCCGCCGCCGCCCGTATGAATGGGAATACCGTCGGCCTGGCTGACCAAGGTGCCGTCGGGGTCGGCAATGAAGCAGGAGAAATCGTGGCTCTGGGAAAAGATCGGGCTGCGCGCGGTCCGCGTCATGACCCAGCCCATCTGCCGGGAGATATGATCCAGCCGGTTTTGCACCAACGCCAGGACGATGGGGTCCAGATTGCCGTGGCTCTTCATCCCTTACCGCCCACCTCGATCATGAAGTTATCGGCCTCATCGACCCGCAACCGGTCCCCTGGCCCGACGAACACCGTGGTGGTCAGCTCCTCGACCAACAGCGGGCCGTCCTGGGCGAAACCCGACGCCAGGTCCGCTCCGGCATAGACCGGGGTTTCCTGCCAGCCGTGTTGAGGGTCCATGTAAACCTGACGGATCGCCGTTGGTTCCACTTTCGCGTCAGAGGGCGGTGTCATCGCCGGTTCCGTGATTTCGATCAAGCCGCGCGCGGTCACGCGAAAGGCGGTGATCTCGATGGTGCCGCCAGGCTGGGTATGGCCGTATTGGCGCTGATGATCGGCATCGAAGGCATCGCGTACGGCCACCGGATCGAAGGCGCCGGGGGGCAGCTCGACCCGGATCGACCACAACTGGCCGCGATAACGCAAATCCAGCTCCCGGATGATTACCGCGCGGTCACCGGTGAAACCGTCCGCCGCCAGGGCTTCGTCCGCCCGTTGGGCCAGGGGTTCGAAACCCTGCCGCAGGGTGGCCTCGCCCACCGTATCCAGATTATCGAAATGCACGGCCAGGAAATCCTGCCGGATGTCCGTGTGCAACATGCCCAGGGCGCAAAAGGCGCCTGCCTGCCTGGGTACATAGGCTTGCCGGCAACCCAGCGCACGGGCCACGGTGGCGCCGTGCATGGGCCCCGCGCCGCCCGCCGCCACCAGGGTGAAGCGCTGGGGGTTGTGGCCGCGCTGGATGGAAATATGTTCCACCGCATGCAGCAGGTTTTGCTCCAACAGCCGGATGATGCCCGCCGCCGCCTCGGCGACGTCGATCCCCAAGGGCCCCGCGATCTGCTCCGCGATGGCGTGTTGGGCCAGCCCTTCATCCAAGGTGACGCTGCCGCCCGCGTAGGGGCCGGGACGCAGCCGGCCCAAGACCATATAGGCATCGGTGACGGTGGGTTGTTCCCCGCCCAGGCCATAACAGGCCGGGCCGGGCCGGGCGCCCGCGCCCTGGGGCCCCACGTGCAGCAAGCCGGCCTGATCCACATGGGCAATGGTGCCGCCGCCCGCGCCCACGGTGTGAATATCCACCGACGGCGTGGCCAGATGATAACCATCGATGATCAATTCGTCGGTCACCGCCACATGGCCGCCGCCCATCAGCATGACATCGCAAGAGGTGCCGCCGATCTCCATGGCGATCAGATTATCGGTGCCCGCCGATTTGGCATACAGCCCCAAGGCGCCGACGCCCGCCGCCGGGCCGGACAGCACCAGATTGACCGGGCGTTCGGCGACCTGGTCAACGGATATGGCGCCGCCGTTGCTTTGCAGCAGCAGGATCGGCCGGGCCAGGCCCTGTTCGCGCAGATGGCCGTCCAGGTCCCGCAGATAGCCCACCACCTTGGGCGCGATGTAGGCATTGACCACGGCGGTGGAGGTGCGCTCGTACTCGCCCATGATCGGGGCGATGCGGCTGGACAGGGAGAGCCAGGGAAATGCACCCAAGTGATCGGCCGCCGCGTCCTCGTGCTTCGGGTTGCCGTAGCTGTTCAGCAACGCAATGGCGATGGCTTCCACGCCCTCGTCCGTGAAGATTGCCATCGCGGCATCGATATCGTCCGGCACCAGGGCTTCCAACTCCACGCCGTCCTTGTCCAGACGGCCGCCGACGGGTTGGCGCAGGTACCGGGGTACCAGCACCTCGGGGAAGGGCGCGCGGTGATCCCACATGTTCTCCCGGATGCCCCGGCGGATTTCCAGGCTGTCGCGAAAGCCGGTGGTGGTCAGCAAGCCGACCTTGGCGCCTTTCTTTTCCAGAATGGTATTGGTGGCGACGGTGGAGCCATGAAAGAACAGGGCGCAGTCCCGCAAAAGATCCGGCAAGTTCATGGCCAGCTCGTCCGCGGCCCGTTGCAGCACGGCGATGACGCCCTGGCTGGGATCGGCGGGCACGGAAGGTACTTTAAAAACCCACAAGCCGCCCGCTTGGTCCCGCAACACCATGTCGGTGAAGGTGCCGCCCACATCGACGCCGATGCGCCAGGGCGCTGTCGGTTTCATCCCGGTCACCAGCGCGGCGCCTTGTCTTGTATGGAGACGTGGGCCGCGACCACCTTCCAGCCCAGATCGGGAAACTTGACCCAGGTCTGCGACTGCCGTCCCACTTCATCCTGGCCGCGAACTTTGAATTCCAGGTTCACCGTGGCGAAGGCATCGCCCAGGGTGAGAATTTCCAAACGCCTGCGCATTTCCTTTATGCCTGGCCCGGGCGCGCGGTTGACGCGGTGTTTGTGGATCTCGTCAAAGCCGTAGCCGTTTTCATGCATGGCATAGCGGATGGTTTGGGGGCTGTCCCAAAACGTGTTGTCCAGCACATCCACATTCTTGTCGATCAGGGCCTGCTCGTACGCTTCAAACAACGCCGTGACTTCCGCCACCACATCCGGATCGTTTACGCTAAGGGTACTCACGCGGTTTCCTCCATTGCTTTTGCCAGTGCGACCAGTTGTGCATCCATACCCCAACGCCCGACGATGGACAGACCAATGGGCAGGCCGCCAAGGGTGGCGCCGGGAATGGAAACCTGGGGCACGCCGGTCAGGCCGCCATGGCTGCACAGACAGGCGATCTGCAGGCGCAGGGGATCGGTCTGGCTGATGGGCAGGCCCTTTAGCGGTGCTGGGAAAGGCGTCGTCGGCATGCACAAAACAGTGTTCGGCGCCAACAAATAGTCCATCCGGGCCCGGGCTTCCTGGCGCATCATCTGGGCCCAATCCCGCTCGCCCTCGGGTATGGCCGAGGCGCCGGCCAGGCCGCGGGCGACGCTGTAGGCCATGGCCGGATTGACCACGTCCAGCCAGTCCTTAAAGGTCAACCAGCCCTCATAAGGCTGCAAGGTGCGTTGCGCCTTGGCCCAGGTGCTGAGACCGGGCGGCGCCATGATCTCCTCCTCCATGTCGCCCACCAACTCGCCTAGACGTCCGATCAGCGGTCGCAAGGCAGCGCGCACATCGACCCCGGCAAAGCCAAAGGCATCGACCGCTACGATCAGGCGTTCGGGCAGGGCGGTGGGGATATCCTCGCCCAGCATCACGGCGGAGGCCTTGGCGAAGGTGGCGCCGTCGCGGGCGAACCAGCCGGTGGTATCCGAACTAGGAGCTTGCGGCATCATGCCGGTCAAATCCAGCCGGCCATGGGTGGGGCGTATGCCGTAGACGCCGCAAAAACTGGCCGGCACGCGGACCGAGCCCCCGGTGTCCGTACCCAGGGCAATATCGCACAGCCCCGCCGCCACCGCCGCGACGGAACCGGCGGAGGAGCCGCCCGGCACCCGGTCCGGCGCGGCGCTGTTCACCGGCGTGCCATGAAAAACGCTCTCGCCCAGAATGCCCAGGGAAACTTCATCCGTGATGGACTTGCCGACCAGGGCCGCGCCGCCGTCCAGTAATGTCTGCACCGCCCAGGCATGTGCCTCCGCCGGTTCGATGTTGCCGGGCCAATCAGGATTGCCGCCGCCCGTGGGATGCCCCGCCACGTCGAACAGGTCCTTGGCCACGAACGTCAGGCCCGACAGCGGGCCATCCGGCGCGCCGTCGATATGGACGGAGCTGCCCGGAACCAGGGCGCCAACGGTATCTTCCATTTTAAGCCTCCAACAGTTCGGCAACGGCTTGGCGCAGAAAGGCCTCGTCGTCGCTGTTGTCGAGGGGGTTGCCCGCGCGATGGCCCCAGATAGATTCGATGGGCCGGAATTCGGCATTGGGCATTTGGGCGCACTCGGCTTCGGAATCTTCCGGCGTGAAGTAGAGATCGGTGCGCGAAGGCATAATCATGGCGCGGGCCTTGATGGCGCCCAGTGCGGAGGCTAGATCACCGCCGAAAATCTCATTATCGGAAATATCGGAGCGATACCAGGTGGACAGCATGGACAGCAGATCATCGCCGTCCCGGCGCAGGAAATTGGCCTCCCAGCCCCGCACCAGATAATCCTCCAGCGAGGCGAAGCCCAATTCCAGGTGCTTGCCCTCCCGGTAAAAAGCCTGGGACATGGCCCAGCCCGCATAGAGGCGGCCCATGGCGCGCAGGCCGCGCACCGGACGGGCGGTAAAACCGCCCTCGTGCCAGGCCGGGTCGGCGGTCAGGGTGGCGCGGACGCCTTCCAGGAAGACTTTGTTGTGGGGCGAGGTGCGGGCGGAGCCGCAGACGGCGCAGATCGCCGCGACTTGATCGGGAAAGACCGCGCCCCAATGCAAGGCCTGCTGGGCGCCCATGGACCAGCCATAGACCAGGGCAAGGTGGTCCACCGCGAAGACCTCTGTCAGCATCCGGCGTTGGGCCTGTATGTTGTCCCAATGGCTAAAGTCGGGAAAGCGGCCCATGCCGTAGGGCTCCGCCATGTTGGAGGGGGAGGACGACAGGCCGTTGCCAAACATATTGGGGATCACGACGAAGTATTTGTCTGAATCCAGAATACGGCCCGGCCCGATCAGCCATTCGATGTCCGTATGGTGGGCGCCGTAGGAAGTGGGATAAAGCACAACGTTGGATTTATCCGCCGCCAGGGCGCCATAGGTCTGGTAGGTCAATTGAGCCTTGGGCAAGGTCATGCCGCATTGCAGGCGCAGGTTTCCCAGTTCGAAAATTTTGTGATCATTCATTTGGCATGGCCTCCCGTGCCTATCCTATCGCCGTTGCGCGGGAGGGTCCAATCTGTTCGCCGGCGGCGGCTCAATGATTAGGGGTACACGTAACAAGTACATGTCCCCCTATTCACCCCAACCATCAGCACAAGCGGAGTAATTTGGGGACATGTACTTGTTACGTGTACCCAAAATACGGCGGGACCACAGCCAGCCCTCTACCGCCCCAGAATTATGATCGAGGCCACGCTTTCCTCGATGCCGTACAGCCCGCCGCCGTTCTCGGCGATGGCCAGGCGGGCGTCATCCACCTGACGGGCGCCGGCCTCGCCACGCAATTGCGCGGTCAATTCATAGATCTGGCACAGCCCCGTAGCGCCGATGGGATGGCCCTTGCATTCCAGGCCGCCCGAGGGATTGACGGGAATACGGCCGCCCAGGGTGGTATCGCCGCGTTCGGAAGTGGCGCCGCCGTCGCCAAATTCGCAGAAACCGAGGTTTTCGATCTGCACGATCTCGCCCATGGCGGTGGCGTCATGCACCTCCGCCACGTCCATGTCCTCCGGCCCCACGCCGGCCCGCTCGTAGGCGCGTCTCGCGGCCTTGGCCGTGACATGCTGATCGACCGCTTCAATGGCGCGGGAGGAGCCGGTTTGCAACACTGACGCCTTGACTTCAATGGCCCGCGACCGGCCGATGCCAAGGCGTTTCAGGCCCTCCCCGGTACACAGCACCGCCGCCGCGCCGCCATCGCTGATGGGCGCGCACATGGGCAGGGTCAGGGGGTAGGTGATGGGTGGCGCCGCCAGAACCTCATCCACGGAATAGGGCATGCGGTACTGCGCCTTGGCGTTATGTTGGGAGTGATTGTGGTTCTTCGCCGAAACGGCGGCGATCTGACGCTGGGTGGTGCCGAAGGTGGCCATGTGATGGCGGGACCAGGCGGCATAGACATCCATGAACAGACTGTAGGGTTTGTCGGACGTGGTGCCGGGCGGCACCGGGTAGCCCTGGCCGAGAGCCAGGAGTTTTTCGGTGTTTTCCTCCACCGTGGCCACATCCCAGGCGGCGTCGAACACGCTGAACATGCGTTCCCGGTCCGTTGAGAACATTTTTTCGACACCGACGGCCAGGGAGACATCGCCCTCGCCGGCCTTGAGGTATTGCACCGCCAGATTGAACGCCGTGGACCCGGAGGCACAGGCGTTCTCCACGTTGACCACGGGGATTTCCTCCACCCCCATGTGGCGCAAGGCGATCTCGCCCCGGATCATCTCCTGGCCTTCCATATGACCCTGGGTGGCGTTGGAGAAATAGGCCGCTTGCAGATCCTGGGTGGTGAGACCGGCATCGTCCAGGGCCTCGCCCACGGCCTCCGCCGTCAGGTCCTTGACGCTGCGGTCAAGCAGTTTGCCCATTTGCGTCATGCCGACACCGGCGATGTAAACCTTGGTCATCTCTCATGCCTCCCACTCTGCCGCCCTCTTTGCAGGATAGTCTTAGCACGATCAGATGCTATGATGCCGTCTTTCGATCCACAGGGGAGTGTTTTTCATGACCACAATCGGCATTCTATTTTTTGACGGCACCGAGGAACTGGACGCCGTGGGACCGTGGGAAGTTTTCACCATGGCGGCGGCGCAACGGGACGAGATCAAGGTGATAACAATCTCGGAACGGGGCGGCACGGTGCGCTGCAACAAAGGCATGCGGATCGAGATGGACCACAGTTTCGCCGATGCGCCGAAGCTGGATGTATTGTTGGTGCCGGGCGGCCAGGGCACCCGGACGGAGGTCGACAATCCCGAATTATTGGCCTGGATCGCGGACGTCGCGCCCGGCTGTCAATGGGTTACCTCCGTGTGCACGGGTTCATTGTTACTGGCGGAGGCGGGCCCGGCGGCGGGCAAGCGCATCACCACGCACTGGGGCGCCATCGATATGGTGCGCAAGCGGGGCAAGGCGGGCGAGGTGTTGGAAAACATCCGCTATGTGCGCGACGGCAACGTGGTCACCTCCGCCGGGGTGTCGGCGGGCATCGACATGGCCTTGTGGCTGATGGGGGAGATGTATTCCCCGGACTTCGCCCGCAGCGTCCAACGCAACATGGAATACGATCCCGCGCCCCCTTATGCGGCCGAGGTTTGATGCCGCAGCCAATAGAGGAAGATCTCTCCACGCCCATAAACCTGCCGGATATGAGCGGCCTGGACCTGGATTTCGATATTATCGATTGTCACCACCATTTGTTCGATTTGGGCGCCGTCCATTACCCCTGGCTGACCGATCATCCGGAAGAGAACTTTCTGCTGGGTAACTATGACGCCTTGAAACAGGACTATGGCCCCGATGACTACCGTGCCGATGCGGGATCGTTGCGTGTGGTGAAAACGGTGCATGTGGAGGCCGAAGCGAACCGCGCCGGTCAGGTCGCGGAGACCCGGTGGTTGACCGGCGTCATGGCCCGGGACGGTCTGCCGGACGCCATCGTGGCCCATGCCTGGCTGCATCGCGCCGACAGCGAAGAGGTGCTGGCGGCCCAGGCGGCGTTCGACGCGGTGCGCGGCATTCGCAGCAAACCCCGCACGTCCGCCTCCGCCGCCGAACGTGACGGCGTCCAAGGCCAGCCCGCCAGCATGCAGGACCCCGCCTGGCGCGAAGGGTTGGGGTTGTTGGGGAAGTATGATCTGTCGTGGGATCTGCGCGTGCCGTTTTGGCATTTGTCAGAGGCGGCGGAGGTTTGCGCGCTGTACCCCGATTTGCCCATCGTCACCGAGCACACCGGCCTGGCCTGGGACCGCAATGAGGCGGGCCTGGCCGAATGGCGCCGGGGCATGGAGGCGTTGGCGGCCATGGAGCATGTGCATCTGAAGATCTCGGAACTGGGCCTGGCCGGCGCGCCCTGGGACTATGAAGACAACCGGCGCGTGGTGCGGGAGGCGATCGAGATCTTCGGCTTCGAGCGTTGCATGTTCGCCTCCAACTTTCCCGTCGCGGGGCTGCGGATAGGTTACGTGGATCAGGTAAGCGCCATCGCCCATATGATCAAGGACTGCTCCGACGCCGAGCGGGCGGCGTTGTTCCATGATACTGCGAAGCGGTTTTACCGCCTTTAATCACGCGTTTTCGGCAGTTCGAAATCCGCCGCCCGCTCCACGACAAACCGTCATCCCCGGGCGTAGCGAAGCGGAGACCCGGGGATCCAGGGCCGCAAACACCTGAGTTTGTTGCCCTGGATTACCGGGTCGAGCCCGGTAATGACTCTAAATTGAACTAATCGCGCGTCTTCGGCAGTTCGAAATCGGCTGCCCGCTCCACGACACGGAGGATTTCGCTCAAATCGCCATTCCCCAGGCCCATGGCCAGGGCCTGGCGCATGGTTTGATAGGTGGCGGCGGCGACGTTTTGCGGGACTTCCAGGCGTTCGGCTTCCATGCGCCACAGCATGGCGTCTTTTTCAATGATGTGCATGGGCGCTTCCATGTTGAAGGCCCGGTTCAGGATAAAATTGGGCACCTTGCTCAAGGTGGCGCTGTTCTGGCCGGAGCCGGAATTCATCACGGCCAGGGCCTTTTCGGGATCAACGCCGCCCTTGGCGGCCATCACCAACGCCTCGCAGGCGATCACCAGGTTGGTGAAGGACATGATGTTGTTGGAAATCTTGACCAATTGGGCCTGCCCGACCTCCGCGCCCACATAGTGAATATCGCGGGCAAAGGATTGCAGGAAGGGTTCAACCTGGTCGTAGACCGCCTGGGGGCCGGATGTGACCACGGTGATGTCGCCATCCCAGGCCCGCTGCACGCCGCCGGTGATGGGGCTATCCAGCATGGCGATGCCTTTTTCCGATAGTGCGGCTTCCACCGCGGCCACTGCTTCGGTGCCCATGGTGCCCAGGTTGACGAAGGTTTGCATGGCGCCGCCCGCCAACACGCCGTCAGCACCGGAAACGATGGCGTGAAAGCTGTCGATGGTGGGCATGCAGGCGAATACGACCTCGGCCTCGTCCGCCACCTCCCGTGGCGAGGAGAGGATGCGCGCCTGTTTGTCGGCCAAGGATTTCGTCGCCTCGGGATTGATGTCAAAGACCGCCAGGGACTTCTCCTGATCCAGTACATTGCTCGCCAGGGGTAACCCGATACTGCCCGTTCCGATAAATCCCGCCTTCATGCCGTTCTCTCCTATGTCTAAGCTGTGCTTTGTTGAAACCATGATACGATAAAGCACGCCGTCAGTACAAAGAACGGAGGGGTAGGTGTTCTTTACGACAAGAAATAACCAGCGGCCCTATCATCTTGGCGGATTTCCATTGGAGACCTTGCCCCGCGACGACAGCATCGTGGCGGAGGAAGCGGCCCGCCCGCCTGTCCTCGCGCCGAACTATGAACGCGCCGCCGATGGCCCCCTGGCCCGCTCCCTCCGCGGCTACCTGGAAATTTTCATCGAAACAGCCATGCGGGAGTCGGCGGGGGCAGAGGCGCCGGTGCCGGACGATCCCCACCGGCGCATGGTGGATGTCAAGGGATACGGTTATTTCATGAACGCTTCCCAGGTGGGTATTTGCCGCATTCCGGCCAATGCCTGGACCTCTGATGGCGGGCCGGCTGAGCATGCATTCGCAGTCGTTTTGTTGTTGGAACATGGCCGGGTGCCGGAGGCCGATAATCCGGCGGCCGGGTGGATCGCGCCGGCCCTGGCAGAGGCGGGGGATGCCCGTATCGGCGGCATTGCCGTCTGCCTGTCCGGGCACATTCAAAAGATGGGCCATCCCGCGGCGGCCCATGTCATGGGCGCCGGCGATCTGGATCTGGATCGCCTGGCGGTGCTGGCCGGGCTGGCCGTGCGGGACGGAGATCGTCTGCGCAATCCCTTCATCAAGGCTGGGTTTTCCATCGCGGCGGTCTCGACCTCTTATGGGCTGGAAACCGACCGGCCCTTGGCGGGGGCGGCATTGGGCGGCTTGGGCCTGGGTTATTGGCTGGGCCGGAACGGCGCCACGTCGGGGCGGGAACGCAACCGCCGGGCCGGGCGGGCGAGCCATCTCAGCGCCTATGCCATGGAAACGGTGCCCCGGGTGGATCGCCCGACCACCTTGATTCTGGACGACGAGGTGCCCCGGGTTTCCAAACGCGCGGCTTTTTTCGACCGCGCCATGCGGGGCGATCTGGGTCCCAAGGCCAAGAAAGAGCGTAACCGCTTCGCCTTCAAACAACCCCATACCGCCGGCATGATGGCCTCCATGCGGGCCATGGTGCCGATCCAGGGCGGCGAACCAGCGGCCGATGCCACGCCGGGGGATTATGACGACCCGGCTGCCAACGCACGGGCGCTGAAGTCGCTATCCTACCTGCTGGGCGCCGATCTGACCGGCATTTGTGAAATTCCCAGATACGCCTGGTTCTCCCACGGCGCCAAGGGGGAGGAGATCACGCCCTATCACAAATATGCCGTGGTCATGCTGATCGACCAGGAGTTCGACACCATGGAAGGGGCGGCGGGGGATGATTGGATTTCCGGCACCCAATCCATGCGGGCCTATTTGCGCGGGGCCGAGATCGCCGGCGTCATGGGCGATACCCTGCGCCAGTTGGGCTTTCCGGCCCGTTCGCAAACCAACGTGGACAGCGATGTGCTGCATATCCCCCTGGTCTTGTGGGCCGGCCTGGGGGAATTGTCCCGCATTGGCGAATTGGTCCTCAACCCCTTTGTCGGGCCGCGCTTCAAATCCGTTGTGCTGACCACGGATATGCCCCTGGAAGTGGACAAACCGGTGGACTTCGGGCTGCAGTATTTCTGCGAACATTGCACGAAATGCGCCCGGGAATGCCCCTGCGATGCGATCTCCTGGGGCGCCAAAATCATCTTCAACGGTTACGAGATGTGGAAGCCGGACGCCGAACGCTGCGCCCGTTACCGCCTGACCAACGCCAAGGGCTCGGCCTGCGGCCGGTGCATGAAGACTTGCCCGCTGAACAAGGTGGTGACGGCCGATGGCCCTGTCCTTGAACGCATGGCCTCGTGGTGCGGCATCAATGCCCGCTGGCTGAAGCCAATCTTGGTGCCCATCGCCGTCTGGTTGGATGATTATCTGGGCAAGGGCCGGCGCAACCCGGTAAAGAAATGGTGGTTCGATCTGGAAGTGGTGGACGATGTCTGTATCGAACCCGTCAAGGGCGTTAGCCAGCGGGATCTGGACGTCGGCCACAAGATCGATCCCGCGAAACAAAAGATGGCCTATTACCCCGCTTCCATGATGCCCGTGCCCAACGATCTCAACGCCCAGCCGGTCGACCGCAAGGCCGCCATGGCCATGGGCGAGGTGCTGGAAAGCCCCATCACGGCGGCCATCCGGGCCGGCCGGGGACAGCCCGCGCCCGGCCATAATGCGCCGACGCCGCCCGATCCGAATGGTCCCAAGGGGCAGGATATCAAACCCACCGTTTATGGCACGGCAAGGGCGGAAAAAGGTTGATTTCGGGCCATTGACAGCCCTGGGCTTAGCTGGGAAGCTCCGCTTATAAAAAACGTTAAACAGGGCTAGGGGGCTGCTGTATGTCGGAACCAGTTCTTGAGATCGACAATCTAAGTGTTCGTTTTAATCTCAAGCGCGGCGTATTGCGTGCGGTTGATGGGGTTTCCATAAAAGTCGGCAAGGGCGAGACTTTTGGCCTGGTGGGCGAGAGCGGTTCGGGCAAGACCGTGACCGCGCGCTCCATCATGCGCCTGGTGCCCACGCCACCGGGCGAAATCGCTTCCGGCACCGTGCGTTTCGAGGGGCGGGACATCTATCAGATGTCGGACGAGGAAATCCGGGAGATCCGCGGCCAGCACATAGCGATGGTTTTCCAGGAACCCATGAGCGCGCTCAACCCCGTGTTCACGGTGGGCAGCCAGATCGGCGACCCCCTGCGCACCAACCTCGGGATGAGTAAACAGGAAGCGCGGGAACGTACGATTGAGATGTTGCAGCTGGTGGGTATCCCCTCGCCCGCCACTCGGATCGACAATTATGTGCATGAATTTTCCGGCGGCATGCGGCAACGTGTCATGCTGGCCATGGCATTGAGCTGCGACCCCACCTTCCTGATCGCGGATGAGCCGACCACGGCGCTGGACGTGACCATTCAGGCGGTGATCCTGGAACTGATTACCTCCATGATTGAACGCTTCGATATGTCGTTGCTGTTTATCACCCATAATCTTGGCGTCGTGGCCCATGCTTGCGACAACATCGGCGTAATGTATGCCTCCCACCTGGTGGAAATGGGTAGCACGGAAGAGATATTCGCCAATCCCCAGCATCCCTACACAGTTGGCCTGCTGCGTTCGATTCCCCGTCTCGATGTGCAGGAAAAATTTCTGACGCCCATTGATGGCACTGTTTGCAACATGATGGACCCGCCGCAAGGGTGTAAATTTCATCCGCGCTGTACCCAGGCCATGGATATCTGCAAGGAACGAATTCCTGAGTTCAAGGAACTGTCGCCCGGCCATTTCGCCGCCTGTCACCTGCATGAACAACCAACCGTCTAGCCCCGTGCCGGCAAGACGCAGCGTACCGAGGCAGAAAAGCACATGACTGAAAACCTGTTGGAAGTTAAGGATCTGGTCAAACATTTCACCCTCAACGGTGATCTGGTCTCGCGCATCGCGGGCAAGACCCAGACGGTGAAGGCGGTTGACGGCATCAATTTCCATATTCGTCAGGGCGAGACGTTGGGCCTGGTCGGTGAATCCGGTTGTGGTAAATCGACCACGGGCCGCCTGATTACCCGGCTGATTGAACCCACCGCCGGTGAGATCAAGCTGCATGGCGAGGACCTGCTGTCCTTTTCTCCCAAACGCATGCGGGAGACGCGCCGGAATGTGCAATTGGTGTTTCAAGATCCCTATGCCTCGCTCAATCCCCGCAAGACCATCATGGATATTTTGAGCCGGCCGCTCGAAGTTCATAAGCTCGCGACGACTTGGCACGAAAAACGGGAACGGGTGCTGGAGCTTTTGAACCTGGTTGGCTTGGGGTCCGAACATATTGACCGCTATCCCCATGAATTTTCAGGCGGCCAACGCCAGCGTATCGCCATCGCTCGCGGCCTGGCCCTGACGCCTGAACTGGTCATTGGGGACGAACCTGTCTCCGCCCTTGATGTTTCAATCCAGGCGCAGATCCTTAATCTGTTCCGCGAGCTGCAGGAAAAATTCTCCCTGACATATCTGTTCATCGCCCATGATTTGGCCGTCATCCGCCATATCAGCGACCGGGTCGCGGTGATGTATGTGGGCAAGATCGTTGAAACGGGCCCGGTGGCGACGATATTTTCCGATCCCCTGCACCCCTATACCAAGGCCCTGCTGGCCGCGGTGCCCGAGGCCGATCCGAAAAAGCCGCCCCCCCGACTGACCCTGGAAGGGGAGGTGGCGACGCCCATCGATCCCCCGCCCGGCTGCCGACTGAACGGCCGTTGCCCCCTGGCCACGTCAATCTGTGGCGAGGTCGAACCCGCTTTGGTCTCCGTCGCGACAAACCATGAGGTGGCCTGCCACAATTTGTAGGTAGATTTCGCCAAGGAAATCAGGCCGCGGCCCCGTGAGGAGCGCGGCCTTTTTTCTTCGGCCCAGATTGCGGCCAGCTAACGTGCCTGAATGCGCGGGTCGAGAATGTCCCGCAGGCCGTCGCCGAACAGGTTGAAGGCGAGCACGGCATAGCAGATCGCCAGACCTGGATACACGGCGATCATCGGATGGCTCTCCATATGTTCACGGGCGACGTTGAGGTCGCTGCCCCAATCCGGCGTCGGCGGCGGCGTGCCAAGTCCGAGGAACGACAGTGCCGCGATAATCAGAATGACATAACCCAGGCGCACGGTGGCATTGACGATCAGGGGCGAGATAATGTTGGGCAATATCTCCCGCAAGGCGATATGCAAGCTGCCCTCGCCGACAATATGGGCGGCTTCCACATATTCTTTTTTGGCCTCGACCATCGAGGTGCCCCGCGTCAGGCGGGCGATTTCGGGCATGGTGTTTATGCCCAGCGCAAAGACAAGTATAGAATCGTTCCAGAACCCCTCCAGCTTCCATTCCCGCGCCACGGTGATGATCAGCAAATAGAGCAATAATCCGGGAAAGGCGATGAGGCCGTCCACGCACCTCATGGCTATGGAATCGAAACGGCCGCCAAAGAAACCGGAAAAAACGCCAAGCGGAATACCCAGCACCAGCCCGAAGATAACGGCGGCGACGGCGATGGCGACAATGCGCTGACCGCCATACAGGACGCGGGAATAAATATCCCGGCCAAACTTGTCGGTGCCGAAATAATGCTCCGCGCTGGCCGGCTGCAGGCGAATACGATAATTGGGCTTGGTCGGCGGGTGGGTTGCCAGCACGGGCGTCAGGATACATACGGTAAACAGGGCGATCATCATGATCGCACCGATGGTTGCCGTCTTGCTTTTCAGCAACTCGTCCAGGGCATTTTGGGTTACGGTCCGTATGCGGCGCATGCGGATGGCAAAGGGCGTATCGTCCGGGCTGATGGTGTCAACGCGCTGGCGCGACTGCAATTGTTGGTCTGTCATGCTCGCGCCCCCTAACCCGCACCGACGCGTGGGTTCAACACGCGGTACAACAAATCAACCAGCAAATTAATGATCACCACCATGATGCCCAAAACCAGCACGCCCGCCTGGATCACCGGGAAATCCCTGAGCTGGATGGCTGAGTAGATGGCCAAGCCGATACCCGGCCAGGAAAATATCGTCTCCAGCACCACCGTGCCCCCCAGCAGGCTGGCCAATTGCAGGCCGGAAATGGTGATGGTCGGGATCATCGCATTGCGCAGGGTATATTTGTAGATCACCTTGCGCTCCGACAAGCCGAGGGAGCGCGCCGTATCAACGTACTCCTTGCTGATTTCGTCCAGCATGCTGGATCGCGTCAGCCGCGTGGTGAACGCCGCCTGTCGAAATCCCACCGCCAGGGCCGGCAATATCAAGTACCATATGCTCCTCCCCACATCCTCCAGCGGTGACTCATAGCCGGATGACGGCAATATTCCGAGATGTAGGGCAAATAGCAAAATACAAAGGATCGCAAACCAGAACTCCGGGATGGAAATGCCCGCCAGCGAGGTGATCTGGGCCCCATAATCCGTCAACGTATTACGATTGACCGCGGCCAAGGTGCCCAAAGGCACGGCAATCAGAATTGACAGCCCGATACCGACCAGCGCCAGGTACATGGTCGCCGGTATACGCTCCATCAATTCGATGTTCACCGGTCGCCGCGTGACAAGGGATTTGCCGAAATCTCCCTGTAAGACATTACCGACCCAAATAAAATATTGCACATAGATCGGCTTATTGAGGCCAAATTCCTCTTCCAAGGCGGCCCGGACCTCCGGGTCCTCTTCGCCGTCCGTGGCCGTCAAGGTATCGATGACGTCGCCAGGCAGGGCATGGACGAAGCCGAATACCAAGACCGAAAGGATAAAAATAACGGGAATAATCTGCAGTATGCGGTTTATGGCATAAATGAGCATGTCACGGGCTCCGGCATGGCGCGCCGACGACGTTTTCGACTATGAAAACGTCGCCGGACAACAAAAGCGCCTCTACTTTTAGATACGCGGTTAACCTTCCATATAGGCGGTACGCACGCCGCCATTGGAAATGTTGAACGGACCGGCAAATGCTGGCGCATAGTCCTTCAACTTCTTGGTTGCCGCGGATGTCAACGGGATACCGTGGGTGTAGATCAAGGCACAATCTTCATTGACCATGCTTTCGACGTCCGTATACATCTCCTTACGCACGGAGTTGTCGCGGGTCGCCCGTGCCGCAATGATCAATTTGTCCGCTGCTTCGTTCTTATAACCGGTCCGCAACATGGTTGACGGTCCGGTCGACAGAACGTTGACGGAATACCATTGATCAGGCTCGAAGCGGTAGCTGTTCGCGGTCGAATCGACGCCGTAGTCGTTCTTTTTGTACTTTTTACGCAGGACGGGATTGTCGAAAATTTCGTTGGTCACCTTAAAACCGGCTTCCTCGAGCATGGAATAGACGATTTCACCAGTCTGACGCATGTATGCATAGGCCTGCCGCGCGACCACGGCAACGGGCGTATTCTTGGCATTCAGCTTGCGCAGGATCGCCTTGGATTTTTCGGGATCGTATTCCTTGATGTTCTTGATATCAGGCATGTGCCAGGAGCTTGAGGTACCGTAGAAACCGTACAGTTTCTCGCTCAGGCCATTGAAAATCGACTGATGGATGGCTTCCCTATCGATGGCGTGGGCCAAGGCTTGCCGCATCAACTTACCATCCGCCGCGCTCATGGCGAAGGGTCCCGATTTTGACTGCACCGCAAGATAACCGGCACCAACTTGCGGGATATCCCAGGTATTGTAGTTGGCGGTTTCGTTTTTCTTGAAATTCGCGGCATCCGCATAGGACATGTTCTCGATCAGGTCGACCTCGCCCGTGCGCAGGGCGGTCAAGCGAACCTTGTCCTCTTTCTTCGGATAGCCAATGATCGCGTCGAGATAGGGCAGGGAATTACCGGCGGCATCGGTTTGCCAGAAATTCTCGAACCGAACCATCTCGGTCTTGTTATAGCGTTTCCAACTGACGAATTTGAAGGGTCCGCAACCGATGGGATGGGTATCCACTTGATCCACGGCATTGGGCGCGATCAGATTAACCGGATAATAGGTCACGCTGGCCAGGAACACGGCACTTGGCGTACTCAATTCGATCCGCAGGGTGTACTTATCGACCGCCGTGATATTTTTCACAATTTTGAAAAAGCTGCGATGGAAGGAATGGCTGGTTTTCGGGTCGCGTACCCGGTCATAGTTCCACTTGATCGCCGGTGCGTCCACGTCGGCGCCATTGTGGAAGGTCACACCTTTCTTGATCTTGAAGGTGTAGGTCATCATGTCATCGGAGACGGTCCATTCCTCGCCAATGGCCGGAACGATATCCATGTTGGCGTCGATATCGAGCAGGCCGCCCGAGGTCGCGGCCAATGGGTGCGAGACGTAATAGATGACGTTGCGTTGCGGATCCAGGCCACGGGCGTCGGCGCGGGTTGAAAACCGCAGTGTGCCGCCTTTTTTCTTGGCCGCGAATGCCGCGCCCGGCACGGTGGCCGCCGCGGCGCCCGCCACGCCTGCTGCTGCCGTCGTGGCAATGAATTCACGCCTGGTCTGTTTGCCGAATGAGTTGCTGATTTTCTGCTCGGACATATGAAGGCCTCCCTTATGCGAGCCACTCTAAAATGTGTGCCCAAGTTCGGCGGACAGGCTAGCAGACAATTGGTGTCTGCCTCCCCCCAAAATTCCACCGGGTACGTCGGCACGCGTACGCTTCTGTTTTTTGCGCTTCGCTAGGGCGAGTGTAACGAGGGTGGCGCGATGATAGCAAATGAAAATTCATTATCCTTGCCGGTGAAATAACGACTTGGAACATTGACAGCGCGCCCTTGTTGCGCCGCAATGAGGCATGGATCAGATCAATACGACAGACCCATTGTCGCGTGCCCGCGATGTGGCCGGACCCCTTGCCGCCGCCGCGGATGAAATCGAGGCGACCCGCCGCATTCCCGAACCATTGTTGTCGCAATTGCATGATCAGGGTCTTTTCCGTCTTCTTCTGCCCCGGGACTTGGGCGGCGGCGAGGTCGAGCCGGGGGCGTATGTTCTGGCATTGGAAGAAATTGCCCGCCATGACGCCTCCGTTGCCTGGAACATTTTTGTCGGCAACAGTGCGGCCCTGATCGCACCGTATCTGGACCTGGAAACGGCGCGGGAGATTTTCGCCGACCCCCGTACCGTCATCGCCTGGGGCCCGCCCCACAAGGGTTTGGCGCATGCGGAAGCGGGCGGCTACCGGGTCAGCGGGACCTGGGAATTCGCCTCCGGCTGCCGCCAGGCCAACTGGATGGGCGTGCATTGCCGGGTGCGGGAGGGGGACGGCAGCCTGCGCCTGAACGGGGCCGGGCAGCCCACGCTGCGCACCTTGCTGTTCCCACGCGATCAGGCCACCCTGCACGACACCTGGAACACCATCGGCCTGCGCGGCACGGCCTCTGATTCCTATAGCGTGAAGGATCTGTTCGTCGCCGAGGCCTATTCGGGGACCCGGGACGATCCCCACTTGCGGCGCAAAAGCGGGCCCCTCTATGCCTTTCCCCAGCAAAATCTTTATACCGTCGGCGTGGCCTCGGTCGCGTTGGGTATTGGCCGGGCCATGTTGTCGGCCTTCATGGAATTGGCGGCGGAAAAAACCCCACGCGGCCTGGCCCGCCTGGCGGATACGCCATCGGTGCAGTCGGGTATTGCCCATGGCGAGGCGACCCTGGGCGCCGCGCGGGCCTACCTGTTGGCAGCCTTGGCCGAGGTTTATGCCGGCGCCGGCGAGACGGAACCCATTGATATCCCCGACCGGGCCCGCGTCCGCCTGGCCGCGACCCATGCCATTCATGGCGCCTCGGATGTCACGGACTGGGTTTACAAGGCGGCCGGCGTCAGCGCCATATTCCCCGGCACGCCCTTTGAACGCCGGTTCCGCGACATGCATACCCTGACCCAGCAGATCCAGGCCCGAAGCTCCCATTACGAAACCGCCGGTCAGGTATTGTTGGGCATGCCGCCGGAAATCTATTTCTAGATGACCGAAACAGCCGTTGCGGCGCCCACCTGGCGCGCCAATTTCATTGGCCTGTTGCTGGTTCTGTTGGGCGGTATCTTCATCACCTCGCTGACCTGGATCGTGCGCAGCGTGGCCGATGACATCGATCCGCTGCAGGCCGGCTTCATGCGCTATGCCTTCGGGACCCTGCTGTTGCTGCCCATGGTCTTGAAGTTTAAGCCAGGCGACCGCGACATCAAATTGATGGGCGGACATCTGTTGCGGGGCATCGTGCATGCGGTCAGCGTCTTGCTGTGGTTCTATGCCGTCACCAAGATAACCCTGGCCGATCTGACCGCCTTGAGTTTCACGGCGCCGGTGTTCATTACCCTCGGCGCATTCATGTTTTTGGGCGAAACATTCAGCTATCGCCGTTTGGGCGGCATTATCTGTGCCTTTATCGGCGCCGTGGTTGTCCTGCGCCCCGGTATCGAAGTCATTTCAATCGGCGCCATCGCCATTCTGGTTGCCTCGCCGTTTCAAGCCGCCTCGACCCTGATGGGGAAATATCTGGCCCCCCGCACCTCCCTCTACGCCATGGTGTTTTATCTCTCGTTGTTCGTGACCTTGACCAGCCTGATCCCTACATTGTTCGTCTGGAACACACCGTCCCTGCATACCTGTGTCTTGACCTTTGGCGCCGCCGTGATGGCGACCCTGGCGCATTTCTGCTGGAGCAAGTCTTTCCAGATCGCCGATTTGTCGTTTACCCAGCCAGGCTACTATTTCACCCTGATTTGGGCCGTTGCCATCGGCTTTTTCGTGTACGGTGAACGGCCCGACATCTGGTCAGGCGCGGGTGCGGCGATTATTATCGCCTCCACGGCCTATATTGCCGCCCGCGAGCGACGGGTCGGCGGCCAGGCGAAAATACGGGGAGAAGGACCATGAGCTTACCCTTGGTGGTAGCGATCACCGGCGCCAGCGGCGTCGTCTATGGCATCGGGATCTTGCGTGCGCTGAAAACACTGGACGTGCCAACGCATCTGATTGTCTCAGAGGCGGCGGTGCAGACCCTCAAGTACGAAAGCGACATGACCCTGGCCGAAGTGCGCGCCCTGGCCGACGTGGTGCATTCCAACAAGGATATCGCCGCCTCGATCTCGTCGGGGTCTTTCCTCACACGCGGCATGATCGTGGCGCCCTGTTCCATCAAGACCTTGTCCGCGATTGCGAATTCCTTCGACGCCGATCTTATCGCCAGGGCGGCGGACGTAACGTTGAAGGAACGCCGCCCCCTGGTCCTCATGGTGCGGGAGACGCCCCTGCACAAAGGTCATCTGGAATTGATGACCCGGGCCGCCGATTATGGCGCCATCATCATGCCGCCCATGCCCGCCTTCTATCACAAGCCCACGACCCTGCAGGAGATCATCGACCAGGGCGTCGCCCGCGCCCTGGATCAACTGGGCGTCACCCACGCACTGTTTCCCCGCTGGGACGACAGTCAATCCTGACGGGCGCCGGGCGAAATTAGTATAGTTCAGAATGGCTACCTAACCTGGTAAGCCTCAAGTCATCGTTGGTGATTTTGTAAATCAACAGCCAGTCCGGCGCGATATGGCATTCGCGATGATCCCGCCAATTCCCAATCAGGGCGTGATCGCGATAGGAACGATCAAGCCCCTGACCGCTCTGCAATCGGGTGATCACTGTTTCCAGTTCGTCGATATCGCGACCCTGCCGGACGGCTTTCTTGAGGTCCTTTTTGAATTGCCGCGTCGTTCTTAACGAAAGCATCCTAATCGTCCAGATCGGACCTCAGTTCGGCAAAGCCGTCATAGGTTTGCAAATTTTCGCCGGCCTGTGTTTCCTGCATTGCCGCCACGGTTGCCGCATTTGGCCGCGCCGCGGTCGGTCGAAAGGGCAGGCCGCCCATATTGACGCTTTGCTGCAGGAAAAGCCGTATTGCATCCGAGGTTTTCAGGCCCATGGCCTGAAACACCCGTTCAGCATCACGCTTAAGCTCGGGCGTTACCCGGGATTGCAC
>JAPYPT010000209.1 GCA_029937535.1 Alphaproteobacteria bacterium
ATATAGGGTGTCGCGGCGGCTCTCTCAATTAGGCCCAGGGCGTCAAGAAAGTGAAACACCGATTGAATGGCAACTTGACCGGTCCGCGTGACCCAATGCTGGCCGCACTCAATCAAAAGTGCAGTCTGTTCCGTTTCGATCTTTGCAAAGGGTCCGAAATCCCGCATGCGCGGGCCCGCCGCATGGCCTGGATCGGACACCACATGTTCCGGCACGCCCATGGCAAGGGCCAAACGCCGTCCCTTGGGCGCGGTACCGCACAGCATCAGGGCCGGACAGGGGAGGTGCATTGAATGCAGATCCAACAAATAATCCGCCCGCGCCACGACGTCCCTGATTTCCCGGGCCCGGGTCAGTTCCGCCGACTGGCGCGGGCCGTCGAGGATTTCGCCGGACCACAAGCGGTTGAAATCCTCGTCCACGAAGCGGGAAGCGCCGGGATCAGCGATGTCAAAGGCATGGTAGGCGGCGACATTGGCAAAGCTAAGCGTGAGGCTGCCGCGCAGGGGCCGGATATTATTCTCAAACAACACCGCCAGGGCATGGGCGCCGCAAACTTCATTGCCATGTGTCAGGGCGTTGATCAGGACATCGGGGCCGGGCTGACCACTGTCAAAACGATGGACATAGTCGACGCCCGTATTGCCATTGCGGTAGGCGGCGATATCGATGGGCAGTAGTTCAAGGGCGGTTTCGGTCATGCCATGGCTCCATAATCGATCGGGGCATGCCGGTCGAGGGGAATGCCGGCGCCCGGCATGGGGTATTTCAGACCCGTGGCGCAGTTGAACAGAATGCTGCGGTCATCTTTAGCAATTCTGCCATCCCGCACCGCGGCCTGCCAGGCGGCATAGGTAGCCGCGCCCTCCGGGCACAATAACAAGCCGCCTTTCCGCGCCATTTGGTCCCGCGCCGCGAATATTGTCTCGTCGTCGATGGCGATCGCGAAGCCACCCGATTGCCGCACGGCCCGCAGGATCAGAAAGTCGCCCACCGCGGCCGGTACCCGGATGCCGGCGGCTTGGGTGTGGGCATCGGGCCACAGATCGGCATGTTCCGCGCCGTCTTCGAAAGCCTTGACGATGGGCGCGCAACCGGCGGCCTGAACCGCGATCATCTTGGGCCGCTCGGGCCCGATCCAGCCGATGGCCTCCAATTCATCGAACGCCTTCCACATGCCGATCAGGCCGGTGCCGCCGCCCGTGGGATAGAAAATCGCGTCGGGCAGCTTCCACCCGCACTGTTCCGCCAGTTCCAGGCCCATGGTTTTCTTGCCCTCGATCCGGTAGGGCTCCTTCAGGGTGGAGAGATCGAACCACCCCATGGCTTCCTTGCCGTCGCCGACGATCTTGCCGCAGTCATTGATCAAGCCGTTGACGCAATAGACCTTGGCGCCTTGCAAGGCGATTTCCCGGACATTGGTTTCGGGGGTGTCGTCGGGGCAAAAGACAAAGGCTTCGATCCCGGCCAGCCGGCAATAGGCGGCCATGGCGGCGCCGGCGTTGCCATTGGTGGGCATGGCCATGCGTGTGATGCCCAGTTCCTTGGCCATGGAAACGGCCAGGCATAAACCCCTGGCCTTGAAGGACCCGGTGGGCAGGCGGCCTTCATCCTTGATCCATAGATCGCCGTCCACCCCGGGCGCCGGCATGATCGGTGTCATGCATTCGCCCAGGCTGAGGATATTCTCATTTCGGCGGACGGGCAGGAATTCCCGGTAGCGCCACATATCGGGTGGCCGCGCCGCCAGGGTCTCCTTGCTCAGGCTCTTGCCCAGGCCCGCCAGATCATAGCGTACCAGGAACGGCCGTCCGGCGGATGACAGGCCGTGTAGCTGATCGCCGGGCACTTGCTCACCGCTCAAACCGCATTCCAGGTGCGTGACAAAGGTCGGCCGCTGTTCGGTGATATTTGTCCAAGTCCACATGGCGTCAAACTCCAGTCTCGGTGCCATCGTCCATGGTAATGGGGTAGATGCCCAGTGGCACGTTACGATAGGGCAGCTCGGTAAGGTCGGCGGGTCCCCAATCGGGCGTCTCGACAATCAATATAGCGCCCGCGATCGGCTCGTAAGCGGCGCGGAAATGGGTCTTTGAACGCAAGGCGATGATATCGAATTCTTCGATATCCAGGCCGCATTGGGTAAAGGGATCCGTATCCACCGCCGAGGCCGAATGGGAGGTCACGATGACAGAAATGCGGCCGTTATCGATCACCGCGCTAAGCCCAAGGTCAATCTCTTCCCCGGTGCGATAGGGCCCCGTGATGCGGTAGCGCAAATGACCGGTGAATTTCACGAAGCCCGAAAACAATAGCGGAAACCCCGCCATTTCGGACGATTTGCCGCCAAGAGTGGTCATCAACTGGGCGCCGAGCCCGGCGGAGGCGGCGGCCTTGGCCGCGATGGGGTCGTGCAAATACGGCATGGCGACGCGCCCGGCGTCCCGGGCCAGCATGGCCTCCAACAAATGAGTGGAATCGTTGCCCCTGTCGGCATGTTCCAACAACACGACCGGCCGGCAGCCGCCCGCGATCAGTTCCGCCGCCTTGTCGAGCGCGGCCATGGGGTCGTACAGGGGGGCGGCGCGATACAAAGCTTCCCGTGCTTCCGTCAAACGTGCGCAGATGCGTTCGGCGGTGCGAATGGCCAATGCTTCATCGCCGTCGGCCACGGCCAGCACCGTGGCGCCAATCTCCGGCACATCCGCATAGGCAAACCCGGTAAACAACGTGACATCCAGGATGCCCGGTAAATCCGCCGCCGCGCGCACCTCCTCCATGATCTCCTTGAGGGGCGACACGGCCGTCGCCGTGAATATGGAGGGCAGGATCAGACCGGGCCGGGCCATGGCCTTGACCGGTTTGACCGTGCCCGCCAATTGTCCCAGCAGCAGCTTCGCGGTGCGTTCGCCGGTTTCGGCCATGTCGGTATGGGGGCTGTGGCGAAAGCCGCAAACGATATCCGCCAGCGCGGCTTTTTCAGGGCCGATGTTGCCGTGTAGATCCATGGCCAGGGCGATGGGGTAATCGTCGCCCAATGCCTTGCGCAGGCGGACCAACAAGGTGTGTTCGGGATCAAGATCGCCGCGCGCGACCATGGCGCCGTGCAGATGCAACAACAGGCCGTCCGCCTCATCCCGCCACAAAGTGGCCCTTGATATCAATTCATCCGCCAGGGCCTGGAAAGCTTCCTTCGAGACCGGGCCCGATGGGGCGCATTCGGTGCAAAGCAAGCCTTCGACCGCGACATCATTTTCTTCACAAACTTTAAGAAAACCGCCGAAAACGGTATTTGAGCCGGCATACGCCTCCACGATACCGTCGCCTCGCACGGCGCGGCGCTCAAAATCCGCCAATGTCGTGTCGCTCGGCAGAAAGCTAACGGTTTCGTGCACAAAGCCGCCAATTGCCAAGCGCGTCATGTTTGTTCCATTCCAATGTTAAATCCCGAAATCAAGGAATGAACTGTTCATTTAGAATACGTTCTTCCAGATTGTGCTCGGGATCGAAGAGCAGGCGCAGTTCGGCGCCGCGGTCTTCTATCACTTCGATGTGCACGATGGAGCGGAATTCCTGATTGTCAGCCACGACGGAGACCGGGCGTTTGTCCGACTCCAAAACATCGAAGGCAACCCGCGCGCTGCCCGGCAGCAGCGCCCCGCGCCAACGCCGGGGACGAAAGGCTGAGATTGGGGTCAGGGCCAGAATATCGGCATCCAGCGGAATGATGGAGCCATGGGCCGACAGATTATACGCCGTGCTGCCGGCGGGCGTGGCGACCAGTACACCATCGCAAATCAGTTCCTCCAGACGGACATTTCCGTCGATGGAAATTCTGATCTTGGCCGCCTGCCGGGTTTCCCGAAAGACGGAAACTTCATTGATGGCCATGGCTGTATGCTCCGCACCGTCGGCATCGATCGCCGTCATGGCCAGGGGATGCAGTATCGCCAGTTCCGCGTTGGCCAGCCGGGCCGGCAAATCATCCAGCTCAAAACTATTCATCAAGAAGCCGACGGTGCCCTGGTTCATGCCATAAATGGGCAGGGAACGTTGGCGGGTTTCATGCAGCACGCTCAACATATAGCCATCGCCACCCAAGACGACGATCACGTCGGCCTGGTCCGGACCGGCATCGCCGTATCGCGCGCGCAATTGTTCCAATGCGGATACGGCCTGGGGCGTCTCGCTTGCCATGAATGTTATTTTGTTGCCGGCCATATGCCTATTTACCACCTGTCATGTCTGAATCCACGGCCCTCTGTGGCGTAACTATCATCAGACTTTATTGGTCAAAATTGAATCAGGATCACATAATGACAGAAATCCGCATTTCCGAGGGGAAGAAATCATGCCGCGTCGCTTATTGCTGTTGGTTTTCTTGTTGACGCCGGCCTTTGCCATCCCGCCGCCAGCCTGGGCAGCGGACCGGCATGCCGAATACTACTATCCCCCCATCACCAGCAAGGAAACTTTCCGTGCCCGGGCTCCCGTCATGAATAATGCCAGCCGTGAAACGCGCATCGGATTTACCGTCGCCCAAACCAATAGTCAGCGGAAGCTTATGTTTCCACCGCGATATGCCATCTTCGCCAAGGGCGATGACGCACAAAAAATGATCATCGTGGGCTTGGATCAACACAGCTTTGCCACCTTGTTTCGGGCCCGCGGTGTGTTGGCGCAGTTGACCGCGTCGGCACGGGCCAGCGCCCTGTTCCGCAACCTGGCCGTGGAAGATCTGTTCACGTTTTTCGATTTGGCCAGAATGCTTGGCTTCGAGCAGATTACCGTCAGCGACGGCAGGACATATGCTCACCGCATCGAATTACGTTAGATACCGGCGGACAAGTTCTACGGACGGCGCCGGCGCCGGCGTCTGATGAACAGGAAAATCAGTACGACAACGAGGATGATTAGGATGATCGGCCAAATCCTGACCAACAGGTCCAGGATTTGGGCGAGCAGACCGGGACCGCCCCTGATGAAGCGGCGGGAGCGGCGCGGTTCATTGACGGCCCTGGGCATCGACTTCAAAAGCGTACCGAATTCCCGCTCCAGAAATTCCTTGCTTGCCGTGCCGGTCGTGACCGCGCCAGCCGGGTTGATCTGGATCATGGCGTTGGCCTTGTCCAATAGAATTTCCTTGCCGCCGGGCCGCTTGGGCAATAGGGCCAGGCCCCCGACCTTGCCGTCATCGTTGGCAAGCAGGACAAGAGTTTCGCGGGCCCGGGGTTTCGGTCGGGCGCGCAACCGATCGGCAATGCGTTGTTCTTGGACCGACTCGGCCCGCTGCAGTGCCGATATACCGCGGTCATCCACGGCATTGACGTCGGCGCCGGCATCGATCAATAGGTTGACGATCTCCTCATGGCCATTCCAAGAGGCCCGCATGAGTGGCGTTAGGCCTTCGTGGTCCCGGACATCGACCAGGGCGGCCTCTTCCAATAACAGATCGACAATCTTGGGGTAGCCGTTGATCGCGGCCCAGGACAACCCGGTCCGGCCCTGGTTGTCGGCGGCATCGATCTCAACCCCGGCATTCAGCAAGGAACTTACGATATGGGCGTGGCCGCGCCAGGCCGCCGTAACAATGGAAGTTCGGCCCAGTTTATTGATGGCATTGGCATCCACGCCGTCCCTCAACAACGCTTCGACCCTTTCCAGATTGCCTTCGGCCGCGGCCACCAGCAACTCTTGTTCCTGACCGCGTTGTAAAATCAGGTCGATCCGGGGCATTTCCGCCCGCAGGGCGTTGGCCTGTTTGCGCACTTCTACAAGCTGGATATTACTCAGGTGCGGCGCCATAAACCGTTGGGCCCGTGCCGCCGCTTCATTTTGGAGACTGGCGGCAACATAATAGTAAGCCTGTGCCGCCACTCTGCTCTTGGGCGTGCCCAGACCGGACAGGTGAAATTCCGCCAATCGCAGCATCGCTGGCACATTGCCCTTTTGGGCGGCAAGTTGATAAGAGGCAATCGCGCGGACGAAGTCACGCTTTACGCCTCGGCCGTCGGACAGGGTGCGGGCTAAATTGTAATGGGCCATGACATAGCCCAGATCGGCGGCCCGTTCATAGCGGGCGACCGCCAGCTTCGCCGCCCTGGTGTATTGCTTTTCCTGGACCACGACCTGGCCAAAGTCCTCCCGAACCATGCGGGGTTCAAGTTTCCGGATGACGCGGATCACTCGCGCGATCGCGGGCGAAACGGCGTGATCCAAATAGGGCACGTCCAAATGGACGGCGCGGCGCGGTGGGGTGGGTTCCAGGGCTGTATTGGCCGGCCAGGTCAGCGCACATGAGAACAGCAGCACCAGAAATGTAAGAGGCCACCGGCTCATGGCGTCATGCCGCTTGGTTCCCTGGTCACCCAGTTGCTATTCGGCGCTCAGCCGCCGGTAACGCTCATATGGCGGACGACCGATGGATCCGTGCTGTTTCGGTCGATAATGAAATCATGACCCTTGGGCTTGCGGGCGATGGCGCCGTGGATGGCCTGACGCAATACCTCATCATCAGCCGAGGCCCGCAAGGGTGCGCGCAGGTCGGCGGCGTCATTCTGGCCCAGGCACATGAACAATGTGCCGGTGCAGGTCAGGCGGACACGGTTGCAGGCTTCACAGAAATTGTGGCTCAACGGGGTGATAAAGCCCAGCTTTCGCCCCGTCTCGGCGACGGTGACGTAGCTGGCCGGTCCGCCCGTTTGGTAATCGCTGTCTTGCAAGGTCCAGGTCTGCTCCAGGTTACGCCGGACTTCAGCCAGGGATAGATGCTGATCCGCCCTATTCTGGCCTACATCTCCCATGGGCATGGCCTCGATCAAGGTCATGTCGAGGCCCCGCTCGCCGCACCAGGCGATCATCCGGTCAAATTCATCTTCATTGAAATCAAGCAGGGCCACGGCATTGATCTTGACGGCCAGGCCGGCTTCTTGGGCCGCATCAATACCGGCCATGACCCGGTCGAATTTTCCCCAGCGCGTTATGGCAAGGAACTTGTCCGCGTTCAGGGTATCGAGGGACACGTTGATCCGGCGAACGCCGCAGGCAAAAAGGTCGGCGGCATACCGGGACAGTTGCGAGCCATTCGTGGTGAGGGTCAATTCATCCAGATCACCCGTATCCAGATGCCGTCCCAATTGCTGGAACAACCACATGACATTGCGCCGCACCAAAGGCTCGCCGCCCGTCACGCGAAGCTTGCGGACGCCAAGGTCGATGAAGCCGCGGCACAGGCGTTCCAATTCCTCAAGGCTCAAAACCTCGGCCTTGGGCAGGAAAGTCATATCTTCGGACATGCAATAGGCGCACCGAAAATCGCATCGGTCCGTCACTGAAACACGCAGATAATCGACAGTACGTCCAAAGGGATCAATCAAGCGATCAATCATTCGCGTCCTCGCCTCCAAAACGGCTATTCCATAAACTGTATATGGAGGCTGATTATGCAGTGTTCCGCCGAAAAATGGCAGTGGTATTTTGCCGCAGGGCGCGGGAATGAAAGAGGCTATTTCTTGAGAACGCGGACGGCATCGAGATAACGTTTGTCCCGCTGCCATTTGCGTAGGACCAGAAATGCGGATTCCCGGGTAATGGATTCAAAGAATTGGGTCAATCGCACCACTTCGTCCTTGCCGAGGCGGGATTCGCTGCTGCGTGCCTTCCGGGTCAACTGATAGATCTGCAGATAAACCGCGCGTTCCAGGCCAATGGCCCGGCAGGCGATGCCAAGGGCCTCGCCGCCCGGTTCGTAGACAATGCGCCGGGCCAGGACCGGCCGTATTCCAACCATTCTGGCGAAGGCGAATTCAAAAATCGAGACCTGGCCCTGGTGCAGGGATTTCAGGGCGAATTCCGCCGATAACCCGCCACCATCGAACAGGCGGTCCACCAGGCGCTCGGCGGCGACACCGTTGCCTTCGTTGTTTTCCTTGCCCTCGATCACTTCCGTCACACTGGCCGACAACTGGTCATCCAGGTCATCGATATTCACATCAAAGTTTTCGATGATGTGGTTGCGCACCGCGGCAGTGACCCAATAGTACATCCGTTCCGCAAGTTCGGAAGGCAGGTCGGGGCGGCGTACGAGAGGTTTTTGGAAGCTATCGATACGTTTGGATTCTTCCGCCAAATAGTCCAGAACGTCGGCGGAGATGCGGGCATCCTGGTTGTTCAGCAGGGTTACGATGACATCCTCGCTGCCCCCCTCGACCAGCGCGGCGGAAACTTCCTCGCTGACGTCTTTACGGATGGCGACGGCCAGTTGATGTTGCATGGTGCGATGGCGCACCACCTCAACCAGATCGGTGTCATGCAGGATTGGGCTTGAAGCCAGAATATTGTAGGCGACCTGGACGTCATCGTTGGCCAGCATGCGAATCAAGTCATAGGGCGCATCGCCGCTCTCGCTCAGGCGATTGGCCAGACTGGCCCGTACGGACATCTCCACATCCCGGCTTAAGCGTTCCAGAATTTCGATCATCAGTTCCCGTTCGCCGGGTTGCAATTCATCAGCCCGGCGCTCGAACAGATCTCCGATCGCGCCATAAAGCGATTCCCGCCCTTCCTTGGATTTTTCCTGGGCGAGTTTGAACAATTCCCGAACTTCGGAATCGTTGACCGGCGGGTGAGTAGCGCTTGCGAGCATGCTCCTCATGTTGAATGCTTTCCCTAACGGGACGCCCGATATTTTCGATCGGGGGTCCGAAATCTGATATATCTTTCGCGGACTTAATCTTACCCTTTGATACCTTAACGAAAGGTGAAACCAGTATCCCAATGCGGTCGTGCCCCTGGCGTGGCGACGGCATCGAGAGGCCAATTGTTGGGATGGTATCGGCGGACTACACCTAGGGACAAAAAGCGGCTAATCTAATGTACCTAAGATATGGAAGCCTGTGATTTATGTCCGACAAAACGCCAGCGGAACAGTTCGATTTGGAAATCCGTGATGCGGCCGAGGCGTTGATTACGCGCCACGGCGCCGAGGTGGAAAACGCCACGACGGAAAAAATGATCGAGGTGTTGGATAGTGGCTCCCTCGATGAAGTGCTTCATTGGCTAAAAGTCCGTCAGTGCGTGCGTCAGGCGAACGGTCAGGACCGTTATGTTCGCCGCCTGCCGGACAAAATTGTCTGGGCGGTGGAGCAGGCTCTGGAACAGGGCCGCAGCCATTTGGCCCGGTTGTTGAGCAGTATTTACAGCGAGATAAAGACGGACGACGATCGCATGCGCAGTGAACGGCGCAAGGATTAGCGCATGTCGCGTTCAATTGAACGCGAGGCCATGCGCTAAAACCTTTAA
>JAPYPT010000210.1 GCA_029937535.1 Alphaproteobacteria bacterium
CTTAGTTGTGGATGGTTATCAAATGACACCCATGATGTCGGATTCTTTCATGATGATAAGATCTTCACCATCGATGGTCACTTCCGTGCCGGACCATTTGCCGAACAGAACGCGGTCGCCCGCGCTGACATCGAGAGCGTGAATTTGACCGTTCTCGCCACGGGCGCCGTCGCCGGCCGCGATGATTTCACCTTCCATGGGCTTTTCCTGCGCCGTGTCGGGAATGATGATGCCGCCCGCCGTCTTTTCCTCGCTGTCCAGCCTGCGGATCAGCACGCGGTCATGCAATGGTCTGATTTGCATCAGATACCTCCAAATTTTGTTGTAAACCCTAAGTTTTCCGGGGTTTATTAGGAATTGTTAGCACTCTAATCATGTGAGTGCCAGGTATATAGTGGCGCTCAATTGCACTGTCAATACATCTGTCCCGGTCAAACCTGAGGACGCTGGACCCGGCCGCCGGAACGCGCTTCAATAAGGTCTGCAAATCAAGGCAAAAAAAACAGGTGAAAACATGGATATCGGCATCATGACCTTCAATACGGACTATGGCATCCGGGCCGATCATATGGCCCGCGCGCTGGAGGCGGCCGGTTATGAATCCTTCTGGCTGCCCGAACATACCCATATTCCGGCCGAGCGGCGCTCCCCCTACCCCGGTGGCGGCGACTTGCCCCGGCCCTATTATCACATGGCGGACCCATTCGTATCCCTCGCCGTGGCGGCCGCCGTGACAACGCGCCTGAAACTGGCCACCGGGATCTGTCTGGTGGTGGAGCGCGACCCCATTACCCTGGCCAAGGAAGTCGCCACCCTGGATATGCTGTCGGACGGCCGGTTTCTCTTTGGCATCGGCGCGGGCTGGAACGCCGAGGAAATGGAAAATCATGGCACGGAATTCAAGACGCGCTTTAAGGTAATGAAAGAACGCGTTGAAGCCATGAAGGAAATTTGGCTTAATGAGCAAGCCAGCTATCATGGAGATTTCGTCAATTTCGATTCTATCATATCCTATCCCAAGCCTGTTCAGACGCCCCATCCGCCCATTATTTTCGGCGGCGCGACCCCGTTGGCGCGCCAACGGGTGGTGGATTTCTGTGATGGCTGGATGCCCATAGACGTCTTGTTGGACGATCTGGCGGAGGCCATCGGGGACCTGCATCGCCGGGCCGAGGCCGCGGGACGGGATCCGAAATCCATCCCGGTGACCATGTTCGCCTTCGATGGCGCCGACGGCGATACCATACTGCGTTACAACGATCTCGATATCGACCGTCTGGTTCTGGTAGCCCCCCGCGCCCGCGACGCCGCGCTGGAATTCGTCGATCGATTTGCGGAAATGAATGAACGTGTTGCCTAATATTTAGCCTTTATCGTGAATTTGCCCTATAGTGAACAATGATTCAGCAATAATTCGTGACGACGGGTCGCGATGCGGGGGCAAAAATGATTAAGAAAATTCGCGGCGGCATGGCCGTTGCCGCAGTATTCGGCCTATTCAGCCTTTTCAGCCTATTCAGTTACCCGGCCCTGGCCGCGGAAGCGACCTTGAATGGCGCGGATACGGCGTGGATTTTGACCTCAACGGCCTTGGTCTTGTTTATGACCCTACCCGGTTTGGCGCTGTTTTACGGCGGTTTGGTCAGGTCCAGCAATATTCTGTCCGTGCTGATGCATTGTTTTGCCATTGCCTGCTTGGCCTCCATCATCTGGCTGATCGGCGGTTACGCTCTTGCCTTTGGCGATGGCGGCGGCGCCCAGGCCTTTATCGGCGGGGCGGAAAAATGGTTCCTCCTTGGAATTGGCCCCGATACGCTGTCGGGCAGTATTCCGGAAATCCTGTTCGTAATGTTCCAGATGACGTTCGCCATCATAACGCCGGCGCTGATCGTCGGCGCCTATGTGGAACGGATCCGTTTCAGCGCCGTCATGATGTTTTCCGGCCTTTGGCTGGTTTTCGTTTACGCGCCCGTCGCCCATTGGGTTTGGGGCGGCGGCTGGCTGGCGGATCTGGGCGTGATGGATTTCGCCGGTGGCATCGTGGTCCATGTCACGGCCGGGTCATCGGCACTATTGGTGGCCAAGGTTCTGGGCGGAAGACGCGGTTTTCCCAAGGATTTGCGCCCGCCCCATAACCCCGGCATGACCATGATCGGCGCCGCCATGCTTTGGGTCGGCTGGTTTGGCTTCAATGCCGGCAGCGCGCTCGCCGCCGACGGCAGCGCCTCCATGGCCATGCTGGTCACTCATATCTCCGCCGCGACCGCGTCCATTACCTGGGCTTTCCTGGAATGGCGCCGGTTTGGCAAGGCCTCGTTGGTGGGTATCGTCACGGGCATGGTCGCGGGCCTGGCGACGATTACGCCGGCCTCGGGCTTCGTCGGCCCCATCGGCGCCTTGGTCATTGGTTTGCTGGCCGGTATCGTCTGCCACTTCGCCGTGGAAAGGGTGAAGCAGAAGATCAAAATCGACGATTCACTGGATGTCTTCGCCGTACATGGCGTCGGCGGGGCCCTGGGCACCTTGTTAACGGCTTTCTTCGCCGCCGCGGCGCTGGGCGGCATGGGCCTGGCCGAGGGCACCACCATGGGCTCCCAGTTCGGCGTGCAGGTACTCGGCGTCGTCGCGGTGTTGGTCTGGTCGGTCGTCATCAGCTTTGTCATCATCAAGATTTGCGAGGCGACGGTTGGTCTTCGGGTCAGTGAAGACGAAGAAATCGAGGGCCTAGACCTGGTCGCCCACGGCGAACGCGGTTATGACCTTTAGAGCAGTTCCGATCCAATGTGAATCACGAAGTGATTCTAAGTGATTGGAAAAACTGCTCTATTCTTAAGAATCGGAGCATTTCCAATTCGGAAATGCTCTGGGACCGCCTGGCCCCGGAAATAGAATTAAGGAGACCATAGGTATGAAAATGATCATAGCCGTCATCAAACCGCATCGCCTGGATCAGGTCCGCGACGCCCTGACCGCCATCGGCGTGCATGGCCTGACCGTCTCGGAGGTGCGCGGCTACGGCCGCCAGGGGGGGCACACGGAAATTTACCGGGGCGCCGAATATCAGGTCAGTTTCGTGCCCAAGCTGAAGTTGGAGCTGGCCGTGCCCAATGATCTGTCCGAACGGGTGGTCGAGGCGATCCGGGATGCCGCTAACAACGATCAGATTGGCGACGGCAAGATATTTGTCGCCGATTTGGAACAGGTCATGCGCATCCGCACCGGCGAGACCGGGGACGAAGCTCTGTAGACGACACTGTCTTTAGCGCATCCCGCGTTCAATTGAGCGCCACACCACACGACACTCCGTCATCCCCGGGCGCAGCGAAGCGAAGACCCCGGGAACCTATGCGGATCCAGAGCCGCAAGCACCTGAGTTTGTTACCCTGGATTGCCGGGTCGAGCCCGGCAATGACGTTAAAATGGCCGTGTGTCGTGTCGTGTGATTGAACGCAGCTAAGTTGCGCTAACTCTTTGATCTAAGGCCCATCGGTCGCGAAAACCCGCTCCGGGGGCTGGGATTTGAACTCGACGACGTTGCCGCAGCCGTCGGGCAGCATCATGATGTGCTGTTCGGCCGGTTTGCCGGCGAATGACAGGCGCGGCGACAGGGTAAAGTCAATATCCCGGCCCTTGAGGCGCTGTTCCATGGCCCGCCAATCGCCGAGGGGCAGGATCACGCCGAAATGCCGCAAGGGCGCCACATCACCATCGGACTCAATGGCGCGCGGCGCCCTGCCCGCCTCCCCTGACCGACAGATGGGCGCGTGGTGCGCGACCACATGGTGGCCAAAAAAATTGATATCGAACCGTCCCTTGGTTTCCCGGCCCACCGTACAGCCCAGGGTATCGATATAGAAGGCCCGGGCCCGGTCCAAGTCATCGACGGGGATGGAGAGATGAAACAGTGCCTCTGTTGGCATTTCCATGGGCTTCTCCCTGGTCATGGTGTATCGTCCATCATGCCGTAACGAAAACGAATTGGGAATACTGGAATGAGCGGTATCGCCAGTTTGCCAATGTACAATATTCCCGAAGTGCGGATGGCGCTGGACGAATTTTGGCGCGGCCTGGTCCGTTATTTCGAACTTGAAGGCGTCGGCGGTGTTCCGTCGTCGCTGATGCATGATCGCCCGAGCAATCAAATGTGGGACGATCCGGGCCTGATATTCTCGCAATGTTGCGGTTATGATCTGGTTCACCGCTACACCGGCCGTCTGATCCCCATCGCCACGCCGCATTTCCATGCACCCGAATGCCTGGGCGCCGACTATGCCAGCGTCATCGTCGTGGCCGAGGATTGCCCCTTCGATGATGTTTTGCTGATGGCGGGCACGGTTTGCGCCATCAATGGCCCGGAATCCCATTCCGGCATGGGCGCCTTGCAGGCACTGGTGGCTCCCGTCAGCCGGGATGGGCGCTTTTTCTCCCGCGTCAGGATCAGCGGTTCGCATATCGCCAGTCTCGCATTGCTCAAGCGCGGCGCTGTACATATCGCCGCCATCGATAGCGTGACCTATACCTTGTTGGAGCTTTACCGGCCCGACGCGCTTCGGGGGCTGCGCAAGCTTGGCCGGACCTACCGTGCGCCAGGGGTGCCGTATGTGACCCATGGCGATTTTAGCCCCGCCACCATCGAACGCATGCGCACGGCTGTTTTCCGAACCTTCGCGGACCCAAACCTGCAAGGGGTGCGCCAGACCTTGCTGCTTGACGATATCGAATTTCTGCCCATCCAGGCTTATGAGCGCATCGCCGCGGACCGGGATGCGGCGGCCAGCTATGGGTTTTCCCTGCTCAACTAGATCGGTTTGAAACGTGGTATTAATTCGTTTGGATGTTGCGGCCCGCGCGAAGGCTTGGTAGTCAAGGGAGACTTCCAGCGCACTTTTGGGGAGACTGCCAAATGCTGAAGGATGCCGCCGGCAGACAGCATTATCAGGCCGGATCGGGCGCGCGGATCGTTTCACTGGTACCCAGTCTGACCGAATTGCTGTTTAAAATGGACTTGCAGCGGCAATTGGTCGGCCGCACCTCCGCCTGTGTTGAACCGGACGGCCTGGTTGACCAAATTGACGTAATCGGCAGCACCCGGACGATCGATATCATGAAACTGGCCGAACTGGGGCCCAGCCATGTGGTCGTCAGCCACGACGATACGCCCGGCGCCCTGATCGAGGAGATCGTCAATCTGGGCGTTGAGGTCGTCCAGACCCATTGCGAGGGGCCGGAAGACAATGGCGCGCTGTTTGAACTGCTGGGCGGCATTTTCGGCCGGGACGAACAGGCCGGAGAGATGAAAACGGCCCTGGACAGCGTTATTGCCGCCGCCAAGACCGCCGCGGCGGAACGTCCGGACAAAATGGTCCTGTATTTAACCTGGAAAAATCCATGGATAACCGTTTCTCGAGAGACCTATACCGCCAGGCTGCTGGCGGTTGCCGGCTTGCGGACCTTGGGCGATGAACCCGGCAAGCGTTACCCTCAAATCGAAATCGATGGGGCTCTTTTGCGACAGGCGGATTTGGTCTTGTTCGGAAACGAGCCGTTTCAGTTCGAAGACGAGGACATCCAGGAATTCCAGCTCGAATATGGCATCGGCAGCAAGCCCCGCCTGGAAATTACCGACGGCCGCTCGCTTGTCTGGCTTGGTACGCGCGCGATTGAAAGTATGCGTGAATTGACCCGGCTCGCGTCGCGGCTTTGATGGTTCAAATCGTTGGCGCCCTCGCGCCTTGGAACCCGCGGCGTATGAAATTCATGGTTTCATTGAAAGTCCGGCCCTTACCGTGTTCGCGCAGCAGCGCGGCGGCTTCTTCTTTGTATCGGCCGGCGTTTTGGAAGGCGAATTTACTCAAATCGTTCTCGCACTTTCCGGCCAGGCTCGTGACGTTATGTTGCAGGGCAAGGCGGCAGGACAGCAAAAACACCTGATCCTCGAATTTGTCCGCCGTGAGGTCCCAACGGGATAAATGCCGCCCCACGTGATCATCGGGCGATACCCCGGCGAAGACATACCTGCGGCAGTCGTAGCGGCGGCAGGTCAGGGGCCGGTCCTCATAGATTGAGCAGGCCCCATCGATTAACTTCGGACAGGTGCCATCGGCGCGCGGCTTCAATGTGGTGCCGTCGTCCATGGCGATGGCATAACCGGCGCTGCAGCAGGCGGTACAGGTCCCGCAAGGCACATTTTCGTTGGGTTTACGCCCCTCGTTGCGCAACCAATCACGGGGCGAGCCGGTCGGAACCTTCGTTGCCGGAACTTGGTCGCGCGGCCAGGCTCGTCCCGTTTCCGCCGCTGCGCGCCGCGCCTTCGCTTGTCCCATGAATACTCCAGTATTGCCGATCCCTAGCAGAAGAATGCATCCGCGAGGTTAAATTTCGGCTAAATTGCGGGCTGTTCGTTGGCTTGGACCGGCCCCGGCGGGTACTCATGAATAGGTTGACACGTAACAAGTACATGTCACCATATTCACCCACACCATAAGAAAAGTCCACCTGGCATGGGCGGAGTATTATGGGGACATGTACTTGTTACGTGTACCCATAATACGGCCCTCAGTACTCAACATGTTCGATATTCTGGAAAGCGATTTCGGTGCCATCTTCCAAAGTGATGGTGCCGGCGGCGTCATCGCTGAAGGTCTTGGTGCTGCCGTCATCCGATTGTTCGGTGCCAGACGTCAGGCTGACCGTCCAGCCGTCTCCCACCGCCGAGCCATCGGCGTTTTGCAGGGTGATGCTGTCGGTCCAGCCGCCCGCCGCACCGCCATCGATGGTGTCATTGCCGTCGCCCTCGCCAACAATGAAATTATCGCTGCCGTCGCCGCCGTAAAGGGTATCGGCGCCGCCCAGACCCTGGAAGGTATCGTCTCCGGC
The DNA here is from genome assembly GCA_029937535.1 of Alphaproteobacteria bacterium. Taxonomy (GTDB): domain Bacteria; phylum Pseudomonadota; class Alphaproteobacteria. The sequence goes on from JAPYPT010000210.1 coordinate 6,877, forward strand.
GTTGCCCGTGAAGACATTGACATCGCCATTGCCGATCAAAGTATCGGCGAAGGCGGAGCCGGTCAGGTTTTCGATGCTGGTCAAGCTGTCGCCCGCCGCATCGCCGCCCGAGACCACGCCTGTGTTCAGATTAATATTAACGCCGGAGCCCGAGTCGGCATACGAGGCCGTGTCGTTGCCTGAACCGCCCAGCAGGGTATCGGCGCCCGCGCCACCGGTCAGGATATCATCGCCGTCGCCGCCCGAGAGCACATCCGCGCCCGCGCCGCCATTCAGGGTATCGGCGCCGTCGCCGCCCGACAGCACGTCGTCGCCAGCGCCGCCATTCAAGGTATCGTCGCCGCCGTCGCCGTACAATCGGTCGCCGCCGGCCCCGCCCGAAAGGGTATCGTTGCCCGCCGCGCCGGCAATAAAGTCCTCACCGGAAGTGCCGGTGTTGACATCCGCGCCGCCTGTCAAAGTGACCAGATCGGTGCCGCTGTCGCCGGCACTGTACAGGCCATCGATGGAGGCTTCGGTCAACTGGCTATCGAAAATCGCTACCTCGGCAATCTCGCCATCGAAGTAGTTGTGGACCCCTTTTTTCCCGGACGGGTCAGCGGCGATGACCCAAGGCTCATTGTTGCCGTCGATGCCGTTGGTGATCGTATTATCCGAAGCCAGCAGGTCGCCGTTTAAATAGATTTGCAGACCGCCCGCGCCAAAGGTGACGGTCAACTGATACCAGGTGTTTGCTGAAACGGCGCCTAAAGCTTTGACCGAACCGCCGTTGCTGCCGGCGCCGTCCTCAACTCTAACCTCAATATCACCGTTTTTTAGCTGAATTCTAAAATCGCCGTCATTATTTCCTCGCGCGTCGCGCCCGATCAGACCCTGTTTGCCTGAAACTGTGTCCGCGTTGAACCAGAATTGCACGGTGCCGCTGGCTAGGTCATAGGCATTGGAGTCCGGGATGGTGACATGATCGTCCACGCCGTCAAAACCGGCGGCGGTGGTGGTGACATCGGCGAAGGGGCCGGTGCCGCCAAGGGTCGCACCGTTGGTGTAAGTTCCATCGGCTCCACTCACTTCGTCCACCGCCGTGGTGCCGCTGCTTTCGCCGAGGCGCCAAAAAGCGACGGGATTGTTGCCTATTATTTCGGCCTCGTGGGTGTCACTAAACTCACTTAAATCATTGAGGGTAATGGCTTTTGTCTCGTCAAAGGTGCTGCCCGTGGAATCCGTGACCCGAACCGTGATGTTGTGGCTCACGGCATCTTCGAAATTCAACTGCGTACCGTCGGCCACTGTGATCTGGCCGGTGCTGCCATCAATCGCGAAACGGCCATTGGCATCGTCGGTCAGGCTGTAGGAGAACGTCTCGCCGGTATCGGGATCGACGCCCGAAGCGGTGCCCACGACCGTGCCGTTTGAGGCATTTTCATCGACCGCATCGGAACTAAAGGTAATGTCGTCGGGCGTATCGGCGACCGGATTAACGGTAACGGTAAAGCTGCCGTTGGTGGTCGCCGTATCGGAACCATCGGTGGAGGTCACCGCGACATTAAGCGTGAAATTGGTGTCACGGTCCGGTGGTGGCGTCACTGTAAGACCAGAAAGCTGGGCCTGTGTGAAGGTCCATGTGCCGTCGCCATTATTCGTGCCGGCGGAGAATTTTGTACCGGCCAAGACGTTGGAAACAGTGACATTTCCCAGGGTTTCGGAGCTATCGGTGAGCGCCGAAGATAGGCTTAAGCTAATCGCCGTGTCTTCGTTGCCCGTTACGTTGTTAGCGCTCAGTGTCGGCGCATCGGCCACCGCCGCCACGGTTACCGCAACTGTCCCGACACTTTGTGCCGTATCGGTGCCATCGGTCGACGTCGCGGTAATGGTCAGGTTGAAATTATCACTATCGTCGCTGGGCGGGGTGATGGACAGGCCCGTAAGCTGGGCAGATGTCAGGGTATAACTGCCATCACCATTGTCCGTGCCCGCCGACAGGGTTGCCCCCGTGGGTACACCGGAAATCACCACGGAAAGGCTTTCCGAGCTGTCGCTCAGGGCCGAGGAAATGCTAAGCGAGATCGCCGCGTCCTCGTTGCCCGAAGCCGCCGAAGTGCTCAAGCTGGGCGCATCGGCCACGGCGGAGACGCTGACGGCCAGGGTTTCCACGGATTGCGCCGTATCGGAGCCGTCCGTCGAGGTCGCGGTGACTGTGAGGTTGAAATTATCACTATCGTTGCTGGGCGGCGTGATGGTTAGGCCCGTAAGCTGGGCAGATGTCAGGGTATAACTGCCATCACCATTATCCGTGCCCGCCGACAGGGTTGCCCCCGTGGGTACACCGGAGATGACCACGGAAAGGCTTTCCGAGCTGTCGCTTAGGGCCGAGGAAATGCTAAGCGAGATCGCCGCGTCCTCGTTGCCCGAAGCCGCCG
>JAPYPT010000211.1 GCA_029937535.1 Alphaproteobacteria bacterium
GCGCTGTTCCCCGACAGCGGCCGGGCCCGGGCCCTGGGCGCCTACACCATGATGTTCGGCATCGGTAGCGCCGCCGGCCCATCCCTGGGCGGGTTCATGGTGCAGGCCTGGGGCTGGGAGGCGGTGTTCTGGTTTCGCCTGCCGATCTGTCTGGCGGTTCTGGCCCTGCTGCCCTGGCTCAACGATGAACAGGGAGAGCGGCGGTCGGGCGGCTTCGATCTGCGCGGCGCCCTGTTGCTGGCCCTGGGCCTGGGCGCCTTGATGTTCGCCTTGAACCAGTTGCGCGGCGACACCGGTTACGGGCTGGCGATCGCCGCCGTGGGCGGCGGCGCGCTGGTGGCCTTTGTCTGGCGCGAGATCAGGGCGGCGGAACCGATCATTCCCCTGGCGGTGTTTCGCCGGTTGGATTTTTCGGTGCTGAATATCTTCAACGGCCTGGTCATGCTGGTTGGTTTCGCACCCTACCTGGTGGTGCCCTATTTTCTGGTGCGGGTGACCGACCACTCCCTGGCCCTGAGCGGCCTTATCCTGGCCACATCGGCCCTGGGCCAGGCCGTGGCCGCGCCGGTGGGCGGCTGGCTGTTGAGCCGGCGGCCCTGGGCCAGCCCCTTGGCCTTGCTGAGCGCCCTGCTGGTCGCCGGCGCCACATTTGCCATTGGAAACTGGGACCGGGGCGTGGGTATTTTAGCCATGACCGCGCCCATGGTCGTGCAGGGCCTGGGCCTGGGCCTGTTTCAGGTCTGTATTCTGGTCGTGGTGACCCAGCGCCTGGACGTCCGCGACCGGGGCGTGGCGGGCAGCCTGGCGCAAGTCTCCCGCACCATCGGCGTGGTCCTGGGCGCGACCTGCCTGTCCCTGATTTTCGCCTATCTGCGGCAGGAAGCCGCGGCCGGCGGCCTGGATGAAATGACCGCCTTCCTGACCGCGTTTCGCCAAACCTTCTTCGTTGCCGGCACCGGCCTGCTGCTCTGCCTGGGCCTAACCCTCGTCCGCCCGCGCATTTGGTTCAATTAGATGGGTTGGAATAATAGTTTCTCGACCATTTTCGTGATTGAAATGGCCAAACAAGGCTGCGACGGCGGCCCGGCGTTAATGCGCCGCCCACGCGGAGCAGTGCGCTTTTGCGCACAAGCGTGAGCGAAAACGGACTAAAGATCGACGCTGCGTTTTTCCATGGCGCGGCGCCATTTGGTGGGTAATTCGTCATCCAGGACAAGCTGGCCGTCGGGCGGGATGGTGATCCAGTCCTTGCGCCGGAGCTCCTTTTCGAGCTGACCGGGCCCCCAGCCCGCATAGCCGATGGCGAGGAAGCCCTTGGCCGGTCCCGTACCATTCGCCAGGGCGGCAAGAATATCGGGGTGTGGGGTCAGGGATATTTTCGCCGTGACCGCTTTTGTGTTGGGACTGCTGTAATCACTCGAATGGATGTAGGTCCAGCGCGTGGTCCTGACGGGGCCGCCATATTGGACGCGCACGGCGGCGCCCCTGTCATGGGCCGGCCGTTTGCCCGTCATGCCTTCCATGACCTCTCCCGCGGGCCGGGTCGAGATCAATCGATTGAGTATTACACCCTTGGCGCCCTGGGCATCGTGGTGCAGCATCAGGATGACGGTCCGGGCGAACCGGGGGTCCCGCAATTTTGGCGCGGCAACCAACATCCAGCCGGCTTGTTTGGCCAGGGTTTTTGTTGCCCCTTGGGCGATCACGGCGCCTATTCGGTCCCCACCGCCGCCCCAAAACATCAATGCGGCGGCCAGAGCGATGGTCAAACGGGTGGACATGAAACCGTCCCTACCCCCCTTTGCCGCAGTATCGCGGCATGCTTTTCTAACTGCAAAATAGCACGGCCCGCGCCGTCTGGTTTTGTTAATTTGGCGGATACGGGTAAGGTGCTGGACAAATATCATGGGAGAAGCAGGCATGAGTTACGATCTGGTCGTCAAGAATGGCATGGTTATAGATGGCTCCGGCAGCGCGCGGTATCGCGGCGATATCGGTGTCAAGGACGGCAAGATCACCACCATCGGCCGCATCAGCGCGCCGGCGGACGAGGTCGTGGACGCGGAAGGCCATGTGGTCACGCCGGGTTTCGTCGATGGTCATACTCACATGGACGCCCAGATTTTCTGGGATTCCCTTGGCTCGTGCTCCTGCTATCACGGAGTTACATCGGTGGTCATGGGCAATTGCGGCTTCACCCTCGCCCCCTGCCGGGAGGAAGAGGTTGATTATGTGTTCCGCAATCTGGAGCGGGCCGAGGACATCTCCCGTCAGGCCATGCTGGCGGGCATAACGTGGCAATGGGAAACCTACCCCGAATATCTCGACGTCATCGACAAGCTGCCCAAGGGCATGAACTATGCCGGTTACGTGGGCCATTCCGCCCTGCGTACCTATGTCATGGGCGAGAGGGCCTTTGACGAACAGGCCAGCGAGGATGATTTGGCGGCCATGGTGGCCAATGTGCAGGACGCGGTACGGGCGGGCGCCATCGGCTTTTCCACCTCGCGCAGCCCGGCCCATTTGCAGCCCGATGACCGCCCCGTCGCCTCTCGCATCGCCGACTTCTCGGAGGTCCGCGCCATCGTCAATGGCATGGGCGAGATCGATGCCGGGATCTTCCAACTGGCCATGGAGCGGGGCACCAACGAGGAGCTGGAGGCCTTTTACCGCCGGCTCAACGATCTATCGAAAGAGAGCGGCCGGCCGATCACCTTTGGCAGTCTGACCCGGCGCAGCAATCCCGGCGCCTGGAAGTCGCTGTACGATATTATCGAACAAGGCAACCAGGACGGCGCCCGGGTCTTCACCCAGGTCCACGCGCGTGAGATCAACGTGGTGCTGTCGTTCGAAACCCAGTTGCCGTTCGATGACTGGCCCGTGTGGCGGGATGTCCGCAAATTGTCCCTGGCGGAGCAGCAGGCCGCCCTGCGCGATCCTGAAACCAAGCGCCGGTTGATTGAAGCGGCCAATGGCGGTACCTCCAACAAAAAAGTCACGGGCGGCGAGGCGCGGCCCCCCGAATGGGATTATTTCTATCTGATGGACAAGGCGTCCTGGCCCCACCGCAGCCTGGCCGATATCGCAGCCGAGCGGGGCGTCGAGCCGGTGGAGGCGATGATCGATATCGCCCTGGAGCATGACCTGCAGGTGTTCTTCCGCCAACCCATCTCCAACGAAGATGAAGACGCCGCCCTGGCGATCATGAAACACCCCCGTTCCTGCGTCACCTTCTCCGATTCTGGGGCCCACGTCAGCCAGATCATGGACAGCTCCCTGCAAACCCATTTGCTCAGCCATTGGGTGCGCGAGCGCCAGGAATTTACCTTGGAAGAGGCTGTCCGCATGATCACCTACGACACAGCGACCAGCTGGGGCTTCCACGACCGGGGCCTGCTGCGCGAGGGCATGGCCGCCGACATCGTCGTCCTCGACCCCGACAAGGTCGCGCCGCGCATGCCCACCGTCGAATACGATCTGCCGGCTGGCGCCCAACGCCTGAAACAAATGGCCGACGGCATCGCCGCCACCATTATCAACGGCCAGGTCGTCCTGCGCGATAACGAACACACCGGCGCCCTGCCGGGGCAGTTGCTGCGCGGGCCGTTGGCGCGGGCCTGAGGATTGGGGCGGATCAGTTAATTTTCGGCGACGGTTTATTCTTCTCAAACTCGATCTTGAGGCGGTAGCCAAGCACGCGGGCGTATTCCTCGACTGTTGAGAGGCGTGGCGAATTTTCGGAATTTACGCTTTCGAGACGGGAAATACTGCTCTTCCTCGTGCCCAGCAAATTCGCCATATCCTCTTGCGTGAAACCCTTGGCCTTGCGCATGGCGATCATGTCTCGCTTCATGGCGTAGGCTGGGGCCAACTCATCGTAGGCGGCTTTCACATCGGGGTTTCGCAGGGCTTCCTTCTTGAAGGCCTTGAATGTGGGCCGTTGATCAGCCATGGCTGGTTATCTCCTTCATTCGTCTGCGTGCTTTTTCAAGGTCCTTTTTCGGGATCTTCTGTGTCTTCTTGATAAAACTATGCAGGATCACGATTTCCTGACCTTTCAATGTGCAAAATAGCGACCGCGAAATACCTTCCCGGCCCTTGGCACGTATTTCAAACAACCCGCCGCCCAATGGAGCGGTGTGTGGACGGCCGATTGAAGGGCCAAATTCCTCGATCATCTCAAGAACATGGAGCAAATTGGCCTGTATCCCAGACGGCAGGCTCAACATCTCATTCTTGACCTTCTCGTTGTAAAAACTAATCGTCCACGTCATTTCAATATGTTACCAAATTTGTGAACTTATTTCAAGCTGTCCGGTTGATTTTGTCGACAAACGGGGTTGCGGAAATTCGGGGTTGCGGCGGGTTACCAATCCGTTCATTGGTTGACCCCGTGCTGAGTTGGATTTCCCCAGACTTGACAGCTTCGCGTGCCGGCGCAAGATTATCCGCCAATCGTCTTTGGCATCGATAACAAGTCTGGTCACCACATGAGTTTGAAAAACTGTCATAACATCGCTGATCTGCGGGCCCGGGCGCGGCGCAAGCTGCCCCCCGCTATATTCGATTTCATGGATGGCGCGGCGGACGATGAAGTGACCCTGAGGCGCAATACCTCCGCCTTCGATGATTACGAGCTGTTGCCCCGCCATCTGAGCGATGTCTCCAATGTATCGCTGCGGACGGAGGTTCTGGGCCAGACCATCGCGGCGCCGATCATCCTGGCGCCGACGGGGATGTCGCGGCTGTTTCATCATGATGGCGAGCTGGCCGTGGCCCGCGCCGCCGCCGAGGCCGGGATATATTACTCTCTGTCGACCTCGTCGTCGGTGTCCCTGGAGGATATCGCGGCGGCCACCTCCGGCCCGAAAATGTTCCAGCTCTACATCCACAAGGACCGGGAATTGACCCGGGAATTGATGACGCGGGCCAAGGACGCCGGGTACGAGGCGGCCTGTGTCACCATCGACACGGCGGTGCTGGGCAACCGGGAGCGTGATCTGTACTCGGGCCTGACGGTGCCGCCGCGGCTGACCCTGAAAAGCCTGCTGGGTTTTGCCATGCATCCGCGCTGGGGCCTGAACGTGCTGACCCACGACCAACTGTCCCTGCCCAATATTTCCCATCGGGTCGACGCCGTCAGCCAGGATGCCATGTCCATCATCGCTTATGTCAACGACCAGTTGGACGCCAGCGTGCGCTGGGACGACGTGGCGGAAGTCGCCGCCGCCTGGGGCGGGCCGTTCGGGGTCAAGGGCGTGATGTCGCCCACGGACGCGGTGCGCGCGGCGGATGCGGGTGCCACCGCCGTCATCGTCTCCAATCACGGCGGGCGGCAGTTGGACGGCGTCGCGGCCACCGTGGATCTGGTGGCCGAATGCGTCGATGCCTTGCAGGGCCGGGCAGAGGTTATCCTCGATGGCGGCGTCAGGCGCGGCACCCATGTGGTCAAGGCGCTGGCCTTGGGCGCCAAGGCCTGCATGATGGGGCGGCCCTATTTGTGGGGCCTGGCGGCGGGCGGAGAGGCCGGCGTGAACCGCTTCCTCGGCCTGATGCGAAACGAAATCGAACGGGACATGGCACTGACCGGCTGCCGAACGGTGGAGGAAATTACCCCCGACTATATCCGGCGGCGGCCAACCCAATGGCCCCGCAACTATTGAGCCGCGATGGAGCGCCGTTTGTCGCGGCTTGAACGCCCTGCCCGGTTCCGCCGAGACGTAACAATATTCATAATTCAAGACACCGCCCCAAACTGCTAATCTCCCCCAAACAAAAATCCCAAACCATCCCATGGAGGACACCGCCAATGTCATGGCAACCGGAACTTGATGAGCTGAAACGGCGCGAGGCGTTCGCGGAAAAGCTGGGCGGCGAGATGCGCGTCAAGCGGCAAAAGGACGGCGGGCGCTATACGGTGCGGGAGCGGATCGAGATTCTGGTCGATGACGGCTCCTTCCGGGAGCTGGGCAAGATCGCCGGCATGGCGCAATACGATGGCCAGAACGATCTGGAAGATCTGGTCCCCTCCAACTTCGTCTTCGGCCGGGCCCGCCTCAATGGCCGGCAGGTGGTGGTTTGTGGTGATGATTTCACGGTTCGGGGCGGCTCTGCGGATGCCACCATCAAGGGCAAGCATTTGACCTGCGAGGCCATGGCGAACCAGTTGCAGCTACCCTTGGTGCGTCTGGTGGAGGGTTCGGGGGGCGGCGGCTCGGTCAAGACCATCGAGACCACGGGGCGCTCCAATGTGCCCGGCGTCGTCGGCTGGGAAACCGTCGTGGCCAATATGGGCCTGGTGCCGCGCGTGGCCCTGGGCCTGGGTTCGGTGGCGGGGCTGGGCGCGGCGCATCTGGCGGCCTCCCACTATTCGGTGATGATCAAGGACAAATCGGCGATGTTCGTGGCCGGCCCGCCCGTGGTCAACCGCATCGGCCAGAACTTGACCAAGAACGAATTGGGCGGCTGGAAAATCCAATTGCGCGCGGGCGCGGTGGATCATGCGGTGAATACGGAGGAGGAGGCCTTCGAATGCGCCAAACAATTTCTTTCCTACCTGCCGCAGTCGGTCCATGAGCTGCCGCCGCGCGTGGAACCCACCGACGATCCCAACCGCGAGGTTGATTGGCTGATCGACGCCATTCCAAGAGACATCCGCAAAATCTATAAGATGCGCCCGATTATCGAGGCACTGGTTGACGAGGGTTCGTTTTTCGAGATGGGCAAGGAATACGGCAAATCCGTGATCACCGGGTTGGCCCGTTTGGACGGCTGGCCCGTCGCCTTGATGGCCTCCGATCCTTATTCCTATGCCGGCTGCTGGACGGCGGATACCTGCCGCAAGGTTACCAAATTCGTCGATCTGGCGGAGACCTTCCACCTGCCTATTGTCAATCTATCCGATTGCCCGGGCTTTCAGGTCGGCCTGGAGGCGGAGCAGAGCGGCGTCATCAAGGAAGGCGTCCGCGCCATGAGCGCCATTTGGCAGACCAGCGTGCCGTGGTGCACCATGATTATCCGCAATGTCTTTGGCGTCGCGGGCGCGGCGCACACGGTGGGCGATCGGTTTTCCACCCGCTATGCCTGGCCGTCGGGGCGCTGGGGCTCGTTGCCGCTGGAAGGCGGGATCGAAGCCGCCTACAGCGCCGATCTCGCCGCCGCCGAGGACCCGGAAGCGGAATTGGCGAACATCTCCGAGCGCTTGGAAAAATTGCGCTCGCCCTTCCGCTCGGCCGAGGCGTTCTGGATCGAGGAGATCATCGATCCGCGCGAGACCAGGGCCCTGCTCTGCGAGTTCGCCAACACCGCCGCCCCCTTGCGTAAAGTGGGCCCCTCCGCGCACGCCATGCGACCGTGACCGCGGCCCGGCGCTAATGCGCCGCCGCCCCAAAGCTCTGGTCGGAGCGGTGCGCTTTTGCGCACAAGCGTGAGCGAAAACGCTCTACCCGGCGGCTTTTGGTTTTCCCGACAGCGGTAGGAATACCAACGCCAGATTGGCCGCCAACAGACCGCCCGCCAGGAAATAGAACACCGCGCCCAGGCCCCAGCGATCGGCGATCAGGCCGCCGATGATGGGCGCCGCCGTGGCCAGCAAGGCCTGGCTGCCGAACATCAACGAGGTGGCCGAGCCGCCCAGGTTCACGGGCGTCAGATCCATCAGCCAGGAATGGATGACGGGGCGCACCGCGAACAGCACGAAGCCGAGAATGGCGATGCCGACGATGAAGATCGCCATGTTGCCAAGGGCGCCAAGGCTGACGATCACCACGGTGGAGGCGGACAGTCCCGCAAGCACGATGGGCCGGCGGCCGACGCGGTCGGACCAGGCGCCGGCGATGGGCGCGGCCACGACGCCGGCGGATTGCATGGCGGCCAGGGCCAAGCCCAACATGACGGGCCCGGCGCCCAGATCATGGGCCAGATAGAGAGGCAGAAACGCCAGCAGGCCGGCCTGGGTCATGGTCCGCAAGGCCGCCACGCAGCACAGGCTCAACACCGCCCGGTCCCGCACCATGGCGCCCAGGCCGCGCCAATAGGCCGCCATGCTCATGCCCTCGCCACCAATCCCGCTGGCATCCCCACCACCGCCGACACGCGCGCCCGCCAGCCGTTGGCTGCTGGTCTGCCGGGGCAGAAGGGCGAACAGCACCACCGCCACCGCCAATGTGGGCACGGCGGCCGCCATCGCCGCCTGGGACCAGCTCAACCAGACCAGCGCCGCGCCAACGGCTAGGGGGGCCAGGGCATCGCCGCTGTTGGCGCCCAAGGCATGAATGGACAGGGCATAGCCGCGCTGTTCGGGGAAGCGGCGGGAAATATAGGAGATCGCGGCGGGATGCCACATGTTGTTGGTGCAGCCGATCATGATGACCAGGGGCAGCAGTCCCAAGACCCCGCCCGCCAGCCCGAAACAGGCCATGGCCAGGGCGCCCAGACCCAACGACGCCACCAGGATGGGCACCCGCCGGCCGGTTACGTCCACCGCCAGGCCACTGAACAGATTGGTGGTAAAGGCGCTGATATGAATGGTCGAGACCAGCAAGCCCGCCTCCGTGTAACTCAGCTCCAGGTGCCGGGCGATAAAGGGCAGCAGGATATAAAAGGTCCCCAACAGCCAATGGGTCGCCCCATGGCCCATGCCGACCAGCATGATCGGCCCCTGTTGGCGCCAATGCAGCCCGGTGAGACGTTGAACCATGGACATGTGCGGTATGCTTCCCTAACGCGCGGACAATATGTCCGCCATCATCCCCAACACCAAAGCATATTGCAAATCCCCCCCGCTCGGCCTATTGTCCCGCCGCCCATCAAAGGGCCGGGCCGGCGTAGCTCAGGGGTAGAGCAACTGATTCGTAATCAGTAGGTCGGGTGTTCAATTCACCCCGCCGGCACCATTAATTTCAATGGGTTAAGAATATAGGCAAGTCGGAAATTCGTATGGGGTAGCGATTGGGGTAGCATTTTGCCCCAGAACACCCTTTCCCGCGTGCAGGCTCGTCGCACAGGCGGAAATGGCTGTTCGGGTAGGCCGGAGTGCGCCTGAGGGCGGATATGGCGCTCTGTGCGGCCCACAAGAGGTAAAGCAAATCCTCAGGACTTGCTTTCGACGAACGCAAGCAATTCGATACAGCCGAAAATGAACGCCGCATAGGAAAGCAAGCCGATCAAAATTGCCGGCAAATATGTAAGGTCCATCCCTTTGCCGAATTCCGAAATCGTATTTTGCGTCTTCTCCATTTCTTTTTTACGAATAATTTCCCCCGCCTCGCCCCTGCCGGGGT
>JAPYPT010000212.1 GCA_029937535.1 Alphaproteobacteria bacterium
ACTTGGAGGCGATCCGGGAGGTCAGCCGTATTGACCTCCACCTCCTGCACGGCATTCAGTCCCAGTGCGATACCCTGGCCGAGAATACCCGCCGTTTCGCTGCCGGTCTGCCCGCCAACAATGCCCTTTTGTGGGGTGCCCGCGGCATGGGCAAAAGCAGCCTGGTCAAGGCAATCCACGGCCATATTGTCGAAACCGATCCGGGTTCATTGAAGCTGGTGGAAATTCACCGGGAGGATATCCCCTCCCTGCCCCGGCTGTTGAAGCTGTTGCGCCACGGCGACCACCGCTTCGTGCTGTTTTGTGATGATTTGTCGTTCGACAACGACGATGCCTCATATAAGTCCCTCAAGGCGGTGCTGGAAGGCGGGATCGAGGGCCGGCCAAACAACGTAATTTTTTACGCCACGTCCAACCGCCGCCATCTGATGCCCCGGGATATGATGGAGAACGAACGCTCCACGGCCATCAATCCCTCTGAAGCGGTCGAGGAAAAAGTCTCCCTATCGGACCGTTTCGGCCTCTGGCTTGGCTTCCACAATTGCAGCCAGGATGAATTCCTCGCCATGTTGGATGGCTATTGCCAACACCATAGTCTCGCCATCAGCCAGGAAGACCTGCGCGCCCAGGCGATCGAGTGGTCCATGACCCGTGGCGCCCGTAACGGCCGGGTGGCCTGGCAGTTCATCCAGGACCTGGCCGCGCGCATGGGTGTCAGGATCGACTAGACCATTTCGATATTCATCGAATCCGGTCTAGCCTTTTTCGCCCACGCTAGACTTTTTTCGATATTCATCGAATCAAGTCTAGCTTTTATCGTTCACGCCAGTGCGCTGAAGCGCACGGCTCCACAGGGGCGGCACAGGGGCGCCGGGCTGCCGTCGCAGCCTTGATTGCGCAATTCAATACCGTAAACGGTCTAATGCGCAAAAGCGCACCGCTCCGCCCAGAGCTTTGGTGCGGCGGCGCATGAACGCCGGGCCGCCGTCGCGGCCTGGTTTGACCATTTCAATCCCGAAAATGTACGAGGGCCTGCTTCATGGTTAGATGCCGCACCGGATTGACGGCGCGGCGGCCCTTGCGGATCTCGAAATGCAATTGCGGTTGTCTGATATTACCCGTGCTACCGGCCCGGGCGATCCGCTGGCCCCGGCGCACCACGTCGCCAACCTTCACCTCCAAGGTCTGATTGTGGCCATAGGCGGTCACCCATCCGCCACGATGGCGCAGCAGCAATAAATTGCCGAAGCCGCGCAACTCGTTTCCCGCATAGACCACGACGCCATTATCGGCGGCCCGCACGGCGGTGCCTTCCTTGACCGCAATATTAATACCATCGTTATGCAGGCCATTCGGCTTGACGCCGAAGCGGGAAATCACCCGCCCGCGCACCGGCCAGGCGAACCGCGAGCCGCCACGTCGGGGCGGTGATTTGATTGCGGGCCGCCCAACGCCAGGTTTTTGCCGCGGCGTGGGCGCGGCGCCAGGGTCTGCTTTTGCGGTGGTGGCAGGTTCGCTCGCCGGCAGCCTCAGCCGTTGCCCCGCGCGAATGTTGTAGGGTGGCGAAACTTGATTGTCCCGCGCCAGGGAATAAGGCGAGACCCGGTACCGCCGGGAAATCCCGTACAGGGTCTCGCCGTCCACCACCTTGTGATAGCGCACGGCTGGTATCTGCAAATGCTGGCCCCGCCGCAAGCGATAGGGTGGCGCTAGGTTGTTGGTCGAGATTAAGTCCCGCAGGGCGACGCCCGACCTCCGGGCAATGGCGTAAAGCGTCTCGTCCGCCGCAACCCTGTAAGCACCCATGGCGATCTGGTCCGCCGCCGACCGGGTCTCCCTCAGCGCGGCTTTCGGCGCCTTCGTTGCCGCCAAAGGCTTCGACGCCGTCGTCTTGCCGCCATAAAACACCGGCGCGGGAGTGGTGCGCGCGCAAGCCGTGGCCAGGCCGAGAGCCGCCAGCAAACATATTGATTTAGAGATCAACCGCCACATAGTCAGACGATACCCGCATGGCCACCGTTTAATCAACGCGTCTCGCGGACCGTTAGCCGCCGGTTAGAGCATTACCGAATTGGAAATGCTCCAAATCTTTAGAGTCGAGCAGTTTTTCCAATCACTTAGAATCACTTCGTGATTCACGTTAGATCGGAACTGCTCTAGGCCCGGCCGGGCGGTAAACCTTCCACCAGCGGAACAAAGCGCACGTCCAGCAACGTCTCCTCGATGAAGTTATCGCCCTGCCGGGTAACCTTGATCAAGGTCTGATTGCCCGAGGGACCGACGGGCACGACCATGATTCCACCCTCGTCCAATTGATCAGCCAGCGTGGCCGGCATGACGAGGGCGGCGGCGGTGACGATGATGCGCGCGAAGGGGGCCAGTTCCGGCCAGCCCTTGCCGCCATCGCCAAGGCGGGTGGTGATGTTATGTAGCTTCAGGCTCTCGAAACAGCCCTCCGCCTGAGCCAACAGGGTGCGGTAGCGTTCGATGGTGCAGACCCGGCGGCACAACTGCGCCAAGACGGCGGCCTGATAGCCCGAGCCGGTTCCGATCTCCAAAACCCGCTCCCGTCCGCCCAAACGCAGGGCCTGGGTCATATAGGCCACGATGAAGGGCTGACTGATGGTCTGCCCCTGGCTGATGGGCAAGGGCATGTTTTCATAAGCTTCCGAACGCATGGCCTCGGGCACGAATAATTCGCGTGGCACCCGTTCCAGGGCGCTCAAGACCCTGTTGTCGGTAATGCCCTGACGCCGCAGATCCATGATGAGGCGAATCTTATGCGCCTCGTAACTCATCCCTCGAAGGACGCCTTGAGTTTCTTCAGGGCCTTGTTTTCGGTCAGGTCCATATGCAGCGGGGTGATCGCGATACACCCGTCCTCGGTCGCCGACAAATCGGTCCCCGCCTTTGGCGTACCCTGAACCGGTCGGAAGCCGATCCAGTAGTAGGCTCTCTCACGGGCATCGATCCGCTGTTCGATATTGAGGGCGGAGATATCGCGGCGGCCTTGCCGGACCACTTCGACACCCTTCACCTCGCCCGGCAGGACATCGGGAAAGTTGACGTTCATCAGAACCTCCCTGGACCAGCCGACAGCGACCAGGCGGCGAATAATATCGCCGGCATGTTGCTCCGCCGTCGGCCAATGCATAACCTTGCGGTTGGCGAAAGATTGGCTCAACGCAATGGAAGGCACGCCGACAAGGGTTCCCTCCATTGCCGCGGCGATAGTGCCTGAATAGGTTACATCCTCGCCCATATTGGCGCCCCGGTTGACGCCGGACAGCAATAGATCCGGGCGTTTGTCCGCCATGACATGGTTCAGCGCCATCATGACGCAATCCGTGGGCGTGCCCTCGACGGCGAATTTCCGGGCCGAGATCTTGCGCAGGCGCAAGGGCGCGGTCAGGGTCAGGGAATGGGAGGCGCCACTGTGTTCCGCCTCGGGCGCCACCACCCAGACATCGTCCGACAGGTTCCGCGCAATACGCTGCAGCACCTTCATGCCGGGGGCATTGATGCCGTCATCGTTGGTTAGCAAAATACGCTTACGCCGCAGGTCGGCGCGTTTTGGGGCCGGTTTTGAGGCCATTGTCAGCCGATCCTTGTTCGTCCGCCTAAATAAGGTTGCAGGGCCTCCGGTATGGCGAAACCACCATCGGCCAATTGATAATTCTCCATGACCGCGATCATGGTCCGCCCCACGGCCAGGCCGGAACCGTTCAGGGTATGGACGAAACTGGTGCCCTTGCCCTGGCTGGGCTTGAACCGCGCGCCCATGCGCCGGGCCTGAAAATCGCCGCAGTTCGAGCAGGAGGAAATTTCGCGGTAGTTATTCTGACCCGGCATCCAGGCTTCCAGGTCATAGGTCCGCCGGGCCGAAAAGCCCATGTCGCCACTGCTCAATAGCATCACCCGGTAGGGGATTTCCAGCCGCTGCAGAATGCTTTCCGCGCAAGCCGTCATCCGATCCAGCTCTTCCCCCGACTGATCGGGATGGCTGATGGAAACCATTTCGACCTTATAGAACTGATGCTGGCGTAGAATGCCGCGGGTATCCCGGCCCGCCGCGCCCGCTTCCGAACGGAAACAGGGGGTGTGCGCGACATAGCGCAAGGGCAATTCATCCTCGCCCAAGACGCCGTCACGGACCAGATTGGTCAACACCATCTCGGCCGTGGGAATCAGATAAAACCCGTCCGTGGTCTTGAATAGATCTTCTTCGAATTTCGGCAGATTGCCCGTGCCGAATGCCGTGTGCTCCCGCACCAGCAGTGGCACGGAAGTTTCCTCGTAACCGAATTCGTCGGCGTGGATGTCCAGCATGAAGGCCGCCAGGGCCCGTTCCATCCGGGCCAGGGCACCGCGCAGCACGACAAAGCGGGCGCCCGAGACCTTCGAGGCCGCCTCGAAATCCATCAGGCCCAGGGCTTCGCCAATATCATAATGCTCCCGCGGCTCAAAATCGAAGGCGGTTGGCTCGCCGTGGCGGCGCACCTCGATATTGCTATCCTCGTCGGGACCCACGGGCACATCATCTTGCGGCCGGTTGGGCAGACCCGACAGGGTCTCGCGCAGGGCCTGGGACAGCTCCCGCTCGGCCTCTTCGCGGTCTTTCAACTCGCCTTTCATCTGGCTGACCTTGGCGATCAAGTCAGCCGCGTCCTCGCCCTTGGACTTTGCCGCGCCGATCATTTTTGACGTCGTATTGCTGCTGTTTTGCAGCTCTTGCAGAGCGGTGCGGTTGGCCCGCGCCGTCTCGTCCCTGGACAGAATTTCGCCCGCCAGCGGGGCCAGGCCACGGGCGGTCAAACCGGCGTCAAATGCCTCTGGGTTGTCACGAATCCAGCGCAGATCGTACATGGCGGGGTGTCTCTGGTTTTTCCCTTGGGTGAGCGCGCATTGTATACGCTCAAGCCAAGGTTCCGTCCAGAGCCAGAGGGGCTATGCTACGCCTTGTAGCCGACGGCGCCGCGAAAGTCGGCGACGGTCAGATCCGAATCCGGAAATATGGCTTCGGCAAGATCGGCCTGCCACAGATCCGCCTTGCGCGAATTACCTCCCGCCGTTCCGGACGTCATGGTGGCGGAATACTAAAAATTTCAAACGGTTGCCGGGGCATCCGGTTGCGCTTCCGGCACGGCGGCGGCAAAGGCATTAAGGGCCTGGCAAGCCTGATCAATGCGCAGCAAGGCCGGATAGCGGGATAGATCCACATCGAAGCGCCGCGCGTTGTAAAGCTGCGGCACCAGGCACAGATCCGCCAGGCTGGGCCGGTCGCCATGACAGAATTGCCCCGTTGCCGCGTGACCCGCGACCAGGCCTTCAAGCCCCTCAAGTCCTTGCGTGACCCAATGGCGGTACCAGGTCAGCCGGCCTTCATCCGACACGCCCAATTCATTGGTGAGAAAGTTCAAGACCTTCAAATTATCGATGGGGTGGATGTCGCAGGCCACCACTTGGGCCAATTGCCGTACCCGGGCCCGGCCGGCGGGATCGGAGGGCAGCAGGGCGGGTTCTGGATAGAGATCATCGAGATATTCCAGAATGGCCAGGGATTGGCTCAGACAGACATCGCCATCAATCAAAGTGGGGACCAGGCCTTGCGGATTGAGCGCCAGATAATCCTCGCCGCGCTGGTCGAGGCGTTGCAGATGAATGAATTCTTCCTCCACCTCCAACCCCTTCACGTTCAGGCCGATACGCACCCGGTAGGCCGCCGATGACCGCCAATAGCCGTAGAGTTTCATGTTTCCCCCTCCCCTAGAAGTTTAGCCCAGGACGGTGAAGCTGCTATCGGGGTTAATCTCCCGGTTGCGGGAGAAGAAGCCGATGTTGGCCCGGCGCTTGGTGAAGACGTAGTCGAAATGTACCGGGTCGCCATCATGATCGTGGCCGCCCTGGCAGCGCATAATCAACTCAGCCATCATGGCGCCCGCCACGGGGGCATTCTTGAACTGATTGCCCGACGTTCCCACCGCCATGTAAAACCCCGGCAAGTCCGATTTGTCATAGATCGGTATCCAATCATCCGCGACATCGTACAGGGACACCACCCCCGTGGCCTGATTGGGAATTTTCAGATCCGGCACACGCTGCCCCGCACGCAGGGCCTGGGTTTGCCATTGGGCGCTGAATTCCGTGTTGTAGTCGTCGGGATCAACCCATTCGCGGTCATCGCATTCGGGGTCTTCGCTGCCGAACAGGATATGATTGCCGGTTTCCGGGCGGCTATAGCAGGCGATGTCGCTATCGGAGGTAACCGGGCCGCGGGCCATGTAGTCAAAGCCGTCCGGCGCGGGCACATGCACGACTTCCTGACGCAGGGCGCGGGTCTTGATATTCATGCCGTCGGCGACCCCGGCCAGATCGTTGACCTTGGCCGAATGCGGCCCGGCGACATTGACCACGACCGGCGCGTCGATGGCCTCGCCATTGCCCAAGGTAATGCCGCACACCTTGCCGCCGGCCTGACGGATCGCCGTCACATCGGCATTAAACAGGAACCGCGCGCCCGCCGCTTCCGCGGCGATCTGTACGTTATGGGTGGCAAGTTGCGGATCCGAGATATATCCGGCCTGCGGCATGAAAACCGCGCCCGACATGGCTGGGCCGGTCGCCTCGCCGAACTCCGGATCATCCATCCGCTTGGCGGGCGCGAAACTGCGCAGATCATAAATTGGCAGGCGCTCCATGATGGCATCGTTGTCCCAGTCCTCCCAATCGATACCCAAGGCATCCAGATTGGCGCAGATGGAAGTCATGAAACCATTGGACGGTGTTTTCATCACCGCGCAGCCAACTTCCTCGAAACGGGCTGGGCCGCGCTCATCCTCCACGCCCAGATGCTCGGCCCAATGGCGCCAATACTGGTAGCCTTCGAAGGCCAGGGCGGTGCCGTCCAGGGTGGAATAATGGCTGCGAATGATGGCGCAGGAGGCCGAGGTCGAGCCATAGCCGGCGGCCGGCAGACGATCCACATTCAAGGTGCGCCAGCCGCGCCGCGCCAATTCCAAGCCGACGGAAGCACCGATGATGCCCGCGCCGATAATCACCGCGTCGTGTTGTTCAGCCATGCTTCGCCCTTTTCCTCGTACGTCTTTAAACATAAACATGATCGCATACAGAGACGATGTATGCCGCTCTAAATGTAGGATGCATGGATCAGCCAAAAACCATGCCACTCCAAAACAGCAAAATCTCATGCCTGGCAAATATGTGATGGCTAAGCTGGCGCCTTCCGAGTGGACCCTGCGTCATATGCAGGCCAACGGCATTGACCTCGGTTGCTGCGTCAATCTTGTCCAGGCGAGGAAATCAGCGCTGCCCGCGGGATATTATCGCCGCTAATATTCGCCGCAGCATTTCACCGGCGATGCGTTTATGTCAGCAATTTGGCCTTGTTCACCGTGACCAAGCCCTGACCCGTCGGCAGTTCCAGAATATGATGATTATTTTTCTGCCACCAGGCCATCAGCCCCTCGGCCAATGAGAGTTGCTCCATGCGGCCAAAGTCATCCATTAACACAATTGCGCCGTTTGACAATCGACTTGCCAGAACATCAAGCGCCGCCACTTCCGCCTGCGCCGCATTCAAATCCAGATGCAGCATCGCGATTTTCTTCGGCGACCGTTCTGCAAAAATATCAGGCACCACGCCTCTGACCACATCCACATTGGAGAAACGGGCAAACCGCTGGCAAACGGATTCATATGTTCCGTCCCATTCGTAGAATACATTCACGCTTTCCCGTTCACGCTCGCTCGACCAATCCTCGGGCAGGCCGGCGAATGTGTCATAAAGGTAAAAGCGGCGGTCAATATCGCCCCAATCCAGGTAATCAGTCAGCATGGCCGAATACAGACCCTTGTAAACACCGCATTCGACAAAATCGCCTTCGACATTCAGGGCCGCATTCCCGCACCAGGCCAAGGTATGCAAACGCCAGAGTTTGGCTTCATCCTGGGCATCGCCCTCACCCTTCGCGGCCGAAAATGCCGTCATGAATTTCTCATCATATAGAAAAGTCATGATGCGATTGATCGCGACAAGATTGTCGTTAAAGAAACTGGGAACTTTCGCTTTATGCAACAGCTCTTGCAATTCCAACAAGCGCTGAAGCATTGAATGCAAATCATCGGATTCGCTCGGCCCATAAAAGCTCATTACTTTTTTGCCTTTCCCAACAACGAATTTGATCTTCGCCCAACGCGACTTCACCGACATATCATGGGCCGCCCGTCACGTGCCCCTCGAACATACCCAAATAGTGCGGCCACCGCGATTAAATTGATTTCCATGCAATCATTTTTTGGGCTGAATATTCCACGAATGAGGTCTTGAATTGTGAAACTTCGGCACATCCATCTGGCCGCCCATGGCAACAAAACCCTAGAAAATTATGCTGTTGAATTCCAGCAAACACAGTTTATTTTACATTTCCTGATTTCAGGCGTCGTTTGAGCTATTCGAGAGTAGGGTTGTTCGTCTTGCCAAGCCGTTTATTTCTGGGGCGCCGGGTTGCGCCAGACCCGCTGGAACGACTTATGCCCAGCCCGGATCAGCTTGAGTTCAACGACGTGTTTCAGGTATCGGTCGATATCGACAATGTGCGCGATAGCGATTTTGCCTTGCCGGTGCATCGATGCATGTATGAATTCTGGCGGACAACCGCACGGGCAGCCAATTGCCGTCCTTTAAAACCATAGATCCACTGTCATTTTGGCCGGCGGCCGGCAGACGATCCACATTCAAGGTGCGCCAGCCGCGCCAATTCCAGGCCGACGGAAGCACCGATGATGCCCGCGCCGATAATCACCGCGTCGTATTGTTCAGCCATGTTTTCAGTCCCCCCTTAATCCACCCTTAATCATAATCACCTACTGAGGAGATGTATGCCGCTCCAAGTAAGAGGAATGCATGGATCAACTCGAAACCATGGTGCGCACCTTCGCCGATACCAAACCCTGGCAGGGCGAAGTGACCGATGGCTGTTTTCCCAATTTTCTCGGTGTCATGACGGAACGCGCCTTCGTGGCCGACTACGCGCCCTCAAATCATGTTCTGTCGGTCATTGGTTCGGCAAACCGGACGCCGGCGCCGAAATTTAACGACGGCGAGATATTCTTCGAACAGGCCGCCATTCACGGGGCGGTCACGGCGGCGCGGGACAAGTTCATCATGGTGGAGCTGGGCGGCGGCTACGCGGCCCGCACGGTGGATGCCCATGCCGCCCTGCAACGGCACAATCCCCTGCCCAGCCGGTATGTGGTGG
>JAPYPT010000477.1 GCA_029937535.1 Alphaproteobacteria bacterium
CATCGCGACAACGCGGTGGGTCTCATCGATGGTCTCCGGTGTCTCCTCATCAATGGGCCCGAGAGGCTCGATCTTGCCCGCCTTGAGCTTCGCATGCAGATAATCCTTGCTTTGATCCGCATGGATCACCGCCATTTTGAAATGATATCCGCGTTCTTCGGCGATTTCCTCGATCACCTCCCGCACCAGCGCCACCTGCGGCGCGCTGCCGCCGCCGCCCGCCGAACCGATCAGCATGGGAACACCTTTTTCCAGCGCCCCCTCCAGCATCAGCCCCAGATCGCGCTTGATCGCCATGCGGCTGACAAACGGCACGCCCGCGCCGAGGTAATAGGGTCCCGGATCCATGGAGCCGGCATCGGCGGCAATGAAATCAAGATCCAATTCCAAACCATGCCGGAAGGACTCTTCGCCAAAGCCGTAGCCAAGCAATCCGGTTGTCGCCATCATGCTGAGTGAATCGCTCATGAATCTCTTCCTTTCAAACTAACCCGACCGGATGCAATTTAGTCGAGGCTCATAACCGCAAGAGGTTTCCGTATCCCGAAACCTCCGCCCGAACGCCGGCCAACTGCAAGCAGTGCCACAGGCTGACCTGGTTCGCCGATAATACCGGCCGTTGCAAGTCCCGTTCCAGTAATTCCAGGATCGCCACGCAACGAAACCCCGTACCGGCGATGAGGACGCCATCCGCCGCCGTTGGACAGCCCGCTTTGATCTGCGCATGGAGAGCTTCGACCTCCTGCTCCAACCCTAGGCCGAGCCGGGTTAAATCGCCAGGGGGCAGGTCCCGCCATTTCCCGCCCGGATCGTAACGGTGGTGGCCCGCGGGTTCGAACCCTTGATCCTTGTAGTAGCGGAGACCCGCATCCACCAATTCGTCGTTGAACCAGGGGGGCAGTACCAGGTACGGCCGCCGCACACCCGAGGCGCGAAGGGCTGCCAGGGTATCCAGGCCGTTCGTCGTGACGTTCACGCCCGGGCCGAGCGTGCGGGAGAGATTTTCCACCACCGCCTCGTCCCATCCCTTGCCGCCGACGAAGCTACTGGAGCTGTGGCCAATGACCACGGCGGACAGCCGCATGGCCGCGAACTGCCGGCTTCCCCGAACCAAATCGTCCGCAAGATCGACGCCTGCGCCGTCTTCTTGCCAAGGGGCCCAGGGCGCCGTCGCGGTAATCCGGGCCGCGTGCACCGACACATTCGGGGGCAGCATGGCCCACCACTCGGCTTCCGGCACGGCTTCGCCGCCGACGATGAACATCCCGATCCGTGCGCGGCAGCCCCAATTATCATTTTGTAACATCAAAAGAAGCCCTTCGGCTGCAAGTCCTCGAAGCCGAATTCTCCATCAGGCAAATAGGGCTGGTTCTTTGTGGCAGACTCATTGTGGCATGCCAAGGGGGGCATGGTCATACATTGACGTCCGGCATCCTCGATTAATGCCGCCCTGTGGCACACAGCCCTGGTATCGACCCCAATCTTCAGTTTCCGCAATGCCCCCGATACCGACCGTATTATTAGAAAACGCTAACAGAACGGTTTTGACCCATCTCGAGCATCACCGGAACCTGATTGCCGGCGACATCAGCGGCCAGGATGGCGATGAGTTTGCGGGTGGCGCGGTCACTCGGATAATCCTGCTTTTCGAAGTCCACCGATAATACTGTCAACAAATCTTGGATGGCCAGCGGCGTAAAAATCCTCAACCTGCCCAAGTGTCAGCCCCGGCTTCAACTGTCGGGCGCGTTGTAGGGCGGCGGCGGCATTCTCCATTTGTCC
>JAPYPT010000213.1 GCA_029937535.1 Alphaproteobacteria bacterium
CGCCGAGGGGCCTCTGAAACGACCGAATTCGGCGCTTTACGAAGGCTTTCGGCGGTGTCGCGCGCTGCTTGTGGTACCAGCACCACGGCGCAACGCGCTCCTACCCGAAAGCCTTCATAAGGCGTCTATATGGGTCTCTATCATTGTTACTTGGTATAAGGGGGATAGGCGATGTACACGGCGACGACACGGGACATAACGGTACAGGTCGAGCCGCAATTCCTGGCCGAACAGTCCGACCCGGCGACGGATCAGTTTTTCTGGCTCTACACCATCAATATTGAAAACGGCGGCAGCGAAACGGTGCAGCTTTTAAACCGCCATTGGATCATCACCAATGCCGCCGGCCATGTGGAGGAAGTACAGGGCCCCGGCGTGGTCGGTGAACAGCCTGTGCTGGCGCCGGGCGACAGTTTTCAATACACCTCCGGCTGCCCGTTGCGGACACCGTCGGGCTTAATGGTCGGAACCTATGAAATGATCGGCCCCGACGATGCCCATTTCGATATCGAGATCCCGGCCTTTTCGTTGGACAGCCCGCATCAGGCCCGGCGATTGAATTAAGCGAGCCGTCAAGGGGCGGCGGCGCCGACTGGGGCTCCATGAATAGGGGTACACGTAACAAGTACATGTCCCCATATTCACCCCGAACTATTGCACAGGCGGAGAAATTTGGGGACATGTACTTGTTACGTGTCCCCGAAATTCGGTCAGATGCCGCGACCGATGTTCAATCCCGGGTGACGGCCTGCACGGCCTCGAAACCCTCGAACTGCGGCGGGCCCAGATAAAGGCTCTTTTGGCCCTCGCTCTTTTTGGCGGCGCCCGCATGGGCCTTGCGGAAAGCATCGGACTTGGTCCAGGCCAGGAATTCGTCCTGGCTTTGCCAGAGGGTGTGGGAGGCATAGAGGGTGTGATCCTCGGCCTCCGGCCCGCGCAGCAAATGGAATTCCATGAAGCCCGGCACTTCGCGCAGATGGGTGTCGCGTTCGGCCCACATGCGTTCGAAATCTTCCTCCGCGCCCTTGGCGACGCGAAACCGGTTCATGGCGATGTACATCTCGCGTGCCCTCCCGGGCTCTACCAGGTTAGGGGCAGCGTCATCAGGCCGCGCAGGGTGAAGGTCAGGCGCCAGTCCGGGTCGTCATTGGCCAGCGTGAGGTTCGGCAGGCGCTTGACCAGCGCGGCCAGGGCGATCTCCCCCTCGATACGGGCCAGGGGCGCGCCCAGGCAGTGATGGACGCCGCCGCCGAAAGAGGCCGGCTGGATGTTGTCGCGGTCGACCTTGAAGTCCTCCGGCGCGTCGAACCGCTCGGGGTCGCGGTTGGCGGCGCCGAGCAGGGACAGGACCTGTTCGCCCTTGGGAATGGTGACACCGCCGATTTCCACGTCCTCGAACGCCGTCCTGCCGGTCAACTGAACGGAGCTATCGAAACGCAGCATTTCCTCCACCGCGTTGGGTACCAAGGTTGGATCGGCTTGCAACTTCTCCCACTCCTCCCGGTTCGAAAGCAGGGCCAACAGGCCGTTGCCCAGCATATTCACCGTGGTCTCGTGCCCGGCGCCGAACAGCAGAATGATATTGCCGATCAGCTCATCATCGCTCAGTTTGTCGCCATCATCCGCCGCGCTGAGCAATTCCGTAATGATGTCATCGGCGGGGTTTTGGCGGCGGCGGTCAAGCAGGCTCTTGAAATAGGCGGCTTGTTCCAAATGGCCTTCATTGATATTCCGCAGCTCCTCCGCCGACAACGGCGTGGGGTCGAGCAGGCGCCCCGCCTGGCGGGAGCCTTCAAAGAACTGGGACCGGTCCTCCTCCGGGATGCCCAGCATGTCGCAGATGACATGTACGGGCAGGGGATGGGCGAATTGGGAGATGAATTCCATCTCGCCCTTGTCCTGGACCGCATCAAGGCCGTCGTCGACCAGTTGTTGTATGCGTGGGCGCAGGGCTGTCAAATGGCGCGGCGCGAAGGCGCGAGACACCAAACCGCGCAGACGGCCATGATCAGGCGGGTCCATCTGCAGCATCCAAGTCCGCATGGAGGCATAGACCGGCTCGTCCCACACCTCGACGCCGTGGTTCCGCTCGATCCGCTCAACGAAACCCTTGCCGAAACGCTTGTCGCGCATGATCGCGGTGACGTCTTCATAGCGCGAGGCGACCCAGAAACCCAGTTCCGTGCGCATGATCGGCGCCGTGTTCCGCAACTGCTGGAAGGCGGGATAGGGGTTGCGCAGGAAGTCCGGCGAAAACGGATTGAACATTGGTGTTTGCGGCGCTTCCGGGGCCTCGGTCTGTTGTTCGCTCATAATTACCCTCTTCCCTTGCCTAGCTTGTGGCGGCTAGCCTTCCATGATGGCGACGTCCTGACCCTCGGTCACCGCATCGCCTTCCGCCACCAGAATTTCCTTCAAGGTACCGCCCTGGGGCGCCACCACGGGGATTTCCATCTTCATGGATTCCAACACAATGATTGTGTCTTCTTCTTCAAGTTTATCGCCGATGTTGGCTTCGATGGCCCAAACTTTACCGGTAATCTCGGACTGTACTTTAATATCCGCCACTAAACGTCTCCTCAGGATTGAATTATTGCCTTCTATCTAGCCGTCCCGGACAAATAGGGCAAGCAGCCGCTGTGTGCTAGCGCATGTCGCGTTCAATTGAACGCGAGGCCATGCGCTAAAACCTTTAAGATCGAGCAACTTATCCGCATTCAATTGAATCCAATTGAATGCGGGTTGCTCTAGCGGCTCAGCGCCGCCAGACAGCCGGTCTGTTGCAGGATGGCGCGGGTACGTTCCGCCGGCTCGTCGTCCAGTTCCGCCAACCGCCGGCGCAGTTCCATCAGGCATTTGACCTGATAGTTGAAAGTTCCCTGGCTGTAGGGTCCCTTGGCGTAGGTCAGGGAAAATGTCTCCTCGCCCCTCTCGGCGGCGGCGGCGTTGGCCAGCAGAAACGGCAGGTAATATTCACCAGCCAGTTCCAACAGCCCCATGGTGGCGCCGGGCAGATCGTCGCCGGGGTCCAGCCAGTCGCCCTCGATACCGGAGGCATCGTCCAACTGACGCACCCAGCTTTCCGTCTTCATGGCCTCGGCCCGCATGATGGCCAACGGCGTGGGATCGGTCGATAGCGGCTTCAACTGTCCATAGATGCCGAAATCGCCCAGGGAGGGCCGCCCGCCGAACAGAAAATCGTACATGCTGACATGACCTTCCAACAGGGCGAGGATGCGGTGAAAGCTGTCCTCGATCACGGGTAGATTTTCCGGCGTGCAGCCGACGATAGGCATGCGGCCAATTTGACGATCGGCGAATTGCTTGGCCACGGCATCCCGCTCCGGCCCCCGGGTCTCGGGGAAGCCGTCGTCGGCGATCCAGTGGGAGGCATAGTCGATGTCGGCGGCGTAGTGCCAGCGGTAATGGAACATGGCCTTGGTCAGCCATTCATCCGCCATGTCCTCCAGCAAATGACTTAGGAAGGCATGCCCCGGATCGTCGGGCATGATGGAGCGGTAACCGGGGTGGCGCTCTTCTAGATCATAGGCGAGGGGTGTTGAATCCACCCGGTAGCGGTCTTCGCCGGGATAGCGCAGCATGGGGATGATATTGGGCTTCACATCCGCCGTCGCCGCGCGGTTTCGGGTGGTGCGGTGGATCCAGTCATGGGGGATATGGCGATAGCGCATGATGGCGCGCAGTTTCATGGAATAGGGCGAACCGCCCGAGCCGATCAGGCGGTAACGTGCGTCGGACATAGATAGCCTCCCGGTAAACAAGATCTACCGTGTCAAGTTATGCTGGGGACGGAACGGGTGCAAGGAAACACCCATTGTGACCTGGTTTTGGTAGGTTGCACCTTGCAATCCGCTGAAGGAGTTAGCGAGGGCAGCTTTGCCGCCGCGCTGGACAACGGCGCTACGACAGCGCGTCGGCGCGGGCCAGCAGGTCGGGCTGTTGCAGCGCCGATGGCGGCCGCAGCATGTTCTGTACCTCGAAGATCAGGCCGCGCACTTCGGCATCGCCGGCCGCCAGCTTGAAGACGGCTGTCCGCTCGGCCAGGCGTTGGGCAAGATCATCGGGGCGCACGCCGCGGGCCTGGGGGTAGGCGAAATCGATCAGCTCGCCCAGGGACCAGGCATCGGCGGCGATCGCCATGGCCTTGGCCATGTAGGCGCCAACGGCACCGTCTAGGCCCGTCCGTGAAGCATCGCGCAGGCAATCGCGCAGGGCCAGGGCCTGCAGCGCCGCCATGGACATGCCTTGGGCGGCCAGGGGGTTAAAGCCGGCAATGGTATCGCCCAGGGGGATCAGCCGGCCGGGAAAATCCGGCACCCGGTCATAGTGGCGCCAAATCATCCGGGGAATGCGGTACGAGGTTATGGGCGTGGCGAATTCCGCCTCCCGGGCCACGTCATGCAGGTCGGTGCAGGCCAGGCGTCCGGCATAGGCCATGAAGCCGGCCGGGTCTTCGGGCGGGACTTCGCCAAAACGGCCCGACAGGGTCATGATCCAGCGGTCGCCCTCGACAGGGATCAAGACGCCTGATTTGGTATCATGAGGGGCGCTTGGACGCACGATCCAGCCGTAATTCCGGCCCCTCCAGGGCGGCGTTCGGTGCAGCAGGGCGGAGGTGTAGACCAGATCGATACCCAGCTCCGTGAACGGAACCTCTCTGCCGTGATCCTTGTCCAGCCAGCGTGCGGTATAGCCGCCGCGCCCCAAAGCCTCGATCAAAAGATCCGCCTCCAGGATCTCTGGTTCCCCATCCCCGCGTTTGAACTTTACCCTACTGACGGCGCCGTTCGGGTCGCACTGAATAGCGAGCAATCTTGTCCGGTCAAGCAGACGGACGTTTTGCATCCGCGATAGCAGGGAACGGATGGCGAATTCAAACACCGGCCGGGTTTGGGAATGGACCACGATGCCGGTTGATCGGGGCGAATGCACCCGGCCGCCCTCGTAGGCATGAATATCCTTGCCGAATTCCAGGGGCGCCGCACCGGCAGCGGCCAGGGCCTCGCGAAAGCCGGGGAAGACATCCTCGAATGCGTTGTCACCACCCTTGAGGACGACATGGATCTGCCCATCCTGGGGCACACCTTTACGCTGTTGGGGTTGCGGCGGCAGGGCGTCTTTTTCCAGCACCACGACTTCGGCGAAAAAATCTTTTAACACCCCGGCGGCGATCAGCCCGCCAATACCCGCGCCGGCGACGATGGCGCGTTCACCAAGCATGGGCATTAGAGCAATTTTCAATTAATCGGGTGAGCCCAAGACGTATTTGGCGCGGCCCAGGTGATTGGTTCAATTGCTCTTTTCTAAAGAGTCCGAGCATGTTTAAAAAGAACATGCTCTAGCCTTTTGCCTTGTCGGCGGCGAGGGCGAGATCCTTTAGCGATTGCCCGGAGATGGCCGTTGCCGCCGCCGTCTCGAAAGCCGCCAGAATATCGTCGATGCCGTCGGGGCCGGGAATTCTGTCATAGGATAAATCGCCGCCATCGCGGCCATGCCGGATGGCGGCCAGAACGTCGGTCACGCTGACCATCTCGAACGGCCGGGCGGGCAGATATGTGGCGGGGCTGTCGGCGGTCGCCTTGATCAAGGATGCCGCCTCCAGCACGGCAAGCACATCCGCCACCGGGTCATTGCGGATGCGCAGCCTTTGCGACAAAGCTTCCGCCGACCAGGGTGGTTCCTGATGGTAATGGTGTTGCGCGATCAGCGTTGTCAGGGTCAGGGCCAGCTTTTCCCGGGCCCGGTGGCTCAACCGCTGTCGGCCTCCCTGGCCGCGCAGATAGGCCGGATGCTGAATATAAAAACTGATGTTGGCGCCGATCAACAAAACCAGCCAGGCCACATACAGCCAGATCATGAAAAACAGCAATGTGGCGAAGGTGGAATAAATGGCGGTGTATTTGGCCGAGCCCACCACGAAGGAGGCAAAGGCCCAACCCAGCAGGTTCCACATCAGACCGGCGATCAGTCCGGCACTGACGGCGGCGCGGGTCTGTACCTTGGTGTTGGGGATAAAGGCATACATGAAGCTGAAGGCGGCGGATATCATAAGAAACGGGATCAACTTGCCAGCCAGCTTGATGACCGTGCCCAACGGTTCGATCTCGGAAAGGGTGCCAAGCATGGCATGGGAGGAGATCGAGGCGCTGATGCCGACCGCGACGAAGATCATTGTCGGTCCGATCACCAGCACCGAGACGTAGTCGCGAACCCGCTGGCCCAGGCTGCGCTCCTTTTCAATATGCCAGACGGTGTTAAAGGCCCGCTCGATCTTTTGCATCAACGAGACCACGGTGTAGAACAACATGGCAAAGCCGAGCGAGCCCAGCACGCCCACCTTGACGTTATCGACGAATTCGATAATTCGCTGCGTAATCTCAACGCCTTTTTCGCCCAGCGGTTCCAGCAGGCTGAGCAGAAGCGGCTCAATCTGGTTATGAACGCCAAAGCCCTTGAGGATTGAAAAGCTGATAGCCAGCAGCGGCACCAGGGATAACAGGGTGGTATAAACCAGGCTCATGGCCCAAAGGGTCAATTGGCCCTTGGCCAGATCGCGGCTGATGGCGGCGGCCATGCGTAGGGCGATGATGGGCCGCGAACGCCAGGCGGGCAGTTCGGATAGATCGGCCCGCCAAATGAATCGATCCAAAGAGCCGCTTAAGCTGAACGGAGCCATTTTATCATGCGCGCTCATGGGATCATTCTAGCCCGTCGGCGTCATTTTCCGAAGTTGATGGAGGTGCGCGTGGTCAGGGCGAGGGCGGACAGGCAATCAATATCGTTGTTGTCCTTGGCGTGGCAGCCGGGCGCGTCTTTCAACAGGATGCGCGAGAGGTCGGCGCAATCCGCTTTTTGCAGGGGAAAACTTGCAATGGTGGTGCGATCGCGGGGCACGGGCGCCAAGTCGATGAGAATGCGGTCGAAGATAATACCCTTGCCATCGAATAGAACCAGATCCAGTTGAAATCGATCCAGTGTGCGGTCCAGGTGGTTGCCGATCAGGACGGTCGCCAGACAACCATGCGGCCCGTTTTCCAACTTGTTGAGTTCCAGATCGAGGCTTCCCGCCGTGGCGGCATGCGGCGCCAGCCACAGGCAGAGGGCGAGCAGGGGGGCAAAATAGGCAGTGACGAGGCGCATGGACGGGTTTCCAATTCCTAAGGCATGCTCATTTAGAACATGCCCGAACTCATAAGAAAAGAGCAATTGAACCAATCACTTGCGGCGCGATAACGACGCCGGTCAATGAAAAACTGCTCTCGCTGGACGAACATTGCCCTCCCTGCCTAGCTGATCGCCCCATATACGTGCAAGTTCTGTTTGCCGGAGCGCTTTTGCCGGAGCGCTTGGCACATAAAAAAAGGGGGGCGCCCCGCGGGACGCCCCCCATTCTTTGGTTGTCTTCTGCTTTGCGTGAGCGGTCTAGGTCGCGCCCATGGATTTCATGAAATCCTGGAGGTAGCCTTGCAGTTCGTTCGACTTTTCCGCCAGCTCCGCGGAAGCTTCGTGGACTTCGTTGGCCGCTTGACCGGAAGAATTCGAGGCTTCGGAAACCTGGACGATGTTGGAGGAGACCTCCTGTGTCGCGGCGCCCTGCTCCTCCACGGCGGAGGCGATGGCGGTTGCCACTTCATGGATCTCGCCAATCGTCTTGGCGATGATCTCATTGGCGTCAACGGCCGCCTTGGTGGCGCCTTGGATCTCCGAAATCTGGGCGGAGATTTCTTCGGTGGCGCCGGCGGTCTGATTGGCCAGGGATTTCACCTCCGAGGCGACAACGGCGAAGCCCTTGCCGGCATCGCCCGCGCGGGCCGCCTCGATCGTGGCGTTCAGCGCCAGCAGATTGGTCTGCCCGGCGATATCCTGAATGATGCCGACCACGTCGCCGATCTTCTGGGCGGCCTGGTTTAGGCCTTCAATCATCTCGGATGTCCGGGTGGCTTCGGCCACGGCGCTGTTGGCGATGTCCGCGGAATGGCTCACCTGCCGTGAAATCTCATCCACCGAGGATGACAGTTGCTCGGCCGCCGAAGCCACCGCGCCGGCACGTGAATTGGCCTGCTCAACCGATTCCTGCATGGCCTTCGATGTCGAGGACATTTCCTCGGCCGCGGAGGATACAGCTTCGGCGATCTCGGTCACCTGGTTGGCCAGATTGATATTCTGGGTTACCAGGCTCCAACTCAGCATCGGGCCCATGTAGTTGCCGTCCTGATCGGTCAAGGCCGACACGCTCAAGTCCAGCGACTCATCGCCCAATTTGATTAAGGCGCGATGGGGCAGGTTTTTGGGATCACCCAGCATCTGGCGTTGATGGGCGGGGTTTTTGTGGAAAATATCAATACATTGCCCCAGCAGTTGGTCGGCCGGGACGGGCAGCATATGGTTCAACGGCGTCAAGGTGTCGATGGAGGTCTGGTTGATATAGTTGATCTCGAACGTTTCCTTGTCCGCCAACATCACGTTGATGGGCATTTGATCCAGCATCTGCATCAGCTTCGCCGTTTCCGCCTCATGCTTCACCTGTTCGGTAATCACGGACCAGGCGACGGTTGCGGCAATATAATTGCCTTGCTTGTCATGTACGGCGGAGACGTGCAGATCCAGCCATTCGTCGCCAAGTTGAATTTTTGCCCGGTGAGGCAGGTTCGCCGGGTTGCCCAGCATTTTGCGCTGATGCTCGGGATGTTTATGGAACACATCAATGCATTGTCCCATGATTTCATCCGCCTTCATCGGCAGCAGATGTTCAATTTCCTTCAGCGTTTCGCGCGACTGCCGGTTCATGTAAATGACCCGCAAATCCTCCGGATTGCAGGCCATGACGGCGGTCGGTAACGCGTCGATCATTTCTTCAAACTGCAGGTCAACATTCGACCCGTCTTTTTTGCCGGAAAAGCGGCTTAGTGCGGCAATGCTCATGGTATATTCCCCATCTGAGTTGTCCTAGTCCAAAGACTAATGCGAAGGCGGAATGAATTTCCGCTTCCTGCTATATTGTTCAAGCC